>CALWZA010000001.1 GCA_944385905.1 uncultured Clostridia bacterium
TCTCCGCCTGCGCATCCCGCACAGCCGAGCGCCATTGCCGCCGCGATTAAAAATGCCATTACTTTTTTCATTGTGAACCATCCTTTCAAAATTACGTGTACTGATTGCTGCCTGTTGAGGCTTTGAGAAATAAAAAAACTCTTGCCCCAAAAACATGGGACAAGAGATAAAACTCCTGCGATACCACCCAAATTCGCAGCTTAAAAAGCCGCGCACCTCATTGACACACCAACATGCGTCACCCGCTTTAACGTGCGGAACACGTCTCCCATACTCAGCGCTGATATTTGCTGTGTTCGCCCGCGCCTTTCAGGTCGCCCTCTTGAGTCCATTCGCCAACGGTTTCACTGCCGCTTTCCACCAAACAGCGGCTCTCTTAAAATGAAGCACCGAAGTCTACTTACCCTCAATCATCGGTTTTTTATATTATATTTAATTACACGGCTTTTGTCAACGGAAAATAAGACAAATTTCAAGCTGAAACCGCAGATTATTTTATTCACTTTAGCTCAAATAAGTATAAACCAGCTCGTAATCATAGGCGTCGTCAAGCTGTACAAGCTCGTCTGCCTTAAGTGTCTCACCCTCATATATAAGTTTAAGTCTGCAATATGAAACAAATCTTCCGCGGTTATAGTAGTATCCGTAATAATAATATCCGCCGTCGATTTTTACAACAAAGTCTTTATCAACCCAAATTCCCCAGCCGTTATTTCCTATTGAGTCATATGAAAGGGTAAGGCACAGCTTTCCGTCAATCATTTTGTACAACGGAGTGTCTGAATCGCTCGTGTAATCAAGGTGCTGGTTTATATTGGCTTGTGCAAAATTTTCAGTGACATATTTCATGCAGTTTTCATACATTTCCTCGGTGGATGAAACACCTGCTGCTTCTGTGTCAACCTCATAGTAGCTGAATCCGTTTTCAATCGAGACAGGAGTTTTTCGCCAATTCTCATCAGTGATTACAGGAAGGCCGCGCTGAAAGTATGGGTCAAAAGTTGCGTGAAAGTTTTCCATATAATCTGATATCGTTTTTTTGTCGTCATATGTCAGCTTGTCAATTATTATGTATCTGACCGGCTTAGGCATTTCAAACGGGCAGCCCCCTTTATTCGTCAGAAGCATTTCGCCGTCTGAGTTGTCAAAAATCAAATCAAGGCACACGCCGTAACTGCTTTCGTCATTAAAATTCGGCAGAAAGCATTTAACAAACACATCTGTATCGGTTAAATCAACGTCAAACATATTTGGAACAGTTTCATTTGTTACAATAGTATAATACCAGCCGTCATATATTCCCGTATCCAAGGTCGCTTTTGTTTCGGCAATATATAGCTTGCCGTCGATGTCTTTAAAAACGCCGCTTTCAAGCACTGTGCTTACAAACTCCTCATCGTTGAGAGCTTCGGAAATATAGTAGGTGAAATCGCTGTACGCAGGAAAACGCGTATCTGTTACGGGATAGTACGGTGTTCCGTCGATATCAACAGGATTTTCGGAGTCGGTTTTCGGAAAATCCACTGTAACCGTTTTGATTACATCCATAATCGATTCAAGCTTGTCCGTAACCGTATCGTCGGTGACAAAGTAATTCTCATCTTCAACAGGTTCAACAGCCATACTCTCACTTGCTATTGTCTTTTCGGTGACCGTATTTGATGTTTTTTCGGTTCCCGAATCGCCGTCTTGTGAAGCATCCCCGCAAGATGAAAACAAGGACAGTATTAATGCCGAGGCAATAACGGCGCTGCTGATTTTTCTTGTTCGGTTAAAATACAGTTTATTCTCCATATTCATACTATAGTCCCCCTTTTTAACTTTTATATATATAATACCATATATTCAGGCCAATTTCAAGTATAAAATGCAAATCTTAAACCTGCAGTTTAGTAAATTATTTGTTGACTTTTGAAATTAAATCTGATAATATTATTATAATTTATAAAGTGATGGTGAGCATATTGACTGACAGCTGTAATTTTCTTGAAAAGGTTTTGCCTGTACCTTTAAAAAACAGGCTGACTGACGACGGCTATTATGTCTGGTGCGGAACATATATAAAAGCAGAGGGAAAATATCACGCTTACTATTCAAGATGGGAGAGAAATTGGGGCTTTCTTACAGGCTGGGTGTCACATTCCGAAATAGCTCACGCTGTGTCGGATAATATCGACGGCCCGTATGTGTTTAAAGACCTTGTAATCGGTCCCGGAGGGAGGCGGTTTTGGGACGGAACAACAGCGCATAACCCTTATATTATGGAATATAAAGGGAAGTATTACCTTTACTATATGGGTACAACCGCTCCGGAGCATATAACAGACGGCCCGTCGGGATACAGCCCCGACTGGTGGGAATACAGAAACCGCCAGCAGATAGGCGTAGCGGTTGCGGAAAGCCCGAACGGACCTTGGACGCGTTTTGACCTTCCCGTACTTGCTCCGTCGCGAGACATTAAGTCATGGGACTCACTTTTGATAACAAACCCCTCTGTTTGCGCAGATATCAGCGGTCGTATAATTATGGTATACAAAAGCGTAAAGTATACAGACGGGAATATGCGTGACCGCCAAGGTCCGGTAAAACATCTCGCTGCTTATTCTGAAAGCCCTCCGGGGCCTTTCATAAAGATTGAAAAGCCGATTTTTACAAACCCTCAAAAGCCCTCAGATGATTCATTTATAGCGGAGGATCCGTTTATTTGGTATTCAAAATCAGACAGTAGGTTTATGGCGGTTGTCAGAGATATCGAGGGCGTTTTTTCGGGCGAGGCAGACGGTCTTGCACTGTTTGAATCTAAAAACGGTCTCAATGATTGGGCGCCTTCGGAATATCCGATTGTTTTGAAAAGCAGCTTTAAATGGGAGGACGGAACGCAGAGCGTCAGCAGGGTTGAGCGACCGTGGCTGATGTTTGACGAAGACGGCAAGCCTGTTATGCTGTGCGGAGCTACAAGACTTTCATCGGGAGACGAATGCTCAAACTCTGCAAACGTTATGATACCATTAAAACTCAAATAAAACAGCATAATAAAAAAGTGTTCATACAAATTCGGCTTTGCATGAACACTTTGATTTTTATGCCTCATAAAAAGAAATATTACTCTTCAAGCATTTTGATTACCTTGAGCATAATAGCGCATTCGAGTCTCTTTTTCTGTATCTGGCAGGAGAGCTTGTAAGCGTTGTGAATATCGCCTGCATAGTTGTAGTTATTTGCGTTGCATCCTCCGCTGCAGTAGAATTTCGCCCAGCATTTTTTACATTCAGGCTTGTTGTAGATATGAGCCTGAGAGAAATATTCCTTTATATCGTTGTTGAATGTGCCCTCGTCGAGATTTCCCATTTTAAACTTGTCAATTCCGACAAATTGATGGCATGGGAAAATATCTCCGTCGGGAGTAACCGCGACGTAGTCATTACCGCATCCGCAGCCCCTAAGCCTTTTGACAGCGCACGGTCCTTGATCAAGGTCAATCATAAAGTGAAAGAAATTACAGAATTTGCCCTGATCGCGAAGCTCCTGCATCTTTTTTGATAAAGTCTCATACTCCTTGAAAATCCTCGGTAAATCTCCCTCTGTAATCGCATAAGGCTCTTTCGGGTCAGCCATAACAGGCTCCACCGAAATTTGGTCGAAGCCTTCGTTATACAGACTCATTACGTCCTCTGCAAAGTCAAGATTGTACTTTGTATAGGTGCCTCTCACATACCAGTCCTTGTCCTTGTCACGGAGTGAAACGAGCTTTTTGAAATTCTTGATAATCTGATCGTAGCTGCCGGTTCCGTCGCATCGCTTTCTCATGCGGTCATTTACTTCTTTTCTGCCGTCGATTGACAAAACGACGTTTGACATTTCCTTGTTAATAAAGTCGATCTTGTCATCAGTCAGCAATATGCCGTTGGTGGTAATGGTAAATCTGAAATTCTTGCCGTATTCCTTTTCTCTTTTGCGGGCGTATTCGACAATCTGCTTTACGACATCAAAGTTCATCAGCGGTTCGCCGCCGAAGAAATCAAGCTCAAGGTTTTGCCTGTCGCCCGATCTTTCAAGCAGAAAGTCAATAGCTTTTTTGCCTGTTTCAAAAGTCATGAGCTTGCGTCCGCCGCCGAAATCACCTGTTTTTGCAAAGCAGTATTCGCATCTGAGGTTGCAGTCGTGAGCGATGTTTAAGCACATTGCCTTAATCGGGGATGCAACTTTTAGCTTTGCGTATTTTTCATAATCATCTTCAGAAAACAATATTTTTTCGTTATAAAGCTCAACAATCTCATTGTAGCATTCTTTTATATCCGCTTCATCATAGCTCTTCGAAAGCTTTTCAAGCACCCTCTGCGGACATTCGGCGTCAAATGGCGGCTCGACGTTGTCAAGCAGATCGTAGATTAAATCGTCAACGGCATGAACTCCGCCGCTGTTTGAGTCGAGAACAATATTGAGTCCGTTAAGCTTAAATTTATGTACCATAATAAAATCTCCGCAAAATAAGTTTTTCTTAAAAAAAGATAAGGGACATGACTGTCCCTTACCGGCCATTTTAAAAGGCTTAATTATTTATCCTTCTCGCACTTCTGATTTGCGACTGTGCATGATGTCTTGCATGCCGACTGGCATGAAGCCTGACATTTGCCGCAGCCGCCCTTGATAGCTGTCTGCTTAAGGTTTGCCTTGTTGACTGTCCTGATATGCTTCATAAAAAAACCTCCTGTAAAACACAACAAATGTAAATAGATTTTAAAGTATTATAGCATAAACGATTAAAAAAAGCAATACCTTTTAAAACAAAATAACACAGCGGCAGAAAAACCACGCGAATAATCGCTAAAAAATAGGGTTTTAGTTGAAATATAAAAAAATATATAGTATAATATAAAAACATACTTTAAACCTTTCGTTCTAACGGACATGCTTGCGGCATAGTATACACCATAGACGAAAGGAATGATTAAAATGCAGGAAAACATAATAAGTATAAAAAAACAGGATACTTTATTAAGCGCTCAAAAAACAAAATTCTCGTTTTATAGAGCAAACAGACTGTTTCTTCTGCTTATGGCTGCGGCGTTTGCAGGACTTACAGCAGGAACCCTGGCGTTTGAAAAAATGCCTCAGGAAGTGATAAGCGCTTTGTCTGCCGCAAGACAAAACTATCTTGATCTGAGAACGTACGGCCAGGCAGGAGAAATAATATTAAGCTCGATTTTGTCTGCGTCGCTTCTGCTCGGAGCGGAATTTCTGCTTGGGTTCTGCGCAATAGCTCAGCCGGCGGAGTTTTTTGCGGTGTTTTTTAAGGGACTGGGAATAGGAGTAAGCGTCTCTCAAATATACTATTCCATGGGCGCTGATGGGATAAAAGCTGTGATTATACTGATTCTCCCCGGAGCAATGCTTTCTACTTTTTCACTTGTTCTGGGAGCGAAGGAAGCGGTAAGGCTGTCTAATACATACGCAACACTGTCGCTTACGAGTGAAAACCGTCTCGGAATAAGAGAGGAAATAAGAATGTACTGTATAAGGTTTATGGTTTTGGAGGGAGCGCTGATTGTTTCGGCGGTGCTGGATGTTCTGATGTCTCTGGTTTATGTAAGATACGCATAAAAAAATTTTGAAAGGAATATAAAAATGAAGAAAGAAAAATATACCCTAAACGGACCCGGAATACCGAAAAATCCTCAGGAGAAAAATGCCCTTTTTAAGTTTGCGGACGTGTTTCTCGATCATTTTTGGAAACTTATAACCTTGAATTTGCTCTATGCGGTTTTTTATATTCCTCTGCTTGCGGCACTATGGACTGCGGGAAAAGTCGAAGATGAAACCACAATGCTCGCTTTAATAGGCGTTTTGCTTCTTGTGCAGGCTGTTGTTATAGGACCGGCGACCTGCGGATTTATGAAAGTTCTCAGAAATATGTCACAAAGCCGGCCGGTATTTATGGCTCATGATTTTTTCAAGACTTTCAGAGAGAATCTTAAGCAGGGAATTGCAATGGGCTTTGTCGACGTGATATTCTGCACAGCCGTTTTTGTGGCGATTCCGGTTTATCAGCATATGTCAGACCAAAACAGCGCGTTTTTTATTCCTTACGTCATCTGCATAGCACTGTGCTTTATATTTTTGATAATGCATTTTTACATTTATCTGCTTATAGTTTCAACTAATCTGTCGCTTTTTAAAATTTTGAAAAACTCGTTTTATCTGACCGCTATAGCGCTTAAGCAAAATTTAATTACGCTGGTATTCGCTGTTTTAATTTTGTTTCTCACAATTTTGTTTTATCCTATATCGTTTTTCTTTTTGCCGTTTCTTCCGCTTTCTCTGCTCGGACTGATAATTTGCTATAATTCGTTTCCCGTAATCAGAAAATATGTAATTCAGCCGTTTTATGACAGCAGAGGCGAGAAAAATCCCGAGTTTGCTTATCTTGACGCCGGCGATGATGACAGAGTTTTTGAGGATGCCGCCGAAATTGAGTCTCAGACGCCTGCCGAAGAGAAAAAGACATTAACGGGCGTTTTTGATAAAAACAAGGATAAAAGCGCTTCAAAGCCAAAAAAAATTATAAAATAACTCATACGAAAAGCTGCTCCGAAGAAAAAAGGAGCGGCTTTTTTTAAAAAATAAAAGTGCGCCGGAAGACCCGTTCGCACTTTGAGAGCCGTTTTAGTTAAGACATCATCGAAGTAATGCCGTTTATGACGTTTCCGACAGACCGCACCGCCTTAAATGTATTTGATTTTAAACGTCTGCGGTCTCTTGCCGTAGCGTTTGAGACCGCGTAGGTTATTGCTCCTACTACCATTCCTGCGGCAATGCCTTTAATCATGGAAGAATAATTCATAAAATAAACCACCTTTCGCAATTTGCTTCATTAATATTTTCGGCATATTGCTTATAAATATCCGAGAGTTTTTGAGGAAAAACAATTTCAAAATAATAGTTGTGAAAATTAAATCAATGTGGTATAATTTCAGTCGTAATTTAAATTTGTGAGGCTTTTTTAATGAATATTTGCAAAAGAGTAGCGGCGGTTCACGACCTTTCCGGAGTCGGAAGATGCTCGCTTACGGTTATAATTCCCACGCTTTCGGCAATGGGAGTTCAGGCTTGCCCTGTCCCGACAGCCATTTTATCAGCGCATACAAACGGGTTTGGTGATGTTGTCATGAGAGACCTTACCGACTATATCCTGCCGGCGCTTGAGCATTATAAAGCGCAGAAGGTAGGCTTCGACTGCGTTTACAGCGGATTTTTGGCGTCCGAACAGCAGGTTGACCACTGCCTTGAGTTTTTTGAAAAATATCCCGAGGCGCTGAAGGTTGTTGACCCTGTTATGGGCGACAACGGAAAGAGATACCGAACCTATACCGACGAGCTTTGCCGAAGAATGAGTGAGCTTGTCGCCGCCGCCGATATAATAACCCCGAATCTTACAGAAGCTTCTATTTTGCTGAAAACGGATTATCCGACAGCGCCGATGACGGCGTTTGCGGCAAAAAGCATGCTTGTGAGGCTTTCCGAAAAGGGCCCGAAAATCGTCGTCATAACCGGAATAGACCTTGCCGACGGAAAAAGATGCAATATCGGATATGACAGGGAGAACAATTCGTTTTGGAAGGTCGTGTGCGACTATGTTCCGAAGCATTATCCGGGTTCGGGAGATATTTTCGCAAGCGTGCTTGTAGGAGGCATAATCAAAGGGGACAGCCTGCCGATTGCTATATGCCGCGCGACTGAGTTTTGCGAGCTTGCAATAAAGACGACTTACAGCTATTCAACCGACCCGAGAGAGGGAGTAATGCTTGAAAGCTGTCTCAGCTGGCTTACGTCGAATCAAATAATTTCAAACTATACAACATTGTAAACAAGCTTTTAAGGAGACAAACGTGAAAAATTTAAATATTGTCCTTGTCGAGCCGCAGATACCTCAAAACACGGGAAATATATCGAGAACCTGCGCTGTAACCGGAGCGAGACTTCATCTTGTCCGTCCGCTCGGTTTTGAGGTAACGGATAAAAATCTCAAGAGGGCAGGGCTTGACTATTGGGATAAGCTTGATATAACCTACTACGACAGCCTTGACGATTTTTTTGAAAAGACAAACGGCGGAAAATATTTTTATTTTACAACCAAAGGACTTAATCTCTATACCGAAATTTCCTATCCCGATAATGCCTATCTGATTTTCGGACGAGAGGATAAAGGACTTCCGGAAGATTTGCTTTACAGGAATAAGGAAACCTGCGTGCGGCTTCCGATGAGAAATACGCTCAGAAGCTTAAACCTCTCAAACACAGTCGCGATAGCCGCTTATGAAGTTTTAAGGCAGTGGGATTTCCCCGATTTGGCACGAAAGGGAAAGCTCACAAGCTATGAGTGGGACTGATTAATAAAATTATTTTATAAACCCCTTGTAATTATGCAGGATTTGTTATAGAATAGTAATTAAAGGTTGTTTATATTTTAACAACGTTAAAAATTTATTTGTATATGAAAGGAATGTCTGATTATGGCAGGTCTCAAAAAAGTAACGGTTGACGACATCAATGTTAAGGGAAAAAAGGTTCTCGTCAGAGTTGACTTCAATGTTCCTCTTAAGGACGGAGTTATCACAAACGACAACAGAATCACAGCTGCACTCCCTACAATTAACAAACTCGTTGAAAGCGGAGCAAAGGTTGTTCTCTGTTCACACCTCGGAAAACCGAAGAACGGTCCGGAGGCAAAGTATTCACTTGCTCCCGCAGCTGCAAGACTTGCACAGCTCGTAAATACAAAAGTAACATTCGCAAAGGATGACAATGTAGTCGGCGAAAACGCTAAGAAGGCTGTTGCCGAAATGAAGGACGGCGAGATCGTTGTTCTTGAAAACACACGTTTCCGCGGAGACGAAGAAACCAAAAACGGCGAAGGCTTCGCAAAGGAACTTGCAGACCTTGTTGACGATCAGGTTTTCGTTATGGACGCTTTCGGCTCTGCTCACAGAGCTCACGCTTCAACGGCAGGCGTAACAAAGTTTGTTAAGGAAACAGCGGTCGGCTACCTTATGCAGAAAGAAATCGAGTATCTCGGAAACGCGGTTGAATCACCTGTAAGACCGTTTGTGGCAATTCTCGGCGGCGCAAAGGTTGCTGATAAGCTCAATGTTATCGCAAATCTTCTTGAAAAGTGCGATACTCTTATCATCGGCGGAGGAATGGCATATACTTTCCTCAAGGCAAAGGGATATGAAATCGGAACATCGCTTGTTGACGACGAAAAGGTTGACTACTGCAAGGAAATGATCGCAAAGGCTGAAAAACTCGGCAAAAAGCTCCTTTTGCCGATTGACACAACTATCGCAAAGAGCTTCCCTGACCCGATTGACGCTGAAATTGAAACATCGGTAGTCGACGCTGATAAGATTCCTGCCGACATGATGGGACTTGATATCGGAACAAAGACAATGGAGCTTTTCGCAAACGAAATCAAGTCTGCGAAGACAGTTGTATGGAACGGACCTATGGGAGTATTTGAAAATCCTGTTCTGGCAAAGGGAACAATCGCGGTTGCGAAGGCTCTTGCGGATGCCGATGCTACAACGGTTATCGGCGGAGGAGATTCGGCTGCTGCTGTTATCAACCTCGGTTTCGCCGACAAGATGACTCACATTTCAACAGGCGGCGGAGCTTCTCTTGAATATCTTGAGGGCAAGGTTCTTCCGGGAATCGACGTCATCGCTGACAAGTAAAACTGATAAGAGGGTGGGCAACCGCCCTCTTTTGATGAACATACTAATTTTCAGGAGTGTAGATTATGAATAAGAATTTAAGACAGGCAATTATCGCCGGAAACTGGAAAATGAACAAGACAAGACCTGAGGCTAAGGCTTTGGTTGAGGAGCTTATCCCCCTCGTAAAAGACGCTGACTGCGGAGTAGTTGTATGCGTGCCTTTCACAAACCTTGAAACCGTCCTCAATGCGGTTAAGGGGACAAACATCAAGGTGGGTGCTCAGAACTGCCACTTTGAAAAAAGCGGAGCTTTCACAGGTGAAATTTCAGCGGATATGCTCGTGGAAATGGGCGTTGAGTATGTGGTTTTGGGACATTCCGAGAGAAGACAGTATTTCGGCGAAACAGATGAAACAGTAAACAAAAGAACTGTTGCTGCTCTTGCGGCAGGACTTAAGCCTATCGTATGTGTAGGCGAGCTTCTCTGGGAAAGAGAAACAAACATCACCGAAGAGGTTATCGCCCGTCAGATAAAGCTTGATTTTTACGGGGTTTCTGCCGACGACCTTAAAAAGTGCGTAATCGCATATGAGCCTGTATGGGCAATCGGAACAGGCAAGACAGCAACAGCAGATCAGGCTCAGGAGGTTTGCGCTTTCATCCGCGCGACTTTGGCTAAGCTCTACGGTCAGGCTGTTGCCGACGCGGTAACAATTCAGTACGGCGGCTCTATGAACGCTAAAAACGCTGCGGAGCTTCTTTCAAAGCCCGATGTAGACGGCGGACTTATCGGAGGAGCAAGCCTTAAGGCTCCCGACTTCAGCGAAATTGTAAAGGCTGCAAAGTAAAAGCAAAATACTTTTGAAAGGAAATCATATTTATGGCAGTTAAACCTGTTGTATTAGTAGTAATGGACGGAGTTGGATTCAGTAAAACCGGACTCGGCGACGCTGTTTCAATGGCTAACACACCGACTCTCGATAAACTTTTAAAGGAGTGTCCGAACACATCTCTCAAGGCTCACGGAGACGCTGTCGGACTTCCGTCAGATGATGATATGGGAAACAGCGAGGTAGGTCACAACGCACTTGGCTGCGGACAGATTTATTCTCAGGGCGCAAAGCTTGTAAACGAGTGCATTGAAAGCGGAAAAATGTTTTCCTCGGATACATGGAACGAGCTTGTAGGAAACTGCACGGCAAACGGATCGACTATGCACTTTATCGGTCTTCTTTCCGACGGCAACGTACACTCAAATATCCACCACCTTGAGACCATGATTGAAAAGGCGAAGGAAATGGGCGTCAAGAAAGTAAGATGCCATGTTCTTCTTGACGGAAGAGATGTTCCGGCAACCTCCGCTCTCCAGTATGTAGACGAGCTTGAAGCGAAAATGGCTTCCCTTAACGACGATACATTCGACGCAAAGATTGCATCCGGCGGCGGAAGAATGAAAATCACAATGGACAGATATCAGGCTGACTGGAACATGGTTGAAGCCGGCTGGAACACTCATGTTCACGGCAAGGGCAGACAGTTTGCCACAGCTGCCGATGCTATAAACACATACCGTGAGGAGCTCGGCGTAATCGACCAGGATCTTCCGGCATTTGTAATCGCGGAAAACGGCGAGCCTGTCGGAAAAATTCAGGATAACGATTCTGTTGTTCTGTTTAACTTCAGAGGAGACAGAGCTATTGAGCTTTCAATGGCGTTTGATCAGCCCGATTTTGATAAGTTTGACAGAGGACAAATGCCGAAGGTAGTATACGCCGGTATGCTTCAGTATGACGGCGACCTCAATCTTCCTAAAAAATATCTTGTAAATCCTCCCGAAATCACAAACACACTTTCCGAAGTGCTTGTTAAAAACGGACTTAGGCAGTACGCGGTTTCCGAAACTCAGAAGTACGGTCACGTAACTTATTTCTGGAACGGAAACAAGTCTGAAAAGTTCAGCGAGGAACTTGAAACATTTAAGGAAATCCCGTCGGATAAGGTTTCTTTCGACGAAAGACCGTGGATGAAGTCTGCAGAAATAACCGATGACCTCATCGAGGCAATAAAATCAGGCAAATATGACTTTTTGCGCTGCAACTATCCTAACGGCGACATGGTCGGTCATACAGGAAATCTCGACGCGACTATAATCGGTGTTGAATCGGTTGACCTCGGGCTCACAAGACTTCTCAAGGCTGCCGATGAGTGCAATTGTACTGTTATTATTACAGCCGATCACGGAAACGCGGATGAAATGCTGGAAAAGAACAAGAAGGGAGAGATTCAGGTAAGAACCGCCCATTCTCTCAACAGGGTTCCGTTTATAATCTGGGATAAGGACACAAAATTCGAGATTAAGGACGGAAGCTTCGGACTCGCAAACGTCGCTCCGACAGTCGCAAAGCTTTTGGGCGTTGAAGCACCCGCCTGCTGGGAAGAATGTATGATTAAGTAATATAATTAGTTATTGCAGTAAATTATCAAAATTATTATTTTTAAAAACCAAGAATAACCAAATAAGAGACAGAAGTAAAAACGCGCATACTGATTTGTTATTGAGCAAATCCTGTATGCGCATTTTGCTTCAAAGTAAAGTTCTAAGTAAATATAAAATATAATCAGATGAAAAACAAGATGTAATAAGTAAAAACCGGGTGAAAGCTGAAAGTTTGTTGACACAAATAAATTGATGTGATATACTGACATGGGTTTAAGGGAGAAAATGCTATGAATTATTTGGAATATTTAACGGTTTGGAAAAAACTCAGCTCCGAGCATCAGAAAGCCCTGACTCAGGCGGCAGCCATAAGAAAATTTGCAAAGGGAACTATAATGCATAACGGCGGTGACGAGTGTACGGGACTGCTGTTAGTGTGCTCAGGGCAGATAAGAGCGTATATGATATCGTCCGATGGCAGAGAAATAACTCTTTATCGGTTGTTTGAAAGGGATATATGCCTGTTTTCAGCTTCGTGTATAATGAACAGCATACAGTTTGATATAACGATTGAGGCTGAAAAAGATACGGAGGTTTTAGTTATACCGGCTGACGTATATAAGAAAGTGATGGAGGAGTCGGCACCGCTGTCGAATTATACAAATGAGGTGATGGCAAGCCGCTTTACAGATGTAATGTGGCTGATAGATCAGATTCTATGGAAAAGCTTTGACAAAAGGCTTGCTGAATTTTTGCTGAGCGAGTCGGATATAGACGGAACTGATGTGCTTCATATTACTCATGAAATAATAGGCAACCATTTGGGAAATCCAAGAGAGGTAGTAACCAGAATGCTTAAGTATTTTCAAAACGAGGGACTTGTAAAGCTTTCGCGCGGAACAATTGAAATATGCGACAAAGAGGGTCTGAAACGAATTGTTGAAAAATAATACCGGGGGAAAAAAGAAATAATGGAGCTTGTATGGATAACGGCTCTGGGTGTCGGCTCCGCGACAATAGTGGGTTCGATAATAGGGCTGATGATAAAAGAAATAACACATAAATTTTCAGATATTGTTCTGTCTTTTGCCGCAGGAATAATGCTTGCAGCATCAATACTGGGACTGATACTGCCGTCGGTTGATTACGGAGGAAGATTAGGAGTTTTGGTGACGGTTGCGGGAATATTCGTCGGAGCTGTGTGCTTAAACCTGATAGATAAGTTTGTACCGCATCTTCATAAACTTGCCGGCGTTGACTCGGAAGAGCATAACAACGCAGATATAAATAAAGTACTTCTTTTTGTAACGGCAGTGGCTATACATAATTTGCCTGAAGGAATTGCAGCCGGAGTCGGATTCGGTTCGGGAGATATGTCGCGAGCTCTTATGATAGCCGGAGGAATTGCTTTGCAGAACATTCCTGAGGGAATGGTAATAATCGCGCCTATGCTTGCGGCAGGCATATCTGCAAAGCGCACTTTTATATGTGCGGTGCTGACGGGACTGATAGAGATAGTAGGCACTTTTATAGGATATTTTGCCGTCAGCGTGTCAGAAGCGATTTTGCCGTTTGCGCTGGCGTTTGCCGGAGGAACAATGCTTTACGTCATAAGTGATGAGATGATTCCTGAAACCCATGCTCACGGAAGCGAGAGGGGAGCGACATATGCGCTGCTGATAGGCTTTTGCATAATGCTGATAACTAATTTTGTATTAGGTTAAAAAAAGCGCTGTTAATGATATTTACTTCACAAAGAAGGTATATCATAATCAGCGCTTTTGTTATATATATATTTAAAATTCGGATTTATGGTCTGTCCATGCCGCACGGAAGAGACGCTTCAATGAGAGCTCTGTCATTTTTGACAGAATCGTAGAAACGGTATCCGCCGGCAAAATTGTATGTGTCAAATCCATATCCCGATAAAATGCGTGAGGCGATGTAGCTTCTCACGCCGCTTTGGCACATCACGTAAACCGGCTTTGACTTGTCAAGTTCAGAAATTCTCTCACGCAGTGAATCTACGGGTATGTTGATAAAGCCCTCAGCGTGGCCCTTTGAGTACTCAAGAGGAGTTCTCGTGTCAAGCAGGGTTACCGATCCGTCTCTTGCAATTGATTCGTCCTGCTCAACATACCATTGCTTGACTATTTTGTTTTTTATGTTTTCTATAATAAATCCAGCCATGTTAACCGGGTCCTTTGCGGAGGAGTAAGGCGGTGCATAGGCAAGATCAAGCTCTGCAAGATCAGGAGCCGGCATTCCTGCACGAATCGCTGTGGCAATTACGTCAATTCGTTTGTCAACCCCGTCAAATCCGATGATTTGAGCTCCAAGCAGACGGTAAGTAGATTTTTCAAATATGACTTTCATTGTCATAAGTTTTGCGCCGGGATAATATGAAGCATGGCTCATCGGGGATAAAATAACCTTGTCGCTTTCAATGCCGAGGTTTTTGGCTGTACGCTCGTTGATTCCGGTTGATGCTGCTGTTAGATTGAAAATTTTAATAACAGAGCTTGCCTGTGATCCTGTATAATGAGAGTTTAATCCGCAAATGTTGTCTGCCGCGATTCGTGCCTGTTTGTTTGCCGGACCGGCAAGAGCAACAAGAGTGAGTTGACCTGTTATAAAATTCTTTATCTGAACAGCGTCACCGACTGCGTATATGTCAGGGTCAGATGTCCGCATGGAGTCGTTTACAGCGATACTGCCCTTTATTCCAAGTTCCAAACCTGCTTCCTTAGCCAGTGAAGAGTCCGGCACAACTCCGATGGCTAAAATCACCATGTCAGCAGTAACGTTTTTGCTGTTTTTAAGTATAACATCAACACATGAGCCGTTTTCTGAAAATCCTTCAACAGGCGTGCTGAGCATGAGTCTTATGTTGTTTTTCCTCATTTCCGAGTGAATCAGGGATGCCATGTCTCTGTCAAAAGGAGCCATGAGCTGGTCTGCGGCTTCGACAAGAGTAATCTCTATGCCGTCTTTTGCAAGGTTTTCAGCCGTCTCGACTCCGATAAAGCCTCCGCCGACTACAACTGCGGACTTCGGCTGATTTTCACTGATGAATTTTTTAATTTTAAAGGTATCCTCAACAGTGCGTAGAGTAAAAATTTTCTTGTTGCTGTCCAGCCCGCCAAGATTCGGAACAAGCGGCTTTGCGCCTGTTGAAATAATCAGCTTGTCATAAGTCTCGCTGAATTCACGGCCGTTTTTGAGATCTTTGACGCTGACTGTTTTGTTTTTTGGATCAATGCCGATAACCTCGTGATTTACGTTTACATGTATTCTGAATCTTGAGAAAAAGCTTTCGGGAGACTGAAGAGTAAGCTCATTTTCATCTTCAATAGTTCCGCCGATGTAATACGGCAGACCGCAGTTTGCGTATGAAATAAATCCGGATTTTTCAAAGATGATAATTTCCGCATGCTCGTCAAGCCTTCTTATTCGCGCAGCGGCGGTTGCGCCTCCGGCAACTCCGCCTATAATAACTACCTTCATTTATCTCTCCACCTTTCCCTGATAGTCGGCAATGCCGCCGATGTTTGTCACGTTTGAAAAGCCGTAATATTTAAGAGCAGAAACGGCTTGCCTGCTCCTTGATCCGTGCAGACAGTGAACAAAAAGCGGCGTGCTTTTGTCGCTTATGATGTCGGCGGCAGTTTGAATTGACTGCAGGGGAATGTTTTTGCTGCCCGGAATGTGTCCCTGGGCAAATTCCTGCGCTGTGCGGACATCTAACAGCACAGCGCCTTTTGTTGAATAAAATTTATTGAGTTCGTTGTTGATGTTCGGCGAACGAAAAGCAGATAAAAAGCTCATCGGTAAGCCTCCTTATAAAAGGTTGAGAATTTGACTTTTGGGCTTAGCGCCTATCGAGGTTTTTAAAATTTTTCCGTCTTTAAAAACAGCGAGCATCGGAATGCTCATTACTCCGAAACGTGAAGCAAGTTCAGGCTGTTCGTCAACATTGATTTTACCAACCTTAATGTCGCTTCTTTCGTCGGCGATTTCCGCCACAACAGGACCGACCATTCTGCAAGGACCGCACCAGTCGGCAAAGAAGTCAACCAGAACCGGTTTTGAAGAGTTGATGACCTCAGAGTTGAAGTTTTCTTTTGTGATATTGATTACAGACATTATATAGTCCTCCTTGTTTTTATTATGATTATATTATACCCGCATTTAAGATAATAACAGTGATGTTGTCACAAAAGAAAGTGAAAAATAAATGCACTTGAGTTTTGCTTTGCGTTAAAAACAGGTATGATGCCTTAGCGCTATTGACAATACAAATGGTATGTGATATGATAATTGAAAAGCTGTGATAAGAAAAAGTAGCTTCGTGTGTAGCTTAAAGAGAGTCCTTGGCAGGTGAAAAAGGGCAGCGGCGGCGAAAGCGAATACATCTTTGAGCCGGCGTCCCGAGAAAGTTTCATTTAAGGACGTTCGGGTGCTCCCGTTACAGAGCCAATGAGGTTGCAGAGATATTCTTTCTGTGCAATAAACTGAGGTGGTACCACGGTTTTAATAATCGTCCTCTGATAAGCAAAGCTTGTCGGAGGTTTTTTATATCCTCCGAGCAAAATGAAAGGATATGGTACAAAATGACATTGTTTGAGGAACTGAAGCGCCGTGGGCTTCTGGCACAGCTCACAAACGAGGAAGAAATCAAGAAAATGGTTGACGCAGGCAAGGCAACGTTTTATATAGGCTTTGACCCGACAGCCGACAGCCTTCATGTAGGACATTTTATGGCGCTGTGCCTGATGAAGAGACTGCAAATGGGCGGAAATAAGCCGATTGCGCTGCTCGGAGGCGGAACCGGAATGATAGGCGACCCTTCGGGAAAAACCGACATGAGAAAAATGCTTACACCTGAGACAATTCAGCACAACGTAGACTGCTTTAAAAAGCAGATGAGCAGGTTTATTGACTTTTCGGAAGGCAAGGCTCTGATTGTAAATAACGCGGATTGGCTTTTGGGACTGAACTATGTTGAAATGCTCCGTGATGTAGGACCGTATTTCAGCGTAAACAGAATGCTTGCGGCGGAATGCTATAAGCAGAGAATGGAGAGAGGTTTAACTTTCCTTGAGTTTAACTATATGATAATGCAGAGCTATGACTTCTATATGCTATATCAGAAGTACGGATGCAATATGCAGTTCGGCGGCGACGACCAGTGGAGCAATATGCTCGGCGGAACAGAACTTATAAGAAGAAAGCTCGGCAAGGACGCTCACGCTATGACAATTACTCTCCTGCTTAACTCCGAGGGCAAGAAGATGGGCAAAACCGAAAAGGGCGCGGTCTGGCTCGATCCGGAAAAGACATCGCCTTATGAGTTTTATCAGTATTGGCGCAACGTCGGCGACGGAGACGTAATCAAGTGTCTGAAGCTTCTGACTTTTGTTCCTATCGAGGAAATTGAGGAAATGGAAAGAACGCTGACTGGTTCAGAGCTTAACAAGGCAAAAGAGCTTCTCGCATTTGAGCTTACAAAGCTTGTTCACGGCGACGAGGAAGCGCAAAAAGCTCAGGCTGCCGCAAAGGCGGTGTTCGGCGGAACAGGCGACAGCGAAAATATGCCGACAACCGAAATCACAGCAGAAAATCTTTCAGACGGCGAAATAGGTATACTTGACCTTCTTGTTCTTTCGGGACTCGCGCCGTCAAAAGGCGAGGGAAGACGTCTTGTCCAGCAGGGCGGAATATCGGTAAATGATGAAAAAATCACCGACCCGAATCTTAAAATCGCAATCTCAGATTCAGTAATAATCAAAAAAGGCAAAAAGGTGTTCCATAAGGTTGTTTTAAAGTAAATACGTATACAAAAACGGTCTGTACTTCTTTTAGATGAGGTACAGACCGCTTTTTTATTTATATGTTTTTTGAAAGTATCCCGATTCCGACATCGGCTCGCTGCCTTTGTAAAGGTGAGAGATATCGCCGAGGTTTTGACATCTGAAATAAACTCTGCCTTTTTCACGTTCCTCAGTGCAAACGGTAGTCACCGAAGACGGGGCAACGAAAAATCCGTGCCATAAAAGTACAGGGGATATGTTCAGCAAATGCGAAAGCATAGCGAACTGAACGCCGAGATGACAAAAAATCACAATTGTAGCGTCGCTTGAGCTTTCGGTAACGTACATATTTCCGCGGCGTGTGTAACCGTAATCTTTAAGAATCCCGTCAATCCCGTCGCAAACAGCCTTGTAAGTTTCAGGAGCGTCGCTGTTTGCGTAAACAGGGTCGCTAAGCCATTTGTCCTTGTCAAAAAAATCATCCCGTACAGTCCAGTATTCGGGCATAAAATCCCAGCAAAGCCTCGTGCCTCCGTTTATTTCGTCAACGCACTGAGCGGGAAATTCCCTGAGCCAGTCATAAACAATTGCCTCACGGTTTAAACGTCTGAGAGTGGCTTCAGCGGTTTTTTTAGCTCTGCCGAGAGGTGAGCAGTAAAATTGGGTTATGTCAAGCTTCTCAAGTCTGTCGGCAAGAAGCTCGATTTCTCTAGCGCCCTTTTCTGTGACCGAATCATGTTCATAATCAGGGTCTCCGTGTCTGATAAAAAGTATTTTCATTAAGTATACCTCTTTATAGTCCTAAAAGAACCTCAGAGTTGGTTCCGAAGAAAATGTCATCTCTTCCCGAGAGATATTTGCAAAGGTCCTCAATTACATTCCAGTTATTATTAACGTCAAACTCGTAGCTGTGGCCCCAGACATAGAAAATCTGAGGCTTGTCGGGGTCTGACTCGACGAATTTTTTCGCAAGAGCCATAAGCTCCGGGTCGGCGTGGTGACAGGTAGACTGAAATCTCAAAAGGTCCTGCTGAACGTCAAAGCTGTGATTTGTCATCGTTGTTCTTGCGTATTTCATTCCTACGTTTTTAAGAGCCTCTACAGTCTTGTCGTCAAATGTGCCGTAAGGGTAAGCCATGCCCATAATTTTGCATCCGAAAAGGCTTTCAAGGCCGGCAATATCCTTTTTCATATCTTCTTCTATCTCTTCGGCGGTCAACTCAACAAGATTTTTGTGCTCATATGAGTGTGAAGCTGTTTCATGACCCTTGTAAAGCTCTTTAAGACCTTCTTTAGGCATTCGTGAAATTGTAACTCCGTTATTGACCCAACTGCTCTGAGGATTTTGAATACCGTAGTTTAAATTAAAAGTACATTTCATGCCGTAGCGGTTAAAAATCTCAACCAATTTTCTGTCGGCTTCAACGCCGTCGTCATAACTGAATGTAACCGCTTTTTTGTATTTATCTGTCCACATAAATCATTTCTCCTTATATACTTCGTCCATCATTGCGTCAACAATTTCGGGAAACGCCCATTCGCATTTGTTGCGGTCATATAATCCGAAACCATCGCCGATGTCAATAAAATAGTTGTTGTCCCACCAAATACAAACCATCCCGTGCGCCTTGGCAGTTTTAACAACATATCTCGCCCATTCTGCGCGCTCCGGTGTGTTGTTTCTGTGAGAAGCGCCGAACTCACCCATAACAACCGGTACTCCTAAGCTGGTCCATTTTTCGGTCGGCTTAATAATATGAGCGTCTATCTCCCTTGTATCGTCGGGATTGGAAGCGTCCCATTTGTCGGTTACCCGCTGGGGAATTTTATTGAGAGCGAACGGGTTCGGGTTGTAGCAGTGAATGGAAAGAATGATTTTCCCGTCGTTTGCGGGAAGCCTAAAGTCTTTCAGTAGACCTCCCAGAGCCGCCGCGTGGCTTGGAATATATAAAATTCTGTCCTTGTTATTTCCGCCCGTAGCCCTGACAGTATCGTAAAAGACCTTGTTAATCCTGTTAATAACTTCTCTTCCCTCATCGCTTCCGCCTGTCCATTCAAACGTAGTGCCTGACATTCTCGGCTCGTTGAGAGACTCAAAAATCAAGTGCTCGTCATAATTCTTAAAATGCTCGGCGATTTGTCTCCAAATGCACTCAATAAAGTGTTTTGACTGCTTCTCATGCTCAAAGCTCGGGTAGTACATGTGGTTGTCGTGGTGAGAGTTGATTATTACGTACATTCCGTTGTCAAGAGCGTAATTAGCTACCTCTTCAACACGGTTGATGTAATCGCTGTCAATTTCAAAATTTTCTCCTTTCGCGAAAACATGCCATGATACAGGCAAACGCATCGTTTTAAATCCTGCAGCGGCAATATCGTCAATCATTTTCTTTGTTGTCTTTGGATTATTCCAGGTTGTTTCGCCTCTCGGAGCGTCAAACGAGTTTCCGAGATTCCATCCGATTTTCATTTCGCTTACCGCTTCCATTGCTGTTAGGTTTCTCATATAATAACCCTTCCTTTCACACATAAGCCGGATTTGGAAAAGCAGTTTTCCGCTTTTATTAAAGGATACACTTAAATAAAAAAATGTCAAGGTGTTTTATTAAAAAAATAAAAAAATATTAACCAATTAGTCGGATGCTGTTCATTGACAACTAACATATAGTATGCTATGTTTAACCAAGACATTTTAATTAAAGTGATAAGGAGAGCGTCAAA
Source organism: uncultured Clostridia bacterium (assembly GCA_944385905.1). Classification (GTDB taxonomy): domain Bacteria; phylum Bacillota; class Clostridia; order Oscillospirales; family Ruminococcaceae; genus CALWZA01. The sequence goes on from CALWZA010000001.1 coordinate 20,685, forward strand.
AATGAAAACTTTTATGGATAATGATTTTATGCTGAAAAACGAAGCAGGAAAAAGACTTTATTCGGCGGTAAAAGACCTCCCGATAATTGATTATCACTGCCATATCAGTCCTGTCGAAATTGCCGAAAACAAGGTTTTTGACAACGTTTTTCAGGTTTTCCTCGGAGGAGACCACTATAAGTGGAGACAAATGCGTTCAAACGGTATTGAGGAGAAATACATAACCGGAGACGCGCCTGATTTTGAAAAATTCAAAGCCTTTGCAAAGACAATGCCTAAGCTTATCGGAAACCCGATTTATCACTGGACGCATATGGAGCTGAGAAAGTATTTCGGAGTTACCGAAACGCTTTGTGGGGAAACATGCGGGGAAATTTGGAATAAGTGCAATGAAAAGCTAAAGGAGCTGCCGGTAAGAAAGATAATCGAGATGTCAAATGTCGAGGTAATATGCACAACCGACGACCCGTGCGACGACCTGAAATATCATGAACAATTAGCGGCTGATAAGTCGTTTAAAACGAAGGTCTATCCGGCATTCAGACCAGATATGGCAATAAATATCGATAAGGACGGATGGGCTGACTATATAGCAAAGCTTTCAGCCGCCGCTGAAATTGAAATAACCGATATTGCGTCTCTTAAGCAGGCTTTAAGCAAGAGAGTCAGCTATTTTGCCGAACACGGATGTTTTGCGGCAGACCATGGGCTTGACTATATGCCATATGAGACAATGAGCGAAAGAGATATTGACGAGACCTTCAAAGCGGCTCTCTGCTCAAAACCGATTTCACAGGCTGAGGCTGATGCGTTTAAACTGAGCGTCCTTAAGCATCTTGCCGCTGAGTATACAAAGCTCGGCTGGACAATGGAGCTTCATTATTCCTGTATCAGAAACAACAACAAAAAAATGTTCAGACTTCTCGGAGCTGATACGGGCTTTGACGCGATAAGCTCGTACTCGTCAAACAATAACCTCGCGATGTTTTTAAATGAGCTTGAGGAAAACAATTCGCTTCCGAAAACGATTATCTTTTCGCTTAATCCAATTGACAACGCCGCTATCGGCTCAATTATCGGATGCTTTCAGGGAACCGAAGCCGCGAACAAAATTCAGCAGGGACCCGCTTGGTGGTTTAACGACGCTAAAAAGGGAATTGAGGATCAGCTTGTTTCATACGCGTCCCTCTCAACTCTCGGAAACTTTGTAGGAATGCTGACAGACTCGCGCAGTTTTCTTTCATATACCCGTCATGATTATTTCAGACGTATTCTATGCAATATGATAGGCACATGGGTTGAGGACGGAGAACTGCCGGCTGATTTCGCAATGCTTGAAAAAACAGCGGCTGATATATCATATTTTAACGCAAAGAGATATTTCGGGCTTTAATTTTAATAATCATATAAAAAAGCGAGCCGTTTTCTGCGGCTCGTTTTGATATATCATCAAACCGCGGGCAAATACGCTTGAATTATGATTTGATGTGTGTTAAAATAGATTTGAGATTTTTCAATAAGCAAAGGAAAGCAATATGATTTTTAACATTAAGCCGCGCCAATTTTATAATTACATAATGCTTCCGTCCGAAACAGCGGGGGAATTCCTGCGCTTAAGCGACGAAAAGCAGCTTAAAGTCTTAATTTATTTGTATTCGTCAAACTTTAAATCATTTTCGGACACTGAAGCCGCAAAAGCTCTTGGGCTTTCTGAAAATGATATACGTGAGGCAGTTAGTGTTTTAAACTCGAAAGGACTGATTGATTGTTCTGATGAGACTTTAAGCACACTTAGCAAGGTTTTATTGAGTCAGAGTCGGGTCGTCGAGCAGAAAGTACACGCCGAAAATCCATCTGCACGTATGCTCTCGTCAAAAACCGTAGTCAAACTTTCGCCCAAGGATATCGCTTCGCTTGCAGAAACCGACGCCGAACTTAATCATCTTTTTGATGAGGCTCAGATTATTTTAAAGCGTCCGATAAACTATACAGAACAGGGGTCTCTGATAAATCTTTATCAATATTACCGCTTTCCGGTAAATTCAATCGAACTGATACTCTCATACTGCGAGGAGATGGGAAAAACAAGCTTTGGCTATATCGAAGCTGTCGCAACAGGGCTCCACAGATCCGGAATTGTTTCGTTTCATGATGTGGATGTTGAAATAGAAAGGCTCAGAAAGAACAAAACAAGAGAGAATCAAGTGGCAAGAGCATTGGGGCTTACGGCAAAGGTAACTCCTAAGCAGAGCGAGTATATTGAAAAGTGGGCAGGCCTCGGCTTTTCAAACGATATGATAACCCTTGCTTCGGAAAAGTGCATAGACTCGACAAATAAGCTTTCATTTCAGTATATGGATAAAATATTGGTTTCATGGGCGGAAAACGGCATATACACACCTGAAGCGGCTGAAAACGCTCCGAAGCCCGAAAAGAAAAAAGGCTCGAAAAACAAATCATCTGATAAGGAGCGTTCATACGACCTTAACGATTTTGACGACTTTATTCTTCACAGCAAGCCTACAATTGACTGAAAGGACTGAGCGCAGTGAAATATACAAACGAGGCTTTTACACGTGCGAAAGCCGAGCTTGACCGCAGGCGTGAGATATCTGAAGCCGAGTTTCATTCGCACGAGACAAATATTCAGGCAAACTATCCTGAGATAAACAGAGTTTATCGTGAAATAAAATCGCTCAGCAGAGAGCTTTCGGGGATTCTGCTTTCCAAAAGGTCTGATGCAAGACAGGAAATCGAAAAGCTGAGGCAGGTTAATATATCAAGCCAGAGGTACTTGAAAGAGCTGCTTGTAAGCTTCGGGCTTCCTGAAGATTATCTTATTCGAAAACACGTTTGTGAAAAATGCTCCGATTACGGTTTTTCGGAGGGTAAGCGCTGCGAGTGCTTTGACGAGCTTTTAATCAAGTACACTGTTGAAGAGCTTAACCGAGAGTGCCTTATCAAGCCGAGAGACTTTTCAGAGCTTTCGCTGGATTACTATCCCGATGCAGTGAACGAAAAGGGAATAAATCCACGTCAGAAAATGAGCGAAAATATAAACTTTTGCAAAGCATATGTCAAAACATTTTCGCTTGAGTCAAAAAGCGTTTTCATGGTAGGACCGACAGGACTCGGAAAAACCATGCTCTCGTCCTGTATCGCAAACGGCCTTATCAAAAACGGGTTTCGGGTAGCTTTCGATTCAATACAAAACTATCTAAGAGCTATTGAAAACGAGCATTTCGGAAGGGCTTTAGGCAAAGATACCCTTGATGTTCTGCTGAGCGCCGACCTTGTGATTTTGGATGACCTAGGCTCTGAGTTTCAGTCCGCCTTTAACAGCTCTGTGATTTATAATATTATAAACAGCCGCTGTAATAAAGGCGTGCCGACAATAATATCCACCAATTTGACGTTTGACGAGCTTCAGGACAGATATGACGACCGTATTATTTCAAGACTGACAGGTATGTTTACTTGTCTGCGGTTTATAGGAAACGATATAAGAATGATAAAAAGGCGAAATGGAGAGTTTTAAATTTTTCCGACGCGACAAGGCAGAGAAAGGCAGGACTTTTTATGCAGGTAAAGATAAAAATGCTCAGAGAGGGAGCGAAAATTCCCGTAAGAGGTTCTGAATACGCGGCTGGATACGATTTGTTTGCCTGTATAGATGAGCCTTCGGGTGAAATTACAATAGCTCCGCACCAAACAGTAAAAATCGGAACAGGAGTCGCGATGGCTATACCAAACGGATGGTTCGGAGCGGTTTTCGCGAGAAGCGGTCTTGCGTCAAAGCAGGGATTAAGACCAGCAAACTGCGTCGGTGTTGCGGATTCAGACTATAGGGGCGAGTATTTTATAGCTTTGCATAATGACGGCGAAACCGCTCAAACGGTTCGAAACGGCGACAGAATCGCCCAGCTTGTGGTCATGCCTTTTGCGCCGGTTGAGTTTGAGCAGACTGAAGAACTTGACGAGACCGAAAGAGGCGCAGGCGGTTTCGGAAGTACCGGAAAATAGAATTAAGAATTAAATAATCATAAAAGACCCGCGGATTTGATTTTGTTTCTGCGGGTCTTGTTTTTTGTTCAATTTATAGATTAATAGTACGTCATGAAAAAAGCCTGTCCTCAGGGCTTCCGGATTGTACAACATGACAAATATTTTTTACGCTCACGGAATCGACAACTTTGTCGCCAAAGACAATCTATTGTATATATAGCGGAGGTGGGCAGATGGAAATATATTTGGATACTCTGATTATAACAAATCTCTATATAAACATATTTACGCTTAAAGCGACGTCTGCCGTAACTCACACAAGATTAAAGCCTGTGCGATTGATTATTTCCGCACTCATCGGCTCATTGTCGTCACTTCTTATTATCGTTAGACCTCTCGGAATTTTTGCCGTAACCGGAGTATTCCTATTAAAAACCGCCTTTTTAATCCTAATGATTGCCGCCGCGTTTTGTAAAACAGAGTTTAAAAGATTTTTAAAACTGACCGCGGTTTTTTTAGCGGTCAATCTTTTTTTCGGCGGAGCCATATATTTTGCTGGCAGAGTCCTTGGGCTGAGGATGGTTTATGTCCAAAATTTCACCGTCTATCTTGATTTTTCTCTCCTGACGCTTATGCTTGCGACAATAGCGGCGTATATTGCGGTGTGTATAATCAACCGTGTTTTTTATCAGAGCTTAAATAAGCAAAAAAGCTATCGAGTTGTACTTGAAACAGGGGACAAATCATATGAGCTACCGGCAACGGCTGATACGGGGAATTTTCTTTCCGACAGTTTTTCAGGAAAACCGGTTATTGTCTGCAAAAGCAAAAAAATGCTGAGAGATATTAATATAAATGATTTAGAAAAGCTTTCAAAACTGAAAGGATTTCGATACGCCTCGGTTTCAACAGTTTCCGGAAACGGAGTCATACCGATTTTCCTGCCCGACAAGCTTTTTATAAAAGATGAAAAAGGGGCTGTAAAAAGCGTCGATGCGTTTATCGGCGTTTCAAAAGATGATAAAGGTGAATCATGCGCTGTGTTTAATCCGAAGATACTTGTCTGATAAAGGAGCAAATCTATGAAGACTTTTGAATTTCTGAACAAAATATATGTAAAAATAAAAAATCTGATTTTTAAACCCAAGAGAGTCGATTATATAAACGGCACCGAAACGCTTCCGCCTCCGCTTTCAAAAGCCGAAGAGGAAAAGGCGATGCGCCTGCTTTCGACACAGCCGGATAAGGGCAGAGAACTGCTTATAGTGCATAATCTCCGACTGGTAGTGTATATAGCGAAAAAATTCGAGTCAACTGGAGTTGGCATCGAGGACTTAATATCAATCGGCACAATAGGTCTGATAAAGTCGGTTAATACGTTTTGTCCCGACAAAAATATAAAGCTCGCCACTTACGCCTCACGGTGCATCGAAAACGAGATACTTATGTTTTTGAGAAAAGCCTCTCAGCACAAAAACGAGATTTCAATTGACGAGCCGCTTAATATAGACTGGGACGGTAACGAGCTGTTATTGTCGGATATTTTAGGAACAGACAGCGACTTGGTAGGCCGTGATCTTGAAAGCGAAACCGAAAAAGAGCTTTTGATAAAAGCCGTAAATTCTTTGGATACAAGAGAAAGACAGATAATGCAAATGAGATTCGGACTGATAAACGGAAAGGAAATGACTCAGAAAGAGGTTGCGGACACTGTCGGAATATCTCAGTCGTATATATCAAGGCTTGAAAAAAGAATTCTGCGAATGCTGAAAAAAGAGCTTGAAAGCATAACATAACCTATACCGTTAATTTCCAATAAATTGACTGCATATCAGCCCCTTTCATATCCAATACTTTAAATGAGAATATTGGAATGGGAGCCGAATATGCAGTACAATAGAGTTGAAATCAGCGGAGTGAATACATCAAAGCTGCCCGTGCTGAAAGAAAGCCGGAAAATGGAGCTTTTAAAAAAAGTAAAGCAGGGCGACAAGGCCGCCAGAGAAGAACTTATTAAAGGTAATCTGAGGCTTGTACTGAGCGTTTTGCAAAAATTTGTCGGTAGGGGAGAGTCGCCTGATGATTTGTTTCAGGTGGGAGTAGTAGGACTTATCAAGGCGATAGACAATTTTGATATTTCACTGGATGTCAGATTTTCGACATATGCAGTACCGATGATCAGCGGAGAACTCAGGAGATTTTTAAGAGACGATGCGGCGATAAGGGTAAGCCGATCAATGCGTGACCTTGCCTATAAGGCCTTGCAGGCAAAAGAAAATTATATAGCTCTTAACCAAAAGGAACCGTCAGTTGAGCAGATATCAAAGGAGATAGGCGCAGAAAGGGCGGACGTTGTTTTGGCTCTTGAGTCGGTCAGCGACCCGATATCTTTGTATGAGCCTGTTTATTCCGAATCCGGTGACACACTTTATGTGCTTGACCAGGTTGGGGATAAAAACGACGACGAAAGCTGGCTGGACGAGCTTTCATTGAGAGAGGCGATAGCAACTCTTCAGCCGAGAGAAAAAAAGATACTTTTTCTGCGGTTTTTTCAAGGCAAAACGCAGGTCGAGGTAGCAAATGAGATAGGAATATCCCAAGCCCAGGTTTCAAGACTTGAAAAGGGAACTTTAGACAGGATAAAAAACAGATTGTAAATTACTGCGCGCCGCAAACAAAAATACTGTGGCGCGCTTTTATTATGCCTGGTGAGTAAAAGCTATATTTATTGACAAAGATTGACGGCTGTGTTATCATAAATTAAAGTAATTTTGCAGTGAAAATTCGTGACGAAACGGAGAACAGAAATGATTGATCTGCTTTTAAAAAATTATATTATAGTTAATCCGACAACGGAAAAAACTTTTACTGGGGATATAGCCGTTGATAACGGAATCATAACCGATATCGGGGAAAATCTCGGCTACAGCGCCCGTGAGATACTGCAAGGGCAAGGAAGGCTTGCGGTTTTTCCCGGACTTGTCGATATGCACGTGCATTTTCGTGACCCGGGACTGACCTATAAGGAGGATATTGAAACCGGAAGCGAGGCGGCAAAAGCCGGAGGATTTACAGCCGTTTTGTGTATGCCTAACACCAAGCCGCCTGTTGACAGCCCCGAAACGGTAAGTTATATCATAAATAAAGGAAAAAAGACAGGGATAAAAGTGCTTACGTCGGCATGTATAACTAAAGGCATGTCAGGCGAAGAGCTGTGTGATTATGATGCTTTGAAACAGGCGGGGGCATGCGCCTTGACGGATGACGGAAGACCTGTCAAAAACGCGGAGCTGATGAGACAGGCTCTTGAGCTTTCAAACAAAAACGGCATGACCGTAATTTCTCATTGCGAGGATTTGGATATCATCAACGGAGGAATTATCAACAAAGGCGAGGTTTCCGAGAAACTCGGAGTAAAGGGAATGGACAGAGCGTCGGAAGATTATGTCACAGCAAGGGAAATAGCTTTGGCAATGTCATGCGGCGCGCATATTCATATAGCCCATGTCAGCACAAAGGGCTCGATAGATATTATCCGTGCTGCAAAAAGAGACGGAGTTAAGGTAACCTGCGAAACAGCTCCGCATTATTTTATCTATACCGACGATAAGCTGCTTTCAAGAGACGCCGATTATCGCATGAATCCGCCGCTTCGCACCGAAGAGGACAGAAAGGCTGTTGAGCAGGCTGTGATTGACGGAACAATCGACTGCATCATCACAGACCACGCTCCTCATTCGGCTGATGAGAAATCTGATTTTCTGAAGGCTCCGAACGGGGTTGTAGGCCTTGAAACATCGCTTGCCGCAACGCTGACTAAGCTTTATCATACAGGAAAGGTTTCGCTTCAAAAAATCGCTGAGCTTATGTCCGTAAATCCCAGAAAAATTTTAGGACTGCCCGTGGTAAACATAGAAAAAGGCGACATTGCCGACCTGACAGTAGCCGACCTTGACAGAGAGTGGACGGTTGTACCCTCAAAGCTTCACTCAAAATCAAAAAACACGGTTTTCAAAGGCGAAACCTTTATAGGCAAGCCTGTTGCGACAATTTCAAACGGAAAAATCGTATACAATATTTTAAACGAGGAGAATTAATATGCCATTTGACAGATTGATTGAAAAAATCGCGGAAATGAAAAATCCAACGGTTGTAGGACTTGACCCGAAGCTCGACTACGTGCCTGAGTACATAAAAGCCGAAGCTTTTGAAAAGCACGGAAAGACGCTTGAGGCAGCAGCCGAAGCTATCCTTACTTTTAACAAAATGATAATTGATGAAATTCACGACGTTGTTCCGGCAATCAAGCCTCAGGCGGCATATTACGAAATGTACGGCTGGCAAGGCGTTAAAACGCTCAAGGAAACAATAGATTACGCCAAGTCAAAGGGAATGTTCGTTATAACCGACGGAAAGAGAAACGATATCGGTGCGACTATGGAAGCCTATGCCGCCGCTCACCTTGGTGTGACGGCTGTAGACGCTGAGGAAATCGAAGCTTTCGGAGCAGACGCCCTGACCGTAAACGGATATCTCGGAACAGACGGTATTTCACCGCTTTTAAACATCTGCAAGGAGCGTGACAAGGGAATTTTTGTCCTTGTAAAAACCTCAAATAAATCGTCAGGCGAGCTTCAGGACAGGAAAATCGAGGACAAGACAGTTTACGCTGTTATGGGTGAAATGTGCGAGAAATGGGGAAAGGACAATATCGGAAAATACGGCTACTCAGCAGTAGGCGCCGTTGTGGGGGCAACCTATCCTCAGCAGCTTGAGGAAATGAGAAATCAGCTTCCGCATACATTTTTCCTTGTTCCGGGATACGGAGCTCAGGGCGGAGGAGCGGCAGGTATCGCAAAGGCGTTTGATAAAAACGGACTCGGAGCGATTGTAAACTCATCAAGAGCTGTTATGTGCGCGTATAAAACCGAAGGCTGTGACGAAAAGGACTTTGCGAAGGCGGCTCGTCGTGAGGTGCTAAGAATGAAAGAGGACATCACGTCGCATATCCCCGAAATTTGCTTAAAGTAAAGGAAAATGCAAATGAATTATTTTCAGGGTAAATATAAAATTGTTAAAAAATTAAAGCTCAACGATACTGTTTATGATTTTACGCTGAGCTGTAAAGAAATAACCGATATAGCCCTAGCAGGTCAGTTTGTTCATATCGCTGTCGACGGTTTTTCCCTTCGCCGCCCGATTTCCATCTGTGAAATCAATAGGGAAAAGGGCTGGCTTCGGATAGTGTTCGAGGTCAGGGGAAAGGGTACTGAAGCCCTTTCAAAGCTTTGCGAGGGCGACTTAATGGACGTTATCGGACCTCTCGGAAAAGGATTTGATTTGCTCAAACCGGGCAAAAAGTGCATAGCGATAGGCGGAGGAATAGGAACTCCGCCGATGCTTGAGGTAGCAAAGCACTACGGAGCAAACTGCACTGTTATTTCAGGCTTCAGAACAGGCTCAATCGCGATTTTACAGGAGGATTTCGCCGATACGGGAGCAAAAACTATTCTCTGCACAGACGACGGCTCTGCCGGAAGAAAAGGTTTTGTAACCGAAGCTTTGGAAGAGTGCCTGAACAGTGAAAAGCCTGATATTATATGCGCCTGCGGGCCTATGCCTATGCTGAAAGCGATTGTTGAGCTTGCGAAAAATGCCGGAATCAGAACACAGGTTTCACTTGAGCAGAGAATGGCGTGCGGAGTGGGAGCGTGCCTTGTCTGCGCATGCAGATGCGTTAAGGACGGCGAGGAATTTATGGCGCACGTCTGCAAGGACGGTCCTGTTTTTGAGGCTGAGGAGGTTGTATTCTGATGGCTGATATGAAAGTTAATTTTGCCGGAGTCGAGTTCAAAAACCCTGTAGTTGCGGCAAGCGGTACCTACGGCTACGGCAGGGAATACGAGGCTCTTTATCCTCTTTCAAAGCTCGGAGGAATATCCGTTAAAGGCACAACGCTTCACAAGCGTGACGGAAATCCGGCTCCGAGAGTAGCCGAAACACCGTCCGGAATGTTGAATTCTGTAGGACTTCAAAACGGCGGAGTCGATAAGTTTATAAACTGTGAGATACCGAATCTTCTGACAAAAAATATTGCGATAATCGCGAATATAGCAGGTGCGACCGTCGAAGAGTGCGCGGAGGTCGCGGCAAAGCTCAACGGCACAGGCGTTCACATGATAGAGCTGAACATTTCCTGTCCGAACGTAAAGCAGGGAGGAGCGGCTTTCGGAACATCATGCGAAAACGCCTCCGCAGTCACAAGAGCTGTCAGAAACGCGACCGACCTGCCTTTGATGGTAAAGCTCAGCCCGAATGTGACCGATATAGCGTCAATCGCAAAGGCTGTTGAAGCCGAGGGAGCAGACGCGGTATCGCTTATAAACACATTGCTCGGAATGAGAATAGATATAAACTCACGCAGACCTATTTTGAAAAACAACGTCGGAGGACTTTCGGGAGCGGCGGTATTTCCTATAGCCGTGAGAATGGTCTGGCAGGTCGCAAACGCCGTTAAAATTCCCGTGATGGGAATGGGAGGAATCACGACTTGGGAGGACGGAATTGAAATGATGCTTGCAGGAGCGTCCGCAATCCAGGTCGGAGCGGCAATATTTAAAAATCCGTTTGCGCCGGTTGAAATTGCCGACGGAATGAATGAGTGGTTAGATAAAAACGGCATAAAGTGCGTAAGCGAAATTGTCGGACGGGTCAAGCCGTGGTAAAGTTGAGGAAGCAATGACAACAGTATATTTAATCCGTCATGCCGAGTCGGTAGGCAATATAACACAGGTTTTTCAGGGCCAGCATGACTTTGACATAACCGAAAGAGGAGAAGCTCAGCTTGAGTGCCTCAAAAATCGGTTTAAGAATATTGAGTTTGACGCGGTTTATTCAAGTCCGCTGATACGTGCGAAAAAAACTGCCGAAAGCGTGAATTTTTACAGGCATGCGCCGGTGATTTACTGCGATGATTTAAAGGAGATAAACGCGGGAAAGTTTGAAAACGTAAAGTGGACAGACCTTCCGTCTCTTTATCCCGAGCAGTACGAAATGTGGAATAAAAAGCTTCATTTGTTTGCGCCTCCCGGCGGGGAAAGAATGTGCGAGCTTTACGAAAGAATAGTCAAAGCTGTAACTCGTATTGTCGCTGAAAATCAGGATAAAACAGTAGTAATTGTGACACACGGCTGTTCGGTGCGAAACTATATGTGCTACGCCCACGGCTGGGAATTTTCCGAGCTTGACAATATGAAGTGGTTTGAAAACACGGGAGTCGCCAAGCTTGAGTACGATATCCCCGAAAAGCCGAGGATAATATATGAAAATGACGCTTCACACCTTACTCCCGAGCTGTCAACATTAGCTCACGCAAACTGGATGGACAGCGGCAAAAAATAACAGTAATCAGAAAGGCGCATTATGAAAATATTAGCGGTTGATTTCGGAGACGCACGAACCGGTCTTGCGATATGCGACGCAGGCGAAATGCTTGCCTCTCCAGTCGGAACAATAACCGAGTACAACTTTGAAAAATGTATAGATAAGGTTTCGCAAAAGGCAAAAGAGCTTGAAGCGGAGATGATAGTTGTAGGAAACCCGATAAATATGAACGGCACGGAAGGACCTCGCAGCGATAAATGCAAAGAGTTTGCGCAAAAGCTGAGGAAACTTTCAGGATTGCCTGTAGAGATGTGGGACGAGCGTTCAACGACGGTGACCGCAATAGGATATCTCAACGAAACAAACACTCGAGGCAAAAAACGAAAAGCGGTTATAGATACCGTCGCCGCGACAATAATACTTGAAACATATCTGACATATAGAAAGAATAAAAAGTAATCAGACATAATAAAAGCCCACAGCCGTCTAATGATAGCTGTGGGTAATTTTCAATAAAAACCGCCTTGCCGCCATATGAAGAATAAAACCCGCACTCAAGCAGGTGGGTAAAAGCCCAAAAGTTTCACGCTCCCTTCGTCCTCACGGCTCAAGTCCGTGCGGGAGGTCTGCAATCCGCTTTCGGAGCACAATTCCCTAAAAAAATGTGTTGGATTATAAAATCATACTTTATCGAACAAGGCAGAAAACCTTCTGACATTATTATAGCACAAACCGTTTCAAAAATCAAGCGGTATGTGCTATAAATATTTTACTTAATTGTTAAATTATGATTCGTGATGATGGCATCCGCATCCGCAGTCAGCGTCATCATCGTCCTCATCTCCAAACATTTCGTTCAGCCTGTCAAGGAAAATCGCACCGATTCTGTCGTATTCATCATCGTCGTCAATAGTGGCGAGAATTTCCTCGTCGTCTTCAAATGTAGATTTTAAAATTACAAGCTCGCCGTCGTCGTTTTCAAGGTCCTCAGGATTCTCATAATAAGGAACAAGAGCGTAGTACTTTTCGCCGTCCTGCTCAAGAGCGTCAAGCATTTCAAAAGTTTGTTCATTTCCCTCGTCATCTACAAGAGTATAGAGATCGGGAGTAAATTCATTTTTATATTCTTCCATAAAAACCTCCGAGTCAATGGTTAAAATGCTCACCAAACAAAATTATTATAACATCTATTAATAATGAAGTCAAGGCACAAATTGTAAAAGTAATATTAAATAAATAATTTTAAAATTATTCAAAAAAACTATTGACAAGTGACAAAAGGTGTGGTATATTATAGTCAAGGAAAGAGAAGAAAAGAGAAAGTCAGGAAAACTAAGAAAGAGGCGATTCCGATGAAGAGTACAGAGGAAAGTAAGGCGGCCCGAAACGCGTGAGCTCTTAAAAAAAAGACGGCGGGAAGCAACGCTATATCAGATCGATTAGATAATAAAGAGAGGCAGCGCGGGTCGGGGAGCTGAAAGAAAAATTTAATAGTGTGTTAAGCGCATAGGCGCGGAGCACCGAATGATAAATCAATGAAATGAGAGGAAAAAACCAATGTACTGTTAAATGCATCAGACTTTCAAGAATCAAAATTTTGAGGGTGAGTCCGATGTACAGCTAAACATTCAGAATAACAGATAAAGGTGAGTCCGATGTATTGAGACAAATTTCAACAGATAATACAGTAGGGAGTGAGACCCAAATTCAGTTAAGTAACTAAGCGCTGTTGTGATAGACGGTGCTTATGCAAAAACGAATTAAGTTATCTGAGAATAGTAGATTAAACTAAACAAATCTGATGAGATGAGATGCAATGAAAATGAATGTAATGAGGTTGCTGAACATTTAGAAGTTAGGAGTGAGTCCACCAGAAAGTTTAGTTAAGGTTTAAATGAGTGATTGATTCAGCGGTTGGTGTTGCCTGTCGGTAGGATTAATGGCTGAATAAATGATAGCAATTATTAAGTGCTAAACCTATCAAAAGTGAAGTGATGTTATGAGTATGATTGTAACGAGGTTCCTAAACATTTAAAAGTTAGGAGTGAGTCCACCGATAAGTTTAGTATAGGTTGAAAGCCTTCATTTAATAATCATAAACAATAAGCAGGAGCGGCAGTTGATAACCGCTCCTGCTAATATTTTGTAATTAAAAACCAATGACAGAAGATCAAAGTAACGGTGAAAAAATTTTGAGAAGCATTTGACCGAATCTGTAAAACGGGTTTTTGTTCCTTGAATTGACAAAATCCATTTGCATAGACTCAAGAAGAGTTTTGGAAAAATCGTTTTCGACAGCAGCAACACACGAGGACTTGTACATCATTACCCCGTTTTCGAAATGTAAATAGAAGCTTCTGAAGTCAAAATTAGCAGTTCCCACAATTGCGATTTCGTCGTCAGCGACAATCATTTTCGCATGAATAAAGCCGGGCAGATACTCATAAATTTTCACTCCGGCACGGAGAAGAGGTTTATAGTTAGCTCTTGTAAGCGCAAAAACAATTTTTTTGTCGGGAATATGCGGAGTAATGATTTTTACATCGACGCCGCTTTCGGCAGCCAGCGTCAGCGCAGTAATCATTTCGTTGTCAAGGATAAGATACGGAGTAGTAATATGAACATATCTTTTGGCATTGTTAATAATGCCCATATATCCCAGCTTTCCTGTAAGTTTTCCGTCAGCAGGTCCGTCGGAGAATGGCTGTACATATCCGTCGCTCGGAAATTTTTTTGTCGAAACATAATTAATGTATTCATTGAAGTGTTCGTTGTTTGAAAAGTGCCAAAGCTGAAGAAAAGTTTCGGTTAGTTTAGCAACCGCTTCTCCTTTGAGCATAACGGCAGTGTCCTTCCAAACTCCGAATCTTTGAACTTTGTTTATATATTCATCGGCGAGGTTGAGCCCTCCTGTAAAACCAACATGCCCGTCAATAACTAGAATTTTTCTGTGGTCTCTGTAATTTAAAAATGCGTCGAGAGAGGCGTGAAAGCGATTAAATATAGTAGTTTTTATTCCGTAAGAAGCAAGCTTTTTGGGATAATCCTTAGGCAATAGCTGAATAGTTCCCAAATCGTCATACATCAGTCTTATTTCAACGCCCTGAGCTGATTTTCGTTTAAGTATATTGAGAATAGTACTCCACATTTCCCCGAAATCAATAATAAAATATTCGAGAAAAATAAATTTTTCAGCTTTTTCGAGCTCTTCAATTGCTTTTACATAAAAATCCTGACCGAAAGCGAAATATTGCGTAAGCGTGTTTTTATAAACCGGAGAGAATGATGCTTGGCTTATATACTTGAATTGTTTAGCGATTGAAGGGTCCTCAAACCATAACTCGTCCAAAACGTCATTTTGGATAGGCAGGTATTTTGTGACTATTTCATTGTAATTTTTAAGTCTCCTGTTAATGCGGTAATTAACTTGGCTTCTGGAAAAAATAAGGTAGAGAGGGGCACCGAATAGAGGAAAAATCAGCATAGGGATAATCCATGCGATTTTAAATGACGGATTTGAGTCGTCGTTTGCGATAGTAATAACGAGGATAGCGGAAGCGACAATAGTTCCGATGTAGTAATACTGGATTTGATTGCTTAAATAGTAAAAGACCAAAAAGAGGATAAGAAACTGAATAAGTAGAAAAATACAAGTAATAAATAGTCTTCCTGTCAAAAATTTTATAAGCTTTTTCAATATAGTATCCCCTTAATTTAATCGACACGTTTTTTATTGTGCTTGTTATGCTTAGAGTTATAGGATTTAATAGCGCTTACGTAAACGGAAACTAATTTTTTAGCGGTTTCAATTCGACTGTTTCCGTTGCAGCTTTCTTTAATAGATTTTTGAAATTTAAGGTAATCATCGTGGCTCATAGAGCGTATTAGGTTGATTTTCCGATACATTTCGTCTGCGTTAAAAAATATGTATCCGTTGACTCCGTCTTTAACCTGTCCTTCGTTATAAGGGTCGTTAAGAGCAAGAACCGGCAGCCCTGCTGACATTGCCTCAAGCATCGAGATAGAGTAGGTGTCCGACAGTGAGCAGGTGATATACATTTTGCAGCAGCAAAGGTAACTGATAAGTTCTTCATGAGGAATTTTGCCCGTAAAAATTACCTGGCTGTCAATACCGAGCGCTTTTGAAAGTTCAATAAGCTTTTCTTTCTCAGGACCGTCGCCGAAAACAGCAAGCTTAAGAGAAGTATCGGAAGACGCGGTCAAAGCCCAGTATTTCAACAGGACGTCAACGCTTTTTTCTTTACCCAATCTTCCGCAAAAGCAGCAAAGTGTATCGGTGTCAGAGATAGAATATTTGCGTTTAAAATTCTCAGCAATGTCCGGGTTAATATTTTTTTCATCAAAGTGGGAAAGGTCAACAGGATTCGGAATAACATTTACGGCGGTTTTGATTCCGCAGCTGTCAAAATAAGCCTGAACCTTTGGAGACGGGCCGCAGACCGCAGACGCGTGTCTGGCAATCGCTCCGAAGTATGCGTGAGAAGCCTTGCGTATAACCGGAACAAAAGGCTTATGCGCGACATAGTAAATATAGTCGTCGTACATTGTGTGGAGCGTATAAACATATGGGGTCTTTAAATGCTTTGCGATAAATACTCCTGAAAGCCCCATCCCGAATTCCGTATGAATATGAATAATATCGGGTTTAAACTGTTTGAGCATTTGACGCCTTTTAAGGCTGACAGGAGACGCTAGACTGTAATTATATAATTTTTTAGAGCGAACAGCGGGGCAGTGCAGAATATTGTTTTCAACATAATTTTTCTTGCATGAGGCGTCGGATTTACATATAAGGACAGTGTGACCGAGAGCCTCAAGACCTTTTTTAAGCGATTCAATATGAGTAACAACCCCGTTAATATCAGGGAGATAAGTTTCGGTAAAAATAGCGATACGCATTATAACCCCTCCGATAATTATATTCTATATAAGAACATTATATCGTATAAAGAGTAGTTTTGCAATAAATAAAGAGAAAATAAATCTTAATAAATAAAGTATAAATATATGACAATATGTAGCAAGAATGCAGCAAAACAAACAATTCAGTCCAACAAATCGAAATAACCGTTGTCCTTCATGGAAACAGCTCCGTTTTTGCCTACAACAATATGGTCAAGAAGAGTAATGTCTAAAGGTTCAAGTATTCTGAATAGCTGGCGGGTAGCGGATATATCCGCGTCTGAAGGAAGTTCGGAACCGTTTGGATGGTTGTGAGCGATAATAATGAGAGAAGAATTTGATTTAAGTACAAATTCGACTATTCGCCGGGCGTTGACAACAATAGAACTGCTGTTTCCTTTTAAAACGGTTTGGCAGGAGATAATATTAAGATTGTCATCAAGACAGCAAACTTTAATAATCTCATCTTTTTCGCCGAGAAAGCTTGTGGAAAAATATTTGCATACTATTCTGGCTGTGTTCATCGGTTGAGCTGAATTCATTTGAGACGCATAAACGGTGTAGATATGCGGAATTAGTTTAAGGAGAACAGCGCCGTTTTCCCCAACGCCTTTTTCAAATTTAAGCTCATCAAACGGAGCGTTTAAAACTGCTGAAACAGAGCCGTACTTTTTAATAAGGGAGTGAGCGTATTCGTTAGTATCAACTCTCGGCAAAACATAAAACAGCAGCAATTCAAGAATCTGATGTTCCCGAAGGGATTCAATTCCGTGCTCAATAAATTGCTTTTTAAGTCTTTGTCTGTGACCGGCGTGCAGGTTTTCCAAAAGTAAGCTCAATCCTTTCAAAGTAAATAAATATCTTTTAAACGTTCATAAATTATACAATAAAATATCATAAAAGTAAAGTGAAAAAGGAATAAAACTTTGATATACTAAGGAATAAAACTGTGATATACTGATAAAAATTTTTGAAAGGCTGAGCTTAATGAGGGAATTTGTAATATCGAAAAACGATTCGGGTCAAAGGGTAGACAAATTTATAGCGAAAGCTTGTCCCGAACTTCCTCATAGCCTGATGTATAAATCAATAAGGAATAAAAATATAAAGTTAAACAGGAGACGGTGCGAAATATCTACAAGGCTGAGCGAGGGGGATGTACTGCAAATATATCTTCCAGACGACGTGTTCGGGAAAAGCGGGGACGACATATTTTTGTCCGCACCTGCTTCGCTGAATATTGTGTATGAAGATGAAAATATACTTCTTGCCGATAAAAAATGCGGGCTTGTAGTTCATGAGGACAACAGCACAACTGTAGATACGCTTATAAACCGAATAAAGCGATATTTATATGACAAGCATGAGTATGATCCGAAAAAAGAGGCGTCGTTTGCGCCTTCTCTGTGCAACAGGCTTGACCGGAATACATCGGGAATAGTAATATGTGCCAAAAACGCCGAGAGCTTGAGAATACTTAACGAAAAGATAAAAAAGAGGGAGATACACAAAAATTATCTGTGCGCTGTAGTCGGAACTCCGCCAAAGCAGGAGGACACAATAACGGCTTATCTTGAAAAAAACGAGCGTACCAACAAAGTTGTGATATCAGATAAAAAAACAGAAAACAATAAAACCATAATAACAAAATACAAGGTGTTAAATTCTCGAAACGGACTGTCATTGCTGGATATCACGCTTATTACAGGCAGGACTCATCAAATAAGAGCGCATATGGCATATATCGGCTGTCCTGTTTTGGGCGACGGCAAATACGGCGATAACCGAATTAATAAAAAATACGGTGTAACGGTTCAGGCTCTGCACTCGTATAAGCTGACTTTTGATTTTACAAGCGAAGCCGGATGCCTTGAGTACTTAAATCACAGAGAGTTTTTAACTAAAAGCCCGTGGTTTGCCGATAAGTTTTTCAGCGATGAAAATGAGAGCAAAAAATGATAGAATCCGCTCATATGAACAGCTCAAAGAAATGCTTTTTATATAGTTTGCTGTCAATTGATTTTATCATGACGCAGTTTTGCTCAAAGTGAGGGAGCTCAACCGAGTAGGTTTTACCTATTACATATGGGATAACCTGACCGTAGGCTTCCTCTTCTTTTGTGCAGCAAAAGCAACAGCAGGATACAGCCTCTGTTACGATGTCGTCATACAGTACCACTCCCATAGCGGCGGCATCGGCAAGGTCGACAAAATCGCCGTTTCCGCAGTCAAGATTAAATTTATGAAGTGCTTTGGTGCATTCATAAATAAATTTTCCGCAAGTATTTCCGTTTTTCAGCTTTTCGAGGTCATCTCTGTCAAAAGCCGAGTCTCCGAGACATATGTCAAATCCGATAATTGTCAGCGGCAAACCGAAATCAAGCATTATTTTATATGCTTCAGCGTCAACGTATACATTAAATTCCGCAACCGGAGTAGCGTTTCCGAAGCCGAATCCGGCAGTTCCCATCGACCAGATTTTTTTTACCTTTTTCATGGTTTCCGGGTCTGTGAGAATAGCGTTCGCTATGTTTGTGACAGGACCTATCGCAATTATTTCAATATCTCCCGGATATTTTTTTACCGAGTCAAGTATAAAATCGACAGCAGGCTTTGTCTGAGCCTTTCCCTTGGGGTTTACAAGGCCCCTGTCTCCGAGCCCGTCTTCGCCGTGAACGCTCACGGCTGTTTTTAAAGGGCGGATTAAAGGGTGAGAAGCGCCCTCAAATACGGGAATATCAGCGCCGCATACTTCAAGAGTCTGAAGAGCGTTATTTGTGGCCTTGTCAAGCGGAATATTGCCCGCAACTGTGGTCAAACCGAGAATCTCTGCCTTTTCAGATAAAACAGCCATCATGATAGCCGCGCAGTCGTCGCTTGCGGTGTCGGTGTCAATAATAAATTTTCTGCGTTCAAAATTTGTAAGCATATGCTTTCCGCCTTTCATTATAAGATTGCTGCAATTACAATAATACTATAAATATTATTATAGCACGTCATATATTGAAAGTAAATCAGGTTGTAATTTCTGCGAGGTTGTAGTATAATAAATATTAAAGAAAATTAAATGCCGAAGCGGAGGTGCTGTTATGAACATACTCGTTATAGGAAGCCTTAACGCCGATTATGTCGCAAATGTTGACCACAGACCGCAGGGCGGAGAAACAATCACCGCTGAAAGCTTTTGCGTAAACTGCGGAGGAAAGGGAGCAAATCAGGCATACGCTGCCGCAAGACTCGGAGCTCAGGTTAAAATGCTCGGCATGACGGGAAAAGATGAAGCCGGAGAGCTTTTCAAAAAAAGGCTTTGCGAGGCGGGCGCGGATGTGTCTTCGATAAAGCAGCTTGAAAATACGCCTACAGGAATGGCAATGATAACAGTTGATAAAACCGGCGAAAACAGTATAGTCGTTGTCAGGGGAGCAAACGGCATGGTGGACAGTGATTATGTTGACAGCCGCATAGAAGATATAAAATCCGCCGATATTTTGCTCACACAGCTTGAAATTCCGCTTGAAACTGTAGTGTATGCCGTAAAAGCCGCGAAAAAGCTTGGCAAAACAATTGTTTTAGACCCTGCGCCTGCAAGAAAAGATATACCTCACGAGGTTTTCAGATTTATAGACTATATCAAGCCGAATGAAACGGAGCTTGAAATACTAACAGGAGAAAGGGACTGCGAAAAGGGCGCGAAAAAGCTCATTGAAATGGGCGTTAAAAATGTAATAGTTTCAAGAGGAGCAAAGGACTGCTATTTTTTGTCGCACAGCGGTGAGAGCTTTTATACCCGGATTCCTAAGGTTAGTGTGATTGATACTACCGCCGCCGGGGACAGCTTTACAGGGGCGTTCGCGGCGGCAAAGGCTGAGGGGAAAACGGACAGGGAAGCGGTTTTATACGCTGTTAAGGTTTCAACGGTAGTAGTTACAAAGGCGGGCGCGTTTGACTCAATACCGACACAAAAGGAGGTCGACGATTTCTTTGAAAACTTACAACCAAAATAATAATTTTCAAATCATAGAGAATCAGCGCTTTGATCAGGAGCGCGCACTTTACGGAAGCGAAAAGCTTAAGGTAATAAACTGCGCGTTTGACGGTCCGGCGGACGGCGAGAGCGCGTTTAAAGAGTGCAGGGATATCAGTGTTGATAAATGCTTTTTAAATCTTCGCTATCCGTTTTGGCATAACAGTTATCTTGAAATTAAAAACAGCGAGATGACTTCTCAGTGCAGGGCGGCGCTTTGGTATACCGACCATGCTGATATAACCGACACAAAGCTTCACGGTATAAAAGCCCTGCGTGAGTGCCGTGATATAGATATCGACCGGTGCGACATTATTTCCCCCGAATTCGGATGGTCTGTCAATAATCTGAATGTGAAAAACACGACCGCTCAGGGCGAGTATTTTGTTATGAGGTGTCAAAATCTTGATTTTAAAAATTTCAGCTTAAACGGAAAGTACTCTTTTCAGTATATTAAAAACGCGAGATTTATAAACTGCGATTTCGATACTAAAGACGCCTTCTGGCACTCAGAAAACGTAACCGTCGAAAACAGCACCGTAAAGGGCGAGTACCTTGCTTGGTATTCAGACAGGCTGACGCTTATTAACTGCAAAATAATCGGCACTCAGCCGTTTTGTTATTGCAGTAATCTCAAGCTTATAAACTGCGAAATGATTGACTGTGACCTTGCTTTTGAAAAGTCATGCGTCGAGGCGGATATTCATTCGCATATAGTCAGCGTAAAAAATCCTTACAGAGGATACATAAAGGCAGAGTCAATAGGCGAAATAATTATCGACGACGAAAAGTCGGTAAAAGAGGCATGTGTAATTGAGACCGAGCGGGAATTGAGCGAAACTCATTAAAGCTTAAAGCGGGAATAATATAATGAACAGCAAAAATAAGGGAAATATTGTTTTGGTGGGAATGCCGGGAGCCGGAAAAAGCACTCTCGGCGTCCTGCTGGCAAAGACTTTAGGCAAAAATTTTATAGATACCGACCTCATCATCCAGCACCGTGAAAATCGATTGCTTCAGGATATAATAGACAATGACGGAGTAGATGAGTTTTTAAGAATCGAAGAGGAAGTACTTTGTTCTTTGAGGCTTGAAAACAGCGTAATTGCGACAGGAGGAAGCGCGGTTTATTCCGATAAGGCAATGAATTATTTAAAAAAAGACGCAAAGGTTGTGTATATATCAGTCGATTTTGACGAGCTTAAAAGAAGGCTCACAAATATAACCACAAGAGGAATAGCTGTAAAAAGAGGGACAACCCTTGAGGATATGTTCAATGAGAGAAGAGTACTTTATGAGAAGTACTGCGATGTAAAGATTGACTGCACAAAAGAGGACATTGAAAAAAGCGTGGAAAAAATCGCAAATAGTTTAAGTGAATAACCTGAGGCTAAAATTTAAAATGCTACTTTACATTTACTGAGATTTATTGTATCATATTTTGTAAGCGGCAGGCATAACTCAAATGTGTCTGCGAAGGAAGATAGAAGAAAAGGACGGAAAAAGTATGGAACCAAAATACAAACGAGTTCTGCTGAAGCTCAGCGGAGAGGCTCTGGCCGGAAATTTAAAAACCGGACTTGATTATCCAACAATTTTATCTATCTGCGAAAGCATAAAGAAATGCGCCGACATTGGAACCGAGGTCGGAATAGTTGTCGGCGGAGGAAATTTCTGGAGAGGACGCTCAAGCGGAAATATGGACAGGACGAGAGCGGACCATATCGGTATGCTCGCAACAGCAATGAACGCGCTCGCGGTAGCGGACGCTCTTGAGTCGCTTGGAGCCATTGTCAGAGTTCAGACAGCGATTTCCATGCAGCAGGTTGCCGAACCGTATATACGAAACAGAGCTGTAAGGCATCTTGAAAAAGGAAGAATAGTTATATTCGGATGCGGAACAGGAAATCCGTTCTTTTCAACAGATACGGCATCATCGCTGAGAGCTGCTGAAATTGAAGCGGATATTATCCTAAAAGCGACAATGGTCGACGGTGTTTATGACAAAGATCCTCATAAATACAGCGACGCGGTGAAGTATGATACTTTGACATTTGCTGAGGTTTTGAATAAAAATCTTGCGGTAATGGACTCAACAGCCGCTTCAATGTGCAAGGATAACAATATTCCTATTCTCGTGTTCAATTTAAGCAGGCCTGACAATATTTTTGACGCCGTTTGCGGAAAAGAAATCGGCACTCTTGTAAAGTAATTTTTTGGAGGAAAAAGACATGAAAGAACAGATGAATATTGCGAAAGATAAAATGGAAAAAACATTAAAGGTTCTCGGAAGCGAATTTGCGGCAATAAGAGCGGGAAGAGCGAACCCGGCCGTTCTTGACAGAATAACGGTTGAGTATTACGGAGCTCAGACTCCGATAAATCAGATTGCTGCGGTTTCGGTTTCTGAAGCGAGAGTGCTTGTTATCCAGCCATGGGATAAAGGAGCGTTAAAGGCAATTGAAAAGGCAATTCAGGCTTCCGACCTCGGAATCAACCCTCAAAACGACGGTTCAGTAATCAGACTGACTTTTCCACAGCTCACAGAGGAAAGGCGTAAGGAAATAGTAAAGGAAATTAAAAAGCTCGGCGAGGATTCAAAAGTCGCGGTGCGTTCAATCCGCAGAGACTGCATGGATAAGTTTAAGGAAATGAAGAAGAACTCAGAGATTACCGAGGATGACCTTAAAAAGTGCGAAAAGGATACTCAGGACCTTACCGATAAGTATGTCAAGTCGATAGATGACGCCGTAGCAGTAAAGGAAAAAGAGATTCTTTCAATCTGATTTTCGGGGGATTATAATTGTTTTTTAAAAATAAGCGTAAACCACCTGAGAGTGCTCTGCCGGGACATATTGCGATAATCCTCGACGGCAACGGAAGATGGGCAAAAAAGAGAGGTCTTTCACGCAGCGCCGGGCACCGGAAAGGCGCTGAAACATTTAAAAAAATCGCGCTTTATGCAAACCGAATCGGGGTTAAATGCCTTTCGGCGTATGCCTTTTCAACCGAAAACTGGAAGCGTCCCGAAGATGAAGTAAGCGGGCTTATGAAGCTTTTGGAAGAGTATCTCGATAATATCGGGGAATTTGAAAAAGAAAACGTCCGTGTGATTTTTATCGGCGAAAAGAAAAGACTTTCAAAAAAGCTTTGCGACAAAATGACAGAAATCGAGGAAAAATCCGCGGAGAGAACCGGAATGATTCTCGCGATAGCGATTAATTACGGCGGCAGGCAGGAAATAGTGTCAGCTGTCAGAAATACGGCAAAGCTCTCAAAAGAGGGCTTTGTTTCTGATGAGCAAATTGACGAGGCGTTTTTTGAGTCAATGCTTGACACCGGAAAGCTTCCCGATGTCGATCTGCTTATAAGACCGGGAGGAGAAAAACGAATATCAAATTTTCTTTTGTGGAAAATATCTTATGCGGAAATTTATTTTTGCGATACTCTTTGGCCTGATTATACCGAAAAAGACCTTGACGAGGCTGTTTTATGGTACAGCAAGCGAAACAGACGGTTCGGCGGAGTATAGAGTATAACCTTGCAAAGGAATGGTGACTTTCAATGAAAATCAGAATAATATCAGCGGCGGTCGCAGCAGTTATCGGCGCCGTTGTGTTAGTTTTCAGGGATACATTGTTGTTTAATGCGGCAGTCGGACTGATTTGCGTTCTGATGCTGTTTGAGCTGTTTAAAGCTGATGAGTGTCTTAAGTTTAAAATACCGAGCGCTATCTGCTTTATTTTTGCGATGCTGATGTCATTGTCTCAGAATTTCGAGGCGCTGCAAAAAAGCAGCTATCTTTTGGTCGCGCTGTGTATTTTCGCTCTTATGATAGCTTTTCTCACACAGCATGAGAGCCTTGCCTTTGACAAGCTCTGCTTTATGATAACCACAACGGTTCTCATAACCCTTTCGATGGGCGCGATTCTTACAATTAACGATATAAGCGAGAATCACGGTCTTTTCTATGTGCTGATAACATTGTTAGGCGCATGGCTTGCCGATACCGGAGCCTATTTTACGGGAACCCTGATAGGCAAGCATAAGCTTTGTCCTCAAATCAGCCCCAAAAAGACCGTCGAGGGACTTGTCGGAGGAACGGTGACAAACGCGGTTTTGTTTGTGGTTTTCGCCTTCCTTTACAGCGAGTTTTTGTCGCCTGTCAAAGTCGTGCCGGACTATGCGGCGTTTGTGTTTCTTGGCGTTGCGTGTTCGGTTTTGGGACTTGTCGGAGACCTTACCGCTTCCCTTATAAAGCGTCAGTGCCGCATTAAGGATTACGGAAATATCATGCCCGGACACGGAGGAATGATGGACAGATTTGACAGCGTTTTGTTTGTTGCGCCGTTTATGCTCATAGTTATTTCACAGTATAAAAATCTACTGTATGTAGTATAGCGGAAATTTGTTGTATTAATAATTAAAGCGGGGGATTTTGAGTTGCCCCGCTTTTGCGTATTCAAGGTTTTATCACAACGGCGGAGGAAATATAAATTGAAAACAGTATCAATACTCGGCTCAACAGGTTCAATAGGCACTCAGGCATTGGAAGTCGCGAAAATGCATAAAATAAGCGTGAGAGCGCTGGCGGCGCATTCAAACGCCGAGCTTCTCTGCGCTCAGGCAAGGGAATTCGTAGCGGAATACGTCTGCATTTTTGATGAAAACAAAGCCAAAGATGTCAGGGATAATCTTTTCGGAAGCAAAATTAAAGTTTTGACCGGAGATGAGGGACTCTCACAAATTGCGAACCTTGACGTTGATGTTATGCTCAATTCGATTGTCGGCATAGCGGGTCTTGTTCCTACCTTGGAGGGGATAAGCCATGGTACGGATATCGCGCTTG
Organism: uncultured Clostridia bacterium; assembly: GCA_944385905.1. GTDB lineage: Bacteria > Bacillota > Clostridia > Oscillospirales > Ruminococcaceae > CALWZA01. Next base: position 45,869 of record CALWZA010000001.1, read on the forward strand.
CGAATAAGGAAACGCTTGTGACGGGCGGAAGTATCGTAATGTCAGAGGCAAAGAAAAAGGGTGTGAAGATTTTGCCGGTTGACAGCGAGCATTCGGCAATTTTTCAGTGTCTCAGAGGAAACGACAGCAGACAGGTAAGTAAAATTTTGCTGACCGCTTCGGGAGGACCTTTTTTCGGCTATACAAAAGAAAAACTCAAAAGCGTAACCAAAGAGCAGGCGCTTAGGCATCCGAATTGGTCAATGGGCAGCAAAATAACGATAGATTCCGCAACGCTTATGAACAAAGGACTTGAGTTTATCGAGGCAATGAGGCTTTTCGACTTGCAACCCGGGCAGATTGAAATAATTGTTCACAGAGAAAGCGTGCTTCATTCAGCGGTTGAGTATAACGACGGCTCGGTAATAGGTCAAATGGGAGCGCCGGATATGAAAATCCCGATACAATACGCTTTGCTTTATCCCGAAAGGCTTCCGTGTCCGGCAAAGCGGCTGTCACTCACCGACTACGGCACGCTTACATTCGCAAAGCCCGACCTTGAAACCTTCGACTGCCTTTCTTCGTGCATACAAGCCGCAAAGCAGGGAGGAATCATGCCGACAGTGGTAAACGGAGCGAACGAAGAGGCTGTAAAGCTGTTTTTGGCTGATAAGATAAAGTTTTATCAAATCGGAGAGTTTGTAAAGGGTGCGCTTGAAGCGTTTGAAAACAGGAGCGTAAACAGCGTGTCCGATATTCTCAGGGCGGATAAAGAGGCTCGGCTGTATGTTAGGGATAATGCCTGAAAGGAACTGATTTATGAATATAATTATTGCGATACTGGTTTTCGGGGTAATAATAGCGATACATGAGTTCGGACATTTTTTTGTCGCAAAGTCGTGCGGAGTTAAGGTAAACGAGTTTGCGCTCGGAATGGGACCCAAAATCCTCAGCTGGGGAAAAGGCGAGACAAAGTATTCGCTCCGACTTTTGCCGATAGGCGGCTACTGCTCAATGGAGGGCGAGGACGACTCAAGCGACGATGATAGGGCGTTTCGCAAAAAAAAGGTCTGGCAGCGAATTTTGATAGTCAGCGCCGGAGCGATAATGAACATTTTTCTCGGCTATATTTTGCTTATAGGCATAACAGCCTCTCAAAGCACTATAATCACAACTCAGGTAGCTCAGTTTGCCGAAAACGCCGTGTCTGAGCAGACAGGACTTCAGGTCGGAGATAAAATCATTTCGGTAAACGGAAAAAAAGTGTATTCGGACATGGATTTGTCCTATCAGTTTCAGGTTGATGAGGACGGAATATTTGATATGACCGTCGTCAGAAACGGAGAGAAAGTAAACCTTGAAGGGGTAACTTTTGAAAAGATTACCGAAAACGGAGAGAGCAGACTGAAAATTGATTTCTATGTTGAGGCGGCGGAAAAAAACATCGGTTCGGTTATAAGCTATGCCACGGGAAAAACCGTTTCGGTTGCCAGAATGACTTGGATGACACTAGGAGACATGCTTTCGGGCAAGTATAAAATAAACGATTTGTCAGGACCTGTCGGAATAGTAGGAGCGATAGGAGACGCTGTGGAAAGCGGAGATTCAATCAAAGAAGCTCTGCAAAATGTTCTGAGCCTTGCGGTGTTTATAACAATTAACGTCGGAATTTTCAACCTGCTTCCGCTTCCCGCGCTTGACGGCGGACGGCTTGTGTTCCTTATTATCGAGGGTATCCGCAGAAGGCCGATAAAAGCCGAATATGAGGGAATGGTGCACTTTGTGGGGCTTGCGCTTTTGCTGCTGCTTATGCTTGTAGTTTCGTTTAACGATATTATGAAGATTTTTTCAAACTGAGGTTTTAATAAATGAAACGTGACGTAAAGCCTGTAAAGGTTAAAAACTTAACACTTGACGGTGAAAAGATTTATATACAGTCAATGCTCAATGTGCCCTCAACAGATATTGAGGGAAGTGTCAGGCAGGCAAAGGAGCTTGAAAAAGCGGGCTGTGAAATAATACGTGCGGCGATTCCGGATATGGAGGCTGTAAAGCTCATTTGCGCAATTAAAAACGAGGTTAATATACCGCTTGTAGCCGATATTCATTTTGACTACCGCATAGCCTTGGCGGCGGCAGAAGCCGGAGTAGATAAAATCAGAATAAACCCCGGAAATATCGGAGGAATGGACAAGGTTAAAGCGGTTGCCGACGCTTGCAGAGCAAAAGGCATTCCGATAAGAATAGGGGTCAATTCAGGCTCGCTTGAAAAAGAGCTGCTTGCAAAATACGGCTCGCCGACTCCCAAGGCGCTCGTTGAAAGCGCTTTAAATCACGCAAAGCTGCTTGAGCAGTGCGATTTTGACGACATAGTTATTTCGATAAAGTCGTCCGACGTTGAAAACACTGTCGCGGCATATCGTCTTGCGGCGCAGTCAACGAGATATCCTCTGCATTTGGGAGTAACCGAAGCCGGAACAGAGCGTATGGGACTTATAAAATCAGCGATAGGCATAGGATCTCTTCTGCTTGACGGAATCGGCGAGACAATAAGAGTTTCTCTTACCGACAATCCGTTAAAAGAAATTGAAGCGGCAAAGGATATTTTAAAAGCGATAGGAAAGCGGGGAGGCGTAAGACTTGTGTCATGTCCGACCTGCGGAAGAACGAGAATTGACCTCATAGGTCTTGCGAAGAGAGTCGAGCAGGAAATAAAGAATATTGACAAGGATATAACCGTAGCCGTCATGGGCTGTGTTGTAAACGGACCCGGAGAAGCGAGAGAGGCTGATATCGGAATCGCAGGCGGAGACAAGTGCGCTGTTATTTTCAAAAAGGGAGAAATAGTCGGCAAGGTTTCGGAGGAAAACGCTCTTGAAGCTTTACTCGAGGAGATAAATAAACTTTAGAACAAATGGGGGGTGAAAAAATGGCTGACAATACAATAGGAGAGCTTTTTGACGCTTATCTTGATAAAATACCTTCAAGCGTAGCGAACGGCGAGATATTGAAAATAGTGCTTTATGAAAAGGATGCGGGCATTGCCGTTACAGCGAAATTTTCAAATCTTGTTCCGTATGCCGATGTCTCTGCTTTTCAAAGAAACATCAGGGAGGAACTTTCGGTTTCAAAAGCGGAGCTTATTTTAAAGTACCCTCCTAATCTTTTTACAATCGAATATTTTCCTCAGATAGCGCGGTTTTTAAGAAGCAGAGTGCCTGTCATCAACGGATTTTTAGATAATGCGGATGTCAGCTTTGACGGCAGATTGCTGACGTTGGGACTCAAAAACGGCGGGGCCGACCTGCTCAAAAAGGGCGGAATTGAAACGGTTCTGCCAAAGCTTTTGGAAGATATGTTTTCAATCAAAGCCGAGGTGAGACTTGAGGGAGTGCTGTCTGTTGACAATGCCGAGCACGATAAAGCCCTGCTTGAGGAGCTTGAAAAAATCGCTCCGCCGCCCGCTGCCGAGCCTGTGCCGGCTATCAGCAGCAATGTCGCTTATGTACCTAATGACACGATAACGGGAGTTTTTAATTTTGAAAAGCTTCCGTTTCTGACAGGAACTGCGGTTGTCAGGGGAAGCGAAATCAGACCTGACGCTGAGACGGTGCAGTTAAAGGACATTGACGCCGAAAGCGGAAAGGTAACGGTTTGGGGAGATATTTTTGAGGTTTCGTCAAGAATAACAAGAGATGAAAAGAAGATAATCATATCAGTGTTTATAACCGACTATACAAGCTCGATAGCTTTGAAAATCATCGAGATAAAAAACAAGGGCGAGGCTTTGCTTGAGGATTTGAAAAAAGGCAAGTCAGTTATAGTAAACGGAGAGGTTGTTTTCGACAGCTTTGACAATGAAATAAATATAAAGCCTAAGGATATCGTTATTGCGGATAAGAAAAAGGCTGTTGACGACGCCGAGGTTAAGCGAGTTGAGCTTCACTGCCATACGAATATGTCGGCGATGGACGCTGTCACCCCGACGGAAAAGCTTGTGCGGAGAGCTTACGAGTGGGGTCATAAAGCGATAGCAATAACCGACCACGGAGTTTGTCAGGGCTTTCCCGACGCTATGTACGAGGTAGATAAAATCAGAAAAAGCGGCGGAGAGTTCAAAGTTCTCTACGGCATAGAGGCATATCAGGTAAACGACGACACGAATATTGTTTTCGGAACCGACAACCGACTGCTAAGCGATGAGTTTATAGTTTTCGACCTTGAAACAACAGGCCTTTCGGCGAAAACCGAGAGAATTATAGAAATCGGGGCGGTAAGGGTTAAAAACTTTGAAATACTCGATACCTTCTGCACTTTTGTAAATCCCGAAATGCCTATATCGGCAAAAAGCGTTGAAATAACGGGAATAACCGACAGTATGGTCAAGGACGCTCCGAAAGAAAGCGAAGCGCTGAAGGCTTTTATCGAGTTTTGCGGAGATAAGCCCGTTCTTGTAGCGCACAACGCCGCGTTTGATACCTCGTTTATATCAGAGTGCGCCAAAAGATGCGGACAGGAGTTTGGTTTTACATATCTTGACACTGTGGCGCTGAGCAGATGTATGCTTCCCGAGCTCGGAAAATATAAGCTTGACATAGTGGCAAAGCATTTGAACGTCGGAGACTTCAATCATCACAGAGCTTCCGATGACGCCACAGTGCTTGCGAAAATAATGACAGTACTGTTTGGGCGCATCGAAAACGAGCATAAAGGCGCTTCACTGGGAATCATAAATTCAATACACGGAAAAGCAGATATCAGCAAGCTTCCGTCTTATCATCAGATAATTCTTGTTAAGAATAAAACGGGACTTAAAAACCTTTATAAGCTTGTCTCGTATTCAAATTTAAAATATTTTCATAAGACTCCGAGAATACCGAAATCGGAGCTGATAAAGCACAGAGAAGGACTTATTGTAGGAAGCGCCTGCGAAGCGGGAGAGCTTTTCAGAGCGGTTTTTCAGGGAAAACCTTGGGACGAGCTTTGCGCGATAGCACGGTTTTACGACTATCTTGAAATTCAGCCGACGGGCAACAACGAGTTTATGCTTCGTGACGGAAGCGTAAAGACAGTAGAGGAGCTTCAGGACCTAAACCGCACGATAATCAGGCTCGGGGAAGAGCTCGGAATACCTGTCTGCGCGACAGGCGACGTGCATTTTATGGATAAGGGCGACGCCATCTTCAGGAGTATCCTGACGTCGGTTAAGTATTCTGACTGCGACAATCAGCCTCCGCTTTACCTAAAAACCACAAAAGAAATGCTTAAGGACTTTGAGTATCTCGGCAAGGAAAAAGCGTATGAGGTCGTAGTTGAAAATACAAATAAAATAGCGGATATGATTGACCCTGAGCTGAGAGCTTTTCCGAAGGGAACTTTTACTCCGCACATCGACGGAGCCGAGGAGGAGCTTCAGGAAATATGCTGGAACAGGGCAAAGCAGATTTACGGAGACCCTGTTCCGGAAATAGTCGCGAACAGGCTTGACAGAGAGCTGACGTCAATAATTAAAAACGGATTTGCCGTTTTGTATATCATAGCGCAGAAGCTTGTGGCAAACTCGGTGGAGCACGGCTATCAGGTAGGCTCAAGAGGTTCGGTAGGCTCGTCTTTCGTGGCTTCAATGGCAGGCATTTCCGAAGTAAATCCGCTTGTTCCGCATTATGTATGCAAAAAGTGCAAATACTCGGAATTTTTCACCGACGGCTCAGTCGGTTCAGGGTTCGACCTTCCGCCTAAAAAATGCCCGAACTGCGGCGAGGAGCTTTGGCGTGACGGACACGACATACCGTTTGAAACCTTCCTCGGATTCAACGGTGACAAGTCTCCCGATATAGACCTTAACTTTTCGGGCGATTATCAGTCGAGAGCGCATAAATATACAGAAGAGCTTTTCGGCGCCGACCACGTTTTCAAAGCTGGAACAATGGCGACGGTTGCCGATAAGACAGCGTTCGGATATGTTAAAAATTATCTTGAGGAAAGAGGAAAAAAGGTAACTGGCGCGGAAATGCAAAGGCTGGTAATAGGCTGTACCGGAATAAAGCGAACGACAGGTCAGCATCCCGGCGGAATGGTTGTCGTGCCGAGCGAATACGAGGTCTATGACTTTACCCCCGTTCAGCACCCTGCCGAAAAGGTTGATTCGGATATAGTCACGACTCACTTTGACTTCAATTCTCTGCACGATACAATTTTAAAGCTCGACGAGCTCGGCCACGATGTTCCGACCTTGTATAAATATCTTGAGGACATGACCGGACTTGATATTACCGAAACTCCGATGAGCGATGAAAAAGTCTATTCGCTTTTTACATCAACCGAAGCGCTCGGAGTCAAGCCTGAGGATATCGACAGCCTGACGGGTACTCTCGGACTTCCGGAAATGGGAACGCCGTTTGTAAGGCAAATGCTTATCGACGCTCAGCCGAAGAAATTTTCCGACCTTTTGCAGATTTCAGGACTTTCCCACGGAACCGACGTATGGCTAGGAAACGCGCAGGAGCTTATTAAAAACGGCACTTGTACGATTGACCAGGTTATCGGAACCCGTGACAGCATCATGACATACCTGATTTACCACGGCGTTGACCCAAGCCTTTCGTTTAAGATAATGGAAATAACCCGAAAGGGAAACGCCCCGAAGCTCCTGACCGACGAGATGAAGCAGGACATGCTTGACCATAACGTGCCTCAGTGGTATATCGACAGCTGTCTGAAAATAAAATATATGTTCCCAAAAGCTCACGCGGCGGCTTATGTAATTGCGGCAATAAGGCTTGCGTGGTATAAAGTGCATCATCCGCTTGAGTTTTACGCGGCTGTGTTTACCGTCAGAGGAGAGGACTTTGACGCCGAAACCGCTGTTAAAGGAAAAACTGCGGCAAGATATAAGCTCGACGAATTTAAAGCCAAGGGCAACGACCGAACCGCAAAAGAGGATTCTGTATATGAAACTCTGATGCTCATTAACGAAATGCTGTGCCGCGGATATGAGTTTTTGCCGGTTGATATCTATAAATCACACGCGACAATTTATAAAATCGAGGACAATAAGCTCAGACTTCCTTTTGTATCTCTTAAAGGTGTCGGAGAGAACGCCGCAAAAGCTTTATATGAAGCAAGCCAAAACGGCGGATTTATATCTATTGAGGAATTTCAGAATATGAGCGGAACGTCGAAAGCGGTAATAGAAATGCTTTCGCAAAGCGGAGCTTTCGGCGACTTGCCCGAAACAAGCCAAATGACCCTGTTCTGATAATTTCTGCGGATAGTACCAGTAACTTAATGTACTCCTTTTGAATACTATGTAGAGAAGTTTTATAACTTTAATACTTATTTAGGAGGATTAATATGAGCGATTCCTGCTGCAACAAAAACGGCTTTAAAGAAGCGGTCTGCATAGAAGCACAGCGGATTTTTGACAGCTGCTCTGACAGAGACTGCCTTGAAGACCTCAAGGTAACGCTGACAGGCTGCGAAGCGCAGTCAATAATCAATGAAGCGTCTTTTGTGAAGTGCAAATGCGTGGAAGTTACCAGTACATTTTTTACCCTTGAGCCGGTGCCGTTTAACTGCGGATTTTATTCGGTTGACCTGACTTATACCTTCAATCTTAAGTTTGAGGCGTATTCAAGCGCATGGACAGCGCCGAGAAATGTTGAAGGAACATGTACTTTTTCCAAAAAGGTTATACTTTTCGGAAGCTGCCAGAACACAAAGTTTTTCTCAAGCGAGGACAACGGCGAAACACAGAAAAACGGCTGCTGCTACACTAATATGCCCAAAGCGGCTGTTACAATTGCCGAGCCCATTTGCCTCGACAGCAAAATATGCTGCGGACGAGAGTGTTATGTTTGCTCGGACTGCTGCTGTGAAGACGAGTGTGCCGAAAAGACAAAGCAGTCGAAGAAAGAAAAGTGCCTGATAGTTACGCTGGGAATGTTTTCAATAATTCAGCTTTCACGGAAAGTTCCGCTTCTTGTGCCGGTTTATGAGTACTGCGTACCGGAGAAGAGCTGTCCGTCCACAACAGAAAGTCCGTGCGAGATGTTTGAGAAAATCAGCTTTCCGTCAAGCGAGTTTTTCCCGAAAAGCGCCGGTGACTGCGGATGCGGATGCTGTTCATGCGAAGCTGAGTGCAATGAGGACTGCAACGGCGAGTCAGTATAAAAATCATAAGAAAAGGCAGGATATTTTTCCTGCCTTTTGCGTTTTGTGTTATCGGACAGGCATAGCATAACATAGAATGTACAAAGGGGTGATAAGTATGCTCTGTAAGCTGTCTGATTTGAAAGACAAGGAGGTGGTCTGCGTAAAAACCGGACTTAAGCTCGGATATGTCGACGATGTATTGCTTGATACAGAAGATGAGACCGTAAAATCATTTATTATTTACGGACGTCTCCGGTTTTTCGGACTGTTCGGCAGAGACAGCGATATAGTGGTAAAATGTACGGATATCGAGCTTGTCGGGGAAGATACTATTCTGGTAACAAATCAGGAACAGCAAAGCTGCACAATTAAGAAAAAGTCAGCGCTTGAAAGTTTGTTTAAATAGCCAGTATGAAAATTTTCAGTAAAATGATATAATATTTAAGCTAATTCGCACGCTTGTACTTTTGCCGTGGTTCCCGAATCGTTCGGGTGTGGGCAAGTTAAGTAAAGCGGAGGCTGTCGGCAAAAGCCGGCAAATAAAAACCAACAGGAGGAAGCTACAATGGCAGTAGTATCAATGAAACAGCTTCTTGAAGCAGGCGTTCATTTCGGACACCAGACAAGAAGATGGAACCCGAAAATGGCTCCGTACATTTTCACAGAAAGAAACGGAATTTACATCATCGACCTTCAGCAGACGGTAAAGAAGCTTGACGAAGCTTATATGTTTATCCGTGAGGTGTCGGCAAACGGCGGAGACGTACTCTTTGTCGGAACAAAGAAGCAGGCCGGCGATTCCATTAAGGAAGAAGCTATTAGAGCGGATGCTCATTATGTCAACGCAAGATGGCTCGGCGGAATGATGACAAACTTCAAAACAATTCAGAAAAGAATCGGAAGACTTGAACAGCTTCACAGAATGTCAGAGGACGGAACATTTGACCTTTTGCCTAAGAAGGAAGTTGTAAAGCTCAACCTTGAGATTGAAAAGCTTGAAAAATATCTCGGCGGAATCAAGAAGATGACAAAGCTTCCCGGAGCGCTTTTCATAGTTGACCCAAGGAAAGAAAAGATTGCTGTTGCAGAGGCAAAGAAGCTCGGAATACCCGTTGTCGCAATAGTAGATACAAACTGCGACCCCGATGAGGTTGATTACGTTATCCCCGGAAACGACGACGCAATCAGAGCAGTAAAGCTTATAGCGGGCGCTATGGCTGACGCTGTCATAGAGGGAAGACAGGGCGAGACAGCCGCTCCCGAGGCTGAGGCTGAGGAAGAAGCCGCGGCTGAGGATACACAGAGCGCAGAGTAATCATAAAATCAAAGGCAGGAACAAACTTCCTGCCTTAAATTTGATACAGAATCGCAATAAAAATAATTTGGAGGTTATAATATGGCTAACATAACAGCTAAGGACGTAGCCGCGCTTCGTGAAAGAACAGGCGTAGGAATGATGGACTGCAAGAAGGCTCTTGTTGAAGCAGAGGGCGATATGGAAAAGGCAGTAGTCCTTCTTCGTGAAAAGGGACTCGCAACACAGGCTAAGAAAGCTGACAGAATCGCTGCCGAGGGACTCGTAACAGCAATTGTTGAAAACGGTGTCGGAGCGGTTGTAGAGGTTAACTCTGAGACTGACTTCGTAGCAAATACAGAACAGTTCAAGAACTTTGTAAACATGGTTGCAAGAACAATACTTGAAAACAATCCTGCCGATGTAGAGGCTCTCAAGGCCTGCAAAGCAAGCGGCTCGGAGCTTACAGTTGAGCAGGAGCTTCAGGAAGTATTCCTCAAGATCAGAGAGAATATTCAGATCCGTCGCTTTGTAAGAATGGAGGGAATCCTCGTTCCTTATGTTCACGGTGAGGGCAGAATCGGAGTTATGGTTAAGCTTGAATCCGATATTGCTCCTGACAATGCAGAGCTTCTTGCGTGCGGTAAGGACTGCGCTCTCCAGATTGCCGCCATGAACGCTCCTTATCTCAACAGAGAAGCAGTTCCCGCTGATGTGCTTGAAAGCGAAAAGGCAATTATGAAAGCTCAGATTTCCGAGGATCCGAAAATGGCAAACAAGCCTGAACAGGTAATAGCGAAGATAATTGACGGTAAGGTTGGAAAGTACTATTCTGAAAATTGCTTGCTCGAGCAAGAATTTGTCAAGGACGGAGACCTCACAGTTCAGAAGTATATTGATTCCGTAGCTAAGAAGCTCGGCGGTTCAATTAAGCTCGTTGATTATGTACGCTATGAGAGAGGCGAGGGAATCGCTAAGAAGGCGGACAATTTTGCGGATGAAGTCGCAAATATGATTAAGTAATCTGTAAAAAGATTAAATTAAGCGGTGCGTTTTCGTGCCGCTTTTTTAATGTGCTTATGTGCGCTGTACAAGTACAAGCGTTTTTCACAAGAAAACAAATTATCTTTGCTTAAATTGTGTAAATATATCAATTGACGAGGGTGATAAATAATAATATAATAAAAATACTAACTGTTTTGGGGGAATAACTTTGCAGACAAAAGTTGTAAAATTCGGCGGCAGCTCACTTGCGGACGCCAACCAGTTTAAAAAAGTCGCCGATATAATTCTTTCTGAGAATTCAAGAAGATATGTCGTTCCGTCGGCTCCGGGCAAAAGATTTTCCGACGATATAAAAGTCACGGATATGCTTTATGCCTGCTATGATTCAGCTGTCAAAGGCGCCGATTTCAGCGAGCAGTTTAAAGCTATTATGGATAGATATAACAGTATAATCTCCGATCTCGGCCTTGACTTTTCGCTTGATAAAGACTTTGAAATAATCCGGGCTTGCTTTATCGGCAGAGCGGGAAGAGACTACGCTGCTTCAAGAGGCGAGTACCTAAACGGCAAAATTCTTGCGAAGTATCTCGGATTTACCTTTGTAGACGCAGCGGAAGTTATTTTCTTTAACGATAACGGTACCCTTGATTCGGATAAAACAAACAGAGTGCTTTCAGAAAAGCTCAGCTATATTGAAAAAGCGGTCATTCCCGGCTTCTACGGCTCAATGCCTAATGATACGATAAAAACATTTTCAAGAGGCGGATCTGACATAACAGGTTCGATTGTCGCTGCGGCTGTCAAGGCTGATTTGTATGAAAACTGGACGGATGTTTCTGGATTTTTGCTTTGTGACCCAAGAATAGTAGAAAATCCTCAGCCGATTGTGACGATAACATATAAGGAGCTCAGAGAGCTTTCGTATATGGGAGCAACGGTGCTTCACGAGGACGCTATTTTCCCAGTGAGAAAAGTAGGAATTCCAATTAATATCAAAAACACAAACCGTCCCGAGGATGCAGGTACTCTAATTGTAGAAAACGCTTCTTCGCAGAGCGAGTATACAATAACGGGAATCGCGGGCAAAAAGGGCTTTGCAACAGTCAATATCGAAAAGGATATGATGAATTCTGAACTTGGGTTCGGAAGAAGGGTTCTCGAAGCGTTTGAAAAGCAGGGAGTTTCTTTCGAGCATATGCCTTCGGGAATCGACGCCATGAGCGTAATCGTAAACAAATCCGAACTCGAAGCTCATGAGCAGGAGGTTCTCGCAAGCCTTTACCGCAATACCAAACCCGACCATATCGAGATTGACCGTGACCTTGCGCTTTTGGCTATTGTGGGCAGAGGAATGAAGTCTCAAAGGGGTACGGCCGCAAGAATTTTCGCTGCTCTTGCTCACGCACATGTAAACGTAAAAATGATAGACCAAGGCTCAAGCGAGCTGAATATAATTGTCGGAATCAGCGAAGCCGATTTCAAAACGGCGACAAAAGCGATTTACGATATTTTTGTTACGGAAAAGCTGTAAGGCAAAAATACACAATAATAATATCGCTCTCCCGATTGTTTGGGAGAGCGATATTTTTTATAATAAATGTGACTTATCCGCGCTGTCGAGCCACACTTTTGCCGATTGGGCAATGTCCTTAAGAGTGTTTTCATCGAAAGGAGATTTAAGACCCGCTGTCTTTAAAAGTTCCAGATAGTTCAGCTTTCCGGCATGAGATACAAGCTCCATATAGCGATTCCAAGCGTCTTTCATGTCTGACTGCGCCAGACGCCAGAATTGAAGTGCGGCGGCCTGAGCGAGACAGTAGTCAATATAATAGAACGGACTGCTGTAAATGTGAGACTGTCTTTGCCAGCCCATGCCCTCACCGTAAAAGGGCGAGCCGTCAAGCTTCATCCACGGCATATAGGTTTTCAAAAGCTTGCGCCAAACGTCGTGTCTTTCATTTGGCGACAGCTTAGGCTGTTCGTATATAATATGCTGAAAATGGTCAACCATCGTGCCGTAAGGAATAAAAGTTATCGCCCCGAACAGGTGTCCGTATTTAAATTTTTCTGTGTCATTTCCGAAAAAGCCCTCAGCCCAGTTCCATGAGAAAAACTCCATCGACATCGAGTGAATCTCAGCGGATTCCATTGTTGGACAAACCGCCTCAATCGGGAAAATTTTATTGACCGCCATAGCCTGATAGAAAGCGAAAGCGTGACCGGCCTCGTGAGTCATTACCTCAACATCACCTGATGTACCGTTAAAATTCGCGAAAATAAACGGGGTTTCATATTCATAAAGCTCAATGCAGTAGCCCCCGCCCTGTTTTCCTTTGCGGCTTAAAACATCAAGCATTTCGTTTTGATACATGCTGTCGATAAAGGCGGCAGTCTGGGGCGAAAGCTCATGATAAAACTTTTTTGCGTGATTTAAAATGTCTTCAGAGGTTCCGCTCGGACGTGCGTTTCCTGACTTGAACAGAAGAGCGGCGTCGGCAAACGACAGAGGGTATTGAGCGCCTGTGCGTTCAGCCTGCTGCTTGTAAAGCTCCGAAGCGAGAGGAACAATGTAGTCAATTACGCCCTTTCTGAATTTTTCTATGTCATGAGCGTCAAAACAGCTTCTCTTCATTTCATTGTATCCGAGTCCGACATAGTTGTCATAACCCATTATTTTTGCCTTGCTGTCACGAACTTTAACAAGCTTGTCATAGAGAGAATCGAGTTCATTTTCGTGAGAACGGTAAAATTCGCCCTCTGCTTTCCAAGCGCTGTTTCTGATATCGTTGTCAGGGGATGTCTTGTAATATGTCATTTCGGAAAGAGTTTTCGTTGCGTTGTCGAATTTAATCTGAGCCGACGCAAGAAGCTTCTCATATTCAGAAACAAGCTTGTTTTCCTCCTGCATTTGAGGAATTATTTCCGGGGAAAAGCTTTTCATTGAAAGCTCAATATTTTTAAAGAACAGTTTTCCGTATTTATTCTCGAGCTGATCTTTGAATTTGCTTTCAAAAAGAGCTTTGTCTACGGATTCGGTGTATTCGGTAAGCTGAGGAGAAACCTCGTCGACAAAATCGTTTTCTTTGTCGTAAAATTCGTCTTCAGTGTTGATAGAATGCCGTACAACGGCGATATAAAGCATAGTCATTATTTTTTTGATATATTTCTGATAGTTTTCAAATTCTCTGTCGGCAACCTCAAAGCTTTTAGCGCCGGCAATTTTTTCGCATGCCGATGAGCAAACAGACTTAATTTCGTCAATTTCAGGTCTTTTATATTGTATTTCTGAAAATTTCATAAAAATCAATCCTTTCAATATATTTTATTCCGGCAATAATTTTATATACTAAAGTGCAAAGCAGATATTTTAAATAAAGTATAACACAAAAATCAAAGCGGCGCAATAAATTTGCAAAAAAATATATATAAACCCCTTGACAAATTAAATATATGTGGTATAATAAATTCGTAGAAAAAATTATATAATAAAATTATCGAGTTATGTATAAAATTCAAGCAGAAAGGAATGGTGGGCAAATGAACAAGAGCATGTACAGCCTGATATTGTCTGATGAGGTTGTCGAAGCGGTTGACCGAATGGCGAAGCTGTCCGGTCTGACGCGTTCAGGGCTTGTTAATAAAGTGCTTGCCGAATATGTGTCATATGTAACTCCGGAGCAGAGAATGAGAAACACCATCGAGCAGATTGAAAAGGACATTAAGTCAAGGGCAAGGGAAGAATTCAAGCTTATGTTTGCGCCGAACGACAGTGCGATAACCGCAATGAGCGTTTTAAAGTATAAGTACAATCCGAGCATCAAATACAATGTCCTTTTGTCGAGAGATGACTGTGAAAGCTGCGGAGAATTGAGGGTTACTCTCAGGACTCAAAACGCAAGTTTGATTGAGGATTTCGGAAACTTTTGCAGGGCATGGTGCTCAATAGAGGAGGCGGTTTTACCCGATGTTCCGGCATACGAAGTAATCGACGGGGCATATCGAAGACAGCTTAAGGTGTCAAAGCCGTGTTCTACCGAAAAGCTTGCCAAGGGAATATCAGCGTATATACAGGTGATGAATTCGTGCCTGCGACTGTTTATTTCCGAACGCGAGAATGTTTCTGAAGCATATGACAGCATAGCAAAGCAATATGTAATCAGTTATAAGAAAGGGCTTATTAACGTATAGCAAACAAATAAACAGAAAAAGAGACAAAAAACAGATCAACAGAAAGGAAATGATCACATGAACGCACAAAAATTTACTCAAAAGTCGCTTGAAGCGATTCAATCAGCGCAAAACATCTCAACAGAATATCAAAGCAACCAGATTGAGCAGGAGCATTTGCTGTACGCCCTGCTGACTCAAAGCGACGGGCTTATCGGGCATCTGATTACAGCGATGGGTAAGAGCGAGGCTGATATCAGAAACGGCGTTTTGAAAATTATTGAGGGGATGCCGAGAGTCTCAGGCTCGGGAAGAAGCCTTAATTCGGTTTATGTATCTTCGCTTGTAAACGAAAACCTTGCCGAAGCGGAGAGACAGGCTGAGCGGATGAAGGACGAGTTTGTATCGGTTGAGCATATCATGCTCGCGATATTTGAAAAGCCGTCGTCAAAAGTAAACGAGCTGTTTAAGATGCACGGCATAACCAAAAACGACTTTCTCAAAGAGCTTG
Organism: uncultured Clostridia bacterium; assembly: GCA_944385905.1. GTDB lineage: Bacteria > Bacillota > Clostridia > Oscillospirales > Ruminococcaceae > CALWZA01. Next base: position 60,979 of record CALWZA010000001.1, read on the forward strand.
CCAAAGTAAGGGGAAACAGCAGAGTAACCACAGACACTCCCGAATCTACCTACGACGTTTTAAAGAAATACGGTCAGGATTTGGTTGAGCTTGCGAAAAATCAAAAGCTTGATCCGGTTATCGGACGAGACAGCGAAATAAGAAGCGTAATTCAGATTTTGTCAAGAAAAACCAAGAACAACCCTGTGCTTATAGGAGAACCGGGAGTAGGAAAAACCGCGATTGCCGAGGGACTCGCTCTGAGAATAGTCAGGGGAGACGTACCGAATAACCTGAAGGACAGACAGGTATTTTCGCTTGATATGGGAGCTTTGATAGCCGGAGCAAAGTATCAGGGTGAGTTTGAGGAAAGGCTGAAAGCCGTTCTTGAAGCCATAAAGAAAAGCGAAGGCAAAATAATACTGTTTATCGACGAGCTTCACACTATTGTCGGAGCGGGAAAAACAAGCGGAGCGATGGACGCCGGAAACCTCTTGAAACCTATGCTCGCGAGAGGAGAACTGCACTGTATAGGCGCGACAACTTTAAACGAGTATCGGCAGTATATAGAAAAGGACGCCGCTCTTGAAAGACGTTTTCAGCCTGTTTTGGTTGCCGAGCCGACTGTTGAGGACACTATTTCAATCCTGAGAGGACTTAAGGAGCGCTATGAGGTGTTCCACGGAGTTAAAATTCAGGATTCGGCGCTTATAGCCGCCGCAACCTTGTCAAACAGGTATATTTCAGACAGATTTTTGCCGGATAAGGCAATCGACCTTGTAGACGAGGCTTGCGCCCTGATAAAGACCGAGATGGATTCAATGCCGACTGAGCTTGATGAAATCTCGAGAAAAATTATGCAGCATGAGATTGAGGAAGCTGCTCTGAAAAAGGAAACCGACCATCTTTCGGCGGAGCATCTTGCGGAAATTCAGAAAGAGCTTGCGGACATGAGAGCCCAGTTTGCCGAAATGAAAGCAAAATGGGAGAATGAAAAAACAGGTATTTCAAAGGTCAGAAAGCTGAGAGAGGAAATTGAAAGCGTTAATGCTGAAATTGAGAAAGCCGAGAGAAGCTATGACCTTGAAAAGCTTGCCGAACTGAAATACGGTAAGCTTCCGACTTTAAAGCAGGAGCTTGCCGATGAGGAAAAGAAAGCGGAGGACACAACACAAAAGTCGTCGTCGCTTCTCCGTGACAGGGTAACAGATGAGGAAATAGCTAAAATTATCTGCCGCTGGACAGGAATCCCCGTTGCGAAGCTGATGGAGGGCGAACGTGAAAAGCTGCTCGGCATGGAGGGCATACTCCATCAAAGAGTTGTCGGACAGGACGAAGCGGTTGAAAAAGTATCCGACGCTATACTCCGTTCAAGAGCGGGAATACAGAATCCTAACCGTCCGATAGGTTCGTTCCTGTTTATGGGACCTACCGGAGTCGGAAAAACAGAGCTTGCGAAAGCTCTTGCCCAGGCTCTTTTTGACGATGAAAAGAACCTTATCAGAATTGATATGAGTGAGTATATGGAGAAATACTCAGTAAGCAGACTCATCGGAGCGCCTCCGGGATATGTCGGATACGAGGAGGGCGGACAGCTTACAGAGGCAGTCAGAAGAAAGCCTTACGCTGTTGTTCTGTTTGATGAGATTGAGAAAGCTCATCCGGATGTATTCAATATTTTGCTTCAGGTACTTGACGACGGCAGAATTACCGACTCTCAGGGAAGAACTGTAGATTTTAAGAATACGATTATTATCCTCACATCAAACCTCGGCTCAGCCGATATTCTTGACGGCATCACCGAAAATAATGAAATATCTCAGTCCGCAAAGGACAGGGTCATGGCTCTTTTAAGACAGTCGTTCAGACCGGAGTTCTTAAACAGGCTTGATGAGATTGTATTCTATAAGCCGCTCGCGAAGAGCGAAATCAGCTCTATTGTCGAGCTAATGCTTAAGGATTTGAGGTCAAGGCTTGCCGATAAACAGCTTACTCTGACGGTTACGGACAGCGCAAAGCAGGCAATCATCGACGAGGGCTACAATCCTGTTTACGGTGCGAGACCGCTTAAGAGGCTTATCCAGAGCAAAATTGAGACTCTCATTGCGAAAAGCATTATTGCGGACGACCTCGAACCCGGTACAAATCTGACTGTTGATTTTGACGGCAGTTCGTTTAAAGTTTCACATTAAATAAATATCAAAAAACGGCGTTCCTGTGTATAAGCACAGGGGCGCCGTTTTGTCAATTTGCAAAAATGTAAAATATCAGTATAGACGTCTTTAGAAAATTGTTAAATAATATGAATCGAAAAAAATGTATAAAACTTACTTTTAATATTGCTGTAATTGTGCTATACTTAATATAATTTATAAATAAATATTACGGACGGGATATAATGACTAATGATAACGCCTATTTGAAATTAAAGCAAAAAGCTCTTGAGAAGTATTTTTCAAAAATGAATGATATGCAGAAGCAGGCTGTTTTTTGTATAAAAGGCCCCTTGCTGATACTTGCGGGAGCGGGAAGCGGAAAAACAACGGTGCTTGTAAACCGAATTGCTAATATGATATATTTCGGCAACGCCTATAACGACCCGACAAAATACGCTGGAACAACCCCTGACGATGAAAAGTTTCTGCAAGACTATGCGGACGGAAAGGTTTTCGATTCCGAAAGGCTTAAGGAAATTGTTGCGTCCGATTGCGTAAATCCGTGGAATATTCTTGCCATAACGTTTACCAATAAGGCGGCGGGAGAGCTAAAGGAAAGGCTTCAGAATATGCTCGGCGAAAAGGGAGACGGAATAACCGCGGCAACCTTTCACTCAGCCTGCGTGAGAATTTTGAGACGTGAAATAGGCGCCCTCGGCTATACAAACAGTTTCGCGATTTATGACAGCGACGACCAGCAGAGAGTTATAAAAGCTTGTCTTGCCGACATGGATATATCGGATAAAATGTTTCCTCCGAGAATGGTAGCCTCGGAAATTTCACGGGCAAAAGACACAATGAAAACTCCCGATGAGTACATAGTGGAATCTCAGAGCGATTACAGAAGGCTTACTATCGGAAAAATATACAAAGCATATCAGAGCAGGCTCAAAACTGCTAACGCACTGGATTTTGACGATATAATCTGCCTTACTGTTAAACTTTTCGAGGAATTCCCGGATGTGCTGTCTCATTATCAGAACCTGTATAAATATATACTGGTGGACGAGTATCAGGATACGAATATGGTGCAGTATAAGCTTGTCGCAATGCTGTCGCAGAAGCATAAAAATCTCTGCGTAGTGGGCGATGACGACCAGAGTATATATAAGTTCAGAGGCGCCACAATTGAAAATATTCTTTCGTTTGAAGAGCAGTTTGAAAACGCAAAGGTTATAAGGCTTGAGCAGAATTACCGTTCAACTCAAAACATTCTCAACTGCGCAAACGAGCTTATAAGCAACAATCAGGGAAGAAAAGGAAAGAATCTCTGGACAGCAAGCGGCGAAGGAGAAAAGGTAACGGTCTATAAAGCGGCGACTGAGCAGGGAGAAGCGAGATTTGTAGCCGAAACAATACTTGAAGATATAAAAAATGGTATGAAGTATAACGACCATGCCGTTTTATACAGAATGAACGCCCAGTCAAACAGCATTGAGAGAGCACTTGTCGCAGGCGGAATACCATATAAAATTTTCGGCGGAGTAAAGTTCTATGACCGAAAAGAAGTTAAAGATATGCTTGCGTATCTGTCGGTTATAAATAACCCGAATGACCTTTTGCGCCTTAAAAGAATCATAAACGAGCCTAAAAGAGGAATAGGAAGCGCAACCATTGATACTCTGGAGCAGATTGCGTCCGACCTCGGGGTTTCGGCAATACAGATCATGAGGGAGTCTGATACGTTAGTTCCTCTTGTAAAGAAATCGAAAATTTTAAAATCACTTGCATCTTTCTTTGATGAAATGTCCGAAAAAAGCGAGAAAGTGCCGCTGGATGAGCTTTTAGACGCTGTATTGTCAAAAAGCGGATACGCATCGGCAATGCAGGCGCTCGGAGATGAGGGCGCGGCAAGGCTTGAAAATATAAACGAGCTGAAGACCACGATGATAAACTATACAAAGGGAGCGGAAGAGCCTTCGCTTTCGGGATTTTTGGAGGAAGTCGCTCTTTATACCGATGTTGACAGCCTTGACGAAAATGCCGACAATGTATTTCTAATGACTATGCACGCCGCAAAGGGACTTGAGTTTCCCGTCGTGTTCGCGGTAGGAATGGAAGAAAATATTTTTCCGAGTCAGAGAAGCACCGAGAGTATAGCGGATATTGAGGAGGAGCGCCGCCTTGCATATGTTGCTGTGACGAGAGCGAAAAAGAAGCTTTATCTCACCTACTCGATGGAAAGAATGATATTCGGAACGACAAATTACAATAGGCCGTCAAGGTTTTTAAAAGAGCTTCCGTCCGAGAATATTGAGAAAAGAGAGGAAAAAGGCATCAGCCTGACAACTTCTCTGCCGAACAATGCAACGACGGCGGTTCAGAGCATGTCACTTCAGGAACAGCTCGCCCTGATGAAAAAGAAAAATTCAGCTCAGAACGCACAGCCGCAGACATTTTCAGTCGGAGATAAGGTAAAGCATAATATTTTCGGCGAGGGAGTAGTTCTGTCCGCGACAAAAATGTCCAACGACACAATGCTTGAGGTCGCGTTTGAAAAAGTAGGAACTAAAAAAATCATGGCTAATTTCGCGAAAATCAAAAAAATGGGTTGACAAAACTTTAAGACTGGTGTATATTAAGTAACATCAAGTAAATAAAAGGAATATTTTAATATGAAAAACGTAATATTCAACGCGTACTTTATATTTTACTTTAGCTTTGGTTTTTATTTTATTCCAAGGCTTATTCGTCGTATAAAAGTCGCTGAATGATTGCGGAAAACAAACTGTAAATCAATTCGCAGCTGTTTATACGGCTGCGAATTTTTTATTATCAAGGAGGAAAACGAAATGATACTTATACTCAAGAAAAACGCTTCTGAAAAACAGGTGGAAGATCTGGTCAACTGGCTTCATGAGAGCTTTAACGTGCAGACAAATCTTGTAAACGGAACTCATCAGAGTATTCTGGGACTTATCGGCGATACAAGCAAAATCGACATTGACCGTATCAGAACCAGAGATGAGGTCGAGGACGTAAAGAGAGTGCAGGAGCCTTATAAGAATACTAACAGAAAATTTCATCCTGACGATACAGTCATCGAGGTGATGGGAAGACATATAGGCGGCGGAAAGCTCAATGTAATCGCAGGACCTTGTTCGGTTGAGTCCGAGGAGCAGCTCATTACCACAGCAAAGGCGGTCAAAAAAGCGGGAGCCACAATGCTCAGAGGCGGAGCATTCAAGCCGAGAACTTCTCCGTACAGCTTCCAGGGACTCGGAGCAGAGGGAATAAAGCTTCTCATTGAGGCAAAGCAGGAAACAGGGCTTCCTATTGTAACAGAAATCATGAGTCTTGCGCATATTGATTTGTTTGCGGACGTAGACATAATTCAGGTCGGGGCAAGAAACATGCAGAACTTTGAGCTTTTGAAAGAACTGGGACACAGCAAAAAGCCGATTCTGCTGAAGAGAGGACTCGCCAACACAATTGAAGAGCTTCTCATGTCGGCTGAGTACATTTCAGCGGGAGGAAATCAGAATATAATTCTTTGCGAAAGAGGTATCAGGACATTCGAGACAGCGACAAGAAATACGCTTGATATCTCAGCCGTTCCTATCCTTAAGACTGTTTCACATCTACCCGTTGCTGTTGACCCGAGCCACGCAACAGGAATAGCAAGCCTTATTGAACCCATGTCGCTCGCGGCGGTTGCAGCAGGAACCGACGCGCTCGAAATCGAGGTTCACTGCAACCCCAAGAACGCAAAGTCAGACGGAGCACAGTCGCTCACGCCGGAGCAGTTTGATAGTGTAATGACAAAGATAAAAGCAATGGCGGAATTTATTGGAAGACCGCTTGAAGCCTGATGTTTCCTAGAGGATAGAAACATGCAGACGATAAAAATCAACGCAAGCCTCCCGTATGACGTCTTTATAGGAAGCGGAATATTGAAAAATGCAGGAGAAATAATCAAATCCTGCGGAAAAGAAATTAAGCGAGCAGTAGTCGTAACCGATGATATAGTCGGTCCGCTTTATGCAGAGCAAACGCAGAAAGCTTTAAACAAAAGCGGAATTTCTGCTGAACTGTTTATGTTTCCTCACGGCGAGGCTTCAAAGTCACACAGCGTTTTGATTTCACTTTATGAGTTTCTGACCGAGATGCAGATAACAAGAGCAGATATACTTGTCGCGCTCGGCGGGGGAGTTGTCGGCGATTTGACCGGCTTTGCGGCTGCAACTTATCTCAGGGGCATAGAAGTCGTGCAGATACCCACGACACTTTTAGCTCAGACAGACAGCTCGATAGGAGGGAAAACCGCAGTTGATATCAGAAACGGAAAAAATCTTGTGGGAGCGTTTAAACAGCCCCTTTGCGTGATAGCAGATATCGGCACTTTAAAAACGCTTGACCGCCAAACCTTTTCAGACGGTATGTCCGAAATCATTAAATACGGCTGCATTAAAAGCAGGGAACTGTTTGAGCTTATAAATGACGGAAATGTTGATGAAAATATCGAAAAGATAGTTTCCGAATGTGTAAAAATAAAAAAGTCGGTGTGCGAAGCCGACGAGCAGGATAAGGGAGAGAGAATGCTTCTCAATTTCGGACATACTCTCGGCCACGCAATCGAGAGGTATTATGATTTTACGGGAATTACTCATGGTTCGGCAGTAGCGATAGGTATGTGTCTCATTTCAGCAAAAACAGAAAAAGCAGGGCTTACGAAAAAAGGCACAACAGAAAGAATAATAAGCTGTCTTAAAAAGTTTGATTTGCCCGTAAGCACAGATATAGAAATTAAACAGCTTCTCGGCTTTTGTTTAAACGATAAAAAGCGAAGCGGCGACAGCCTTAATTTGATAGTAGTAAATGAAATCGGAAAAAGCGAGATAAGAAAAGTTACCATAAAGCAGTTTTACGACTTAATGGAGGAAAAGTATGAAGGTTGAGATAACACCGTCACTTCTTAAAGGAGAGGTGACCGTTCCTCCGTCAAAAAGCGTTGCCCACAGAAAAATAATATGCGCGGCTTTGGCAACGGGAATTTCAAGAATAGAGAATTTGAGCATGTCAAAGGATATTTCGGCGACAATCGAGGCTATGAAAGCGCTCGGGGCGGAGATATCGGTTAAGGGAAACAGCGCTGTTGTAAAAGGAATAGAAAATCCTCCGAAAAAAGCGGAAATCGACTGCGGAGAATCAGGCTCGACGCTTAGGTTTTTGATACCCGTTGTCTGCGCTCTGGGAGTGAATACACGCTTTATCGGCAGAGGAAAACTTCCTCAAAGACCTATAACCCCATATCTTTCAGAACTTTCAAAAAACGGAATAACCTTTGATTATAATAATACAATGCCTTTTGAGGTGTGCGGAAAGCTTACGGCAGGCGATTATGAAATCGACGGAAATATATCATCACAGTTTGTAACGGGACTTTTGCTTGCTTTGCCTTTGATTGATGGAAAATCACAAATAATTCTCCGCTCACGCCTTGAATCAAAGCCGTATGCCGATTTGACTCTGAGCAGCCTCAAAGAGAGCGGCGTTGAAATCAAAGAAATCAAAAACGGATATGAAGTCGTGGGAAAACAGAATTTTCAGCCGATAAGCTGTAAAATCGAGGGGGATTATTCACAGGCGGCTTTTTTTAAGGTGGCGAATACAATCGGAAGCAGCGTTGAAATTCACGGTCTGAATGAAAAAAGTATTCAGGGCGATAAGCAGATAGTTGAAATATGCGAAAAAGTGCGTTATAATCAAATGAAAGCTTTTGAGTGCGACTGCTCGGATATTCCCGACCTTGTTCCGGCGCTTGCGGTTTTGGCGAGCTTCTGCAACGGCACAACCGAACTTGCAAACGCCGCGCGTCTGAAAATCAAGGAAAGCGACAGGCTTGAAACAACGGCGGATTTCATTAATCGGCTCGGAGGAAAAGTAACGGTATATCCCGATAAGCTTGTAATCGAAGGCGTGGGCGAGCTTAAAGGCGGAGAAATCGACAGTCATAACGACCACAGAATAGCAATGGCGGCGGCAGTCGCGTCAACAAGGACAGCTGGAAAAGTGATAATAAACGAAGCGGAGTGCGTGTCAAAATCGTATCCAAACTTTTTTGATGTTTTTAACAGTATCGGAGGTCATGCAGATGTCGTCAATGATTAGCGGCCGTATAGGCGTTTCAATATTCGGAGAAAGCCATGGCCCAGCAATTGGTGTTGTAATAGACAATCTTCCTTCAGGGGAAAGTATTGATATGGATAAGCTCTGTGAGTTTATGGGCAGGCGCGCCCCTAAAAAGGATAAAACCTCTACACAGCGCCGTGAAAAGGATATACCGAGTATAATGTCTGGATTTTTTAACGGAAAAACAACCGGTACACCTTTGTGTGCTGTGATTCAAAATACGGACCGGCACTCTTCGGATTATGGAAATATTGCAACGCTGGCAAGGCCGGGTCATGCTGATTATACAGGAGTGGTGAGATACCGAGGCTTTAACGACATAAGAGGCGGCGGACATTTTTCCGGAAGACTTACAGCGCCGCTTTGTTTTGCAGGGGCGGTTTGCGGACAGATTCTTGAGCGCAGAGGCATTTATACCGGCGCTCATATTTTAAAAATTCACGGCGTAAGGGATGTTTCAATAGACAGCGTGAACGTGTCGAGAGACGACGTTATAGCAATGCGCCAAAAAAGTTTTCCGACGATATCCGATAAAGCCGGAGAAAAAATGATAAATGAAATCGAAGCCGCAAGATTAAATCTTGATTCTGTCGGCGGAATTGTTGAGTGCGTTACCGTAAATCTTCCTGCTGGAATAGGTTCTCCGATGTTTGACGGACTCGAAAATACAATAGCGCAGCTGGTTTTCGGGATTCCGGCGGTAAAGGGAATAGAGTTCGGAGCGGGGTTTGAGGTTTCGGATATGTACGGAAGCGAGGACAATGACGAGTTTTACGTTGATGAAAAAGGGCATGTCAAAACCCGTACAAACAACCATGGCGGTATTTTGGGCGGAATTTCATCAGGAATGCCGATTACGCTGAGGGTTGCTTTCAAGCCGACCTCATCGATTTCCAGACCTCAGCATACAATTAATTACAGCAACATGACAAATGATACGATTACAATAAAAGGACGCCATGACCCGTGTGTTGTTCCGAGAGCGGTGCCGTGCGTAGAGGCTGCTGTAAATATCGCATTGTTGTCTCATATGCTTGATTATCCGAATTTCTGAAAGGAATAAACTATGGACCGTTTTGAAAAGTATATAACTCCGAATATGCTGAATCTTACCGATACGTATGCGGTAAAGATACTTATTTGCTATTTTCTAAAGCAGATGAGCAGGCCTATCACTCCCGACCAGCTTACAGAAATCGCCACAGCCGACGGAATTGTCAATTATTTCATCTATATGGAAGCTATGAATCAAATGCTTGAATCGGGAACGATAATTCTTGTTGAAAAGGACGGCAAAAGTTGGTATAAGCTGTCGGAGATAGGAGAACTGGGTGCGACAAGCTTTAAACGTCTCGTGCCGAAAAGTTTTCGTGACAAAATACTTTCAAGCGGGCTGAAATTTTTCGCGAAGATGAAAAACGATAAAGATGTGAAGATTGAAATCGAGCAGCTTGAAAAAGGGTGCTCTGTCAATTGTGTGTGTAAGGACGGAAAGCTGACGCTGCTTGAGATGAAGCTGTTTGCGCCTGATATGGAGCAGGCGCAGCTTGTTGCCGAGCGTATAAAAAACAATCCCGCCGATTTTTACGGCAAGGTTATAGATTACGCGATTTCAAACGAAGAGTACGAACCCGACATATCTGACATTGAGTAGCGGAGGGCAAAAATGAGCAGTAGGTTTTTCGCGATAGTATCGAGAATGAAATATATCAACCGCTGGGGACTGATGAGAAATACTCTGAACGAAAACATCAGCGAGCATTCACTCGAAACGGCAATAATAGCGCACTTGCTGTGCGTTTTGCGAAACAAAAGGTTCGGAGGAAACGTAAATCCGGAACGAGCGGCTCTTTTGGCTGTTTATCATGACACAACCGAAATACTGACAGGCGATTTGCCAACGCCAGTTAAATATTATAATCCCGATATCAAGGCGGCTTATTCGGCGGTCGAGGAAAGCGCTAAAAAGCAGCTTTTATCATATCTTCCGGACGATATCAGAGATGAATATGAGCCGCTTTTAGGCAAAACCGAAGAAGAAGCGGAGCTTTGGAAAATAGTAAAAGCCGCCGATAAAATCTCCGCCCTGATTAAATGCGTTGAGGAAACCGAAATGGGAAATAAGGATTTCAGCGACGCTTTGAAAGCAACCTATCAGGCGGTCGAGGAAATGAACCTGCCGGAAGCGAATGTTTTTCTTTGCGAGTTTTTACCTTCGTACAGGCTCACGCTTGACGAACAAACCTGAAAATATAAAATTAACAGCGCAGTATCAAGCTTTTGCAGGATACTGCGCTGTTTATATAATGGACTTGAAGAGCGATAATTGGTTAATACTGATTATTGCTATTTTTATCTGCAATGAAATGCAGAGCTGATTGTGACAATACTATAAAGTATACTCCATCCTAAAAACCACATATTCTACACCGTCCTTTCAAATATGAAAATTACATAGGTATAAATGTACAAACAGATCTTTTATATATACCGCTCCAAAGTCCATTATTACAATACCACAGTATTTATAAAAAGTCAAGTAATATTTTATAATAGTATTAAAATAATTGCCCAAGTAAATTAAAGTGAGGGTGTATTCAAGTATGTTTGGCGAAAAGTTAAATTCATTAAGAGAAAAAAGAGGAATGAGCCAAGTAGACCTTGCCCGTATTCTCGGAAAGAGTAAACAAAGCGTATCAAACTGGGAAAACAACAACATTATGCCGTCGATAGATATGTTAATTAGGCTTTCTGAAATATTTCACGTAAGCTGTGATTTTTTGCTTGACCTTGAAGATCGAAAATATATTGAAGTCACAGGACTGGAAGATGAACAGATTGCTCATATTCAGCTTGTGATAAACGACATTAGGGGAGATAAGTAATCCGGATTTTCTGTATAATTAAAAACTACGTATATAATAAAAAGGCTGAACATCTTATAATTGTTCAGCCTTTTTATATAAACATAAACTTTTTAAATAAAATTATCGTTTAAAGTCATTAATACAGCAGCGAAGTTAAAAATTATGAGACGCAAGCAGAGCCTTTATCTTTTCGTGCGGGTCTATTATGTCACTGACAGACATATCGTGATTAAGAGCAGCAACGAAATAAGAAGCGTATTTAGAGCAGTCAACCTCGTTAAACCATTCTCTGCTTCTCAGCTCAGGCGAGCGGTAAGTAAGGTTTGTTCCGAACACTCCGTCAATAATTCTCTCTTCATATGCCTTGTCGAAAGTCTCAAGACCGTTTGTAAAGAGCGCGTAGGTAGCGTATGCAAAGATTCTTTTAGCCTTTCTCTGCTTGAGTTCATATCCAATGTCAAGCATTGATTCGCCTGAAGAAATAATGTCATCTGCAATAAAAACGTCTTTTCCCTCAACGCTGTTGCCGAGGTATTCGTGAGCGACAATAGGGTTTCTTCCGTTGATAATTTTAGAGTAATCACGTCTTTTGTAGAACATTCCCAGGTCAACGCCCAAAACTGATGCATAGTACATATTTCTGTTCATAGCACCCTCATCAGGAGATACAACCATGAAATGATTAGGGTCAAGCTTGATGTCGCTTACATTTTTGAAAATGCTTTTAAGCACTTGATATGACGGGATAACGTTATCAAATCCCATCAGAGGAACAGCGTTCATAACTCTCGGGTCGTGAGCGTCAAAGGTGATGATGTTTTCAACGCCCATCGACTGAAGCTCCTGAAGCATATAAGCGCAGTCAAGAGACTCGCGGTAGCTTCTTCTGTGCTGTCTGCCGCCGAAAAGAATCGGCATAAGTACGTTTATTCTGTGAGCTTTTCCGCCAGCTGCCTGAATCAGACGTTTAAGGTCTTGAAAGTGATCATCAGGAGACATGCAGTTTTCGTTGCCGAAAATCTTATACTTGCATGAGTAATTGCCCATATCGCATATAATAAACAAATCCAAACCTCTTACTGTCGATTTTATAAGGCCTTTTCCGTCGCCCGAAGCAAAACGGGGGCAGTCATTCGGTATCAAAAACGAATCGACTTCTTCACCGGCTTGTTTAGCCCATGTAACGAGATAGTTGTTAATCATATCGCCCATTTCTTTTGCGCCTTCCATGGCTATAATGCCGAGAGGAGCGACGCTGTTATAAGGGTTAAATATCTTGGCGGTTTTACTTTTGATTTCCATCAAATCACTTTCCTTTTTAAATAAATAAGTGGCAAAAGGCTGATAAACAATTGACAAATTTATTATACAATAAATATACAAACATTACAATAGAAACGCATATATTTTTCGTATTAGACAAAAATTGAGCGAAAAAGCCGATTCAATTTTCAATTAGCGACGAATAAAACGGTTGAAATTTGATGACCGCTATTGTATAATATAATTTGTATAGAATTAATCTGTTTAGGAGATAGGCTTATGTCTGAGATTTCAAAGTTTTTCAGCGGATTAAAAAATAAAAAGGTGGGATTTATCGGAGCGGGAGTAAGCCACAGGGAACTGATAGAAATGTTTCTTGAAAAAGGAATTTCGTGCGCCGTTTTAGATAAAAAAACAAAGGAAGAATTTGATAACGACACTTATGAAAGTCTATTAAAAAAAGGCGCTGAATTTTGTCTGGGTGAAAAATACCTTGACGAAATGAAGAACTTTGATATAGTTTTCAGAACTCCGGGAATGTATTTTTATAACGGCAAAATAAATGAAGCGAGAGAAAACGGAACAGTCATAACAAGCGAAATGGAGGTCTTTTTTGATTTGTGTCCGTGTAAAATTTACGCCGTTACCGGAACTGACGGAAAGACAACAACTACTACGATAATATCAAAGATGCTGGAATCAGAAGGAAAGAGAGTGCATTTGGGAGGAAATATAGGCAGAGCGCTTTTGCCGGTAATTGAGGATATAAATGAGGACGACATAGCAGTTGTCGAGCTTTCGAGTTTTCAGCTCATAAGCATGAGAAAGTCTCCGGATGTTGCGGTAATAACAAATATTTATCCAGACCACTTAAACGTCCACAGCTCAATGGAAGAGTATATCTCAGCGAAAACAAATCTTATAGCGCATCAAAACGCCTTTTCAAAAACAGTGCTGAATATGGACAACAAGGATACCGACGCTCTTTCGCCTCTTGTAAGGGGAAACCTTTTAAAATTCAGCACAAAAGCCGTGCCGCAGAGAGGAGCATACCTCGACAATGAGGGGTGGCTTTGTTTTGCAAACGGAAAAACTTCCGAAAAGCTGTTTAATAAATCTGAAATAAAAATACCCGGAATGCACAACGTTGAAAATTACCTTGCGGCAATATCCGCCGTCTGGGGTGAGGTTTCGGCTGAGAAAATGCTTGAAACCGCAAAAACTTTCGGCGGAGTGGAGCATCGGATTGAGTTTGTGCGCGAAAAAGACGGGGTAAAGTATTACAACGACAGTATAGCTACAAGTCCTGTGAGCGTAATCGCGGGGCTCAATGCGTTTTCTCAAAAACTGATAGTTATCGCCGGCGGTTCGGACAAAAGTCTCGACTATAATCAGCTTGCAAAGCCGCTGACCGAGCATGTAAAGGTATTGGTGCTTTTGGGAGCAACGGCGGATAAGATTGAAAAAGCGGTGAGAGATTGTAAGGATTTTGATGAAGCCAGCCTTAAGATAATTCGTGTAAATTCAATGGAAGAGGCAGTTTCGGCGGCTCAGTCTTTGGCTGAAAGCGGCGATGTAATAACACTTTCCCCCGCAAGCGCAAGCTTTGATATGTATAAAAATTTCGAGGAAAGAGGCAGGCATTACAAGGCCGTTGTAAACTCGCTATGATAAAAAGGCTTGAGGACACAACGCTTTTTAATAAGCTCAGAAGCGGTCACTGCCGAAGAAGAATACTTTCAAATTATCATTCATACGGCTGCGAATATGATTTTTGCAGCTTTTATGATTTTTCAAATATCGGGATCATAAGCGCTTTTAATTCGTCGGCGGCTCTTGAGCTTTTTGACGGCGCAAAGCCGGACAGCGAGGCTTTAACAGAAGCCGCGCGGTTTATTATCATGCTTTCGCCTGATACAATTGAGCTGCCGAATGATATGCCTGAAATATTCACCGATATTATTGCGAGCGAGTATGACGGGCTTGACAGAGTACATTTTGATTTTGCTGATTTTTGCGGCAGTGAAGAAACCATAACAGATGATATGCCTCTTTCAAAGGTCTGGAACGTGCTTTTGAGCGGTTTTCCCGAGCTTGAAGACGCTTATGAGCTGTGGTATGCCGACGCTTCTCACAGAATAAGGCACGGCACAGAGAGAATATACAGTCTCGGCGGTGTTTCGGTCGCGGCGGTGAAATATACAGAAGACGGTGTGGCTTTTGTAGGCGACGTCTCGACTCTCAGCTCGGAGAGGGGAAAAGGAAACGCCCGAAAACTGCTTTACGCAGTCGGAAAAAAGCTGTCACAAGAGGGATTGAAACCGGTTATTTCGGCTTTAAATCACAGAGTGGGCTTTTATGACGAAATAGGCTTTAGAAGAATTTACACCGACAAGATATATAAAAAGAAACAGGAACGGTAATACAGATGACAAATATATTCAATATTGATAATAGACTGATAGAGCTTGCTGACAGAGCGGAAAGCGAGTGCGCAAAGGAGTTTGCTAATATCGAAAGGATAGCTGAGATAAACGGTCAAAAGGTGCTGAAAGCGTTTATTGACAACCGTGTAAGCGAAACCTGTATGAAAGGCACAACAGGCTACGGCTACGGCGACGTCGGAAGGGATACGCTCGATAAGGTTTTCGCTCAGGCGTTCGGGGGAGAGGACGCGCTGGTGCGGCATACCTTTGTAAACGGAACACATGCGCTGTCAACAGCTCTTTTCGGAGTTTTAAGACCCGGAGAAGTTTTGCTTTCTGTGACAGGAAGCCCGTATGATACAATGGAAGAAATAATCGGAATCAGGGGGAAAGACGGCGACGGCTCGCTCAGAGATTTCGGGGTTAAATATAGACAAATCGAGCTTTTGCCCGACGGCACGCCCGATTATGACAAAATCGCCTACGAGGCAAAAAACTCAAAAATGGTCTATATTCAGCGCTCAAGGGGCTATTCGCTTCGTCCGTCGCTGTCTGTCGAAACAATCGGAAGAATCGCGAAAGCGGCGAAAGAATCGAATCCGGATGTAATTGTTTTTACTGACAACTGCTACGGCGAATTTGTAGAGGAAAAGGAACCTCTTGAAGTCGGAGCGGATTTGATGGCAGGCTCATTAATCAAAAATCCGGGCGGTGCAATAGCTTCTACGGGAGGATACATATGCGGAAGAGCTGATTTGGTTGAAAAATGCTCATACCGCCTCACATGCGTCGGAATGGGCAAGGAGGTCGGATGCAGCCTTGAACGCAACCGAGAAATGTATCTTGGATTTTTCATGGCTCCCGAGGTCGTAAAATCGGCTTTGAAAACGTCGGTGTTCGCGTGCAGGCTGTTTAATATGCTTGGGTTTGAAACGTTGCCGAAGGCAGGTGAAAAGCGCGCGGATATAATAGCTTCGGTGCTTCTTAAAAATGAGGAAAACCTCACAGCCTTTTGTCAGGGAATACAGAAAGGCGCGCCTGTTGACAGCTTTGTGACTCCCGAGGCATGGGACATGCCTGGATATGAAAGCAAGGTAATAATGGCGGCGGGAGCGTTTACTATGGGCGCTTCAATTGAGCTTTCTGCTGACGCCCCAATAAGAGAGCCTTATGCGGCATGGCTTCAGGGAGGAATAACATATCCGAGCGGAAAAACGGGGGTACTGCTTGCCGCGGCGGAAATGATTAAAAAAAATAAAATCAGCCTTTAGGACAAAGCTCAGGACATCTGAT
>CALWZA010000002.1 GCA_944385905.1 uncultured Clostridia bacterium
GCACATAGCGGAAGGGCTCCGGCAGGATGGGAAGGTCGTCATACTTCCACTTTTTGTAGCCGGGGTCATACCCAGCCGCGTCCATCGGGGACACCAGATGCCCCACGCACCAGGAAACGATGAGCCCATTTCCCTCAAAACAGCCATCGGCCCTGGATGTGACACCCAGGGCCGACGCGACGGCTTTTGCAACACTCGGTTTCTCGCAGATCACCAACTTCATTTCGTATCCTCCGTTTCTTCCTCCGGTTCGTCCTCGTTGATGTGCTCCTCCTCATCGGCAAAATCGTAGTCGTCCGGGTCCGCGCTGGCCTTGGACGCCTGCTTGGGACGGATGAACTTGATATAGGCGAAGGCTCCGCCGCCGCCCAGCACCAGCAGCACCATGACCAGCGCCAGGGCGCCCATGCCCCCGGACTTCTCCTCCTCCGGCTCCGGTTCGGGTTCCGGCTCCGGCTCCGCGCCGGCGCACTCGGCCATATTCACCGAGCACACCTCGCAGGAAGTGTTCACCGCCCCGGCCTGGCATTTCTCCGTACAGGTGCAGACCGCCGGGGCCTCCTGGGCCTCGCCATCCTCCATCAGTGCCAGGAGGTCCGCCTCGTCCACCTGGTTCAGGAAGTGGACGGTCTGCGCCCCCTCGTCATCCCGGTCGATGATGAGATAGAACACATTTCCGCCCTTTGTCTCCACCGTGATGAACTGCTTGCCGGAGGATGCCCCGCCCAGGTCGTCAATGAGGGACAGGTTCCCGTCCGGGGTCAGGGCTGCCCCTCCGCCCCCGGAGAGGCCGGAGGCGAACAGCTCCATCAGGGCGGAGAGGTCCGCCCCGTCCAGGGAGAGGGAGAAGCCACCTGTGTCCGTGATGGCCAGGTAGTCGGAATGGACATAGCCCTCCCGCTCCGGCAGAAGCACCTTGACCCATTCGCCCTCGGCGCCGATGACCTCCACCTGCGCCCCATCGGGAAGCTGGGTGAAGGCGTCGTTGTCCAGCCCCGCGCCGGTGCGGACATTCAGGTTGCCGCCGCAGGTGGTCACGGTGCCGGTCTGCCGGGTCTCCCATTTCTCCGTGTCAGGGGTGAACAGGATACCGTCCTCGGTGACAGTCACAGTCCCCAGGCCGCCCAGCAGTTCGGTGATCTGGTCCAGGGCGTCACCGCCGGCCTCCGCATTATCGCCGCCGGCAGTATCTTCATCATCGGAAACCGTGATTTCCGGGGTCCCATCATTCTCCGTGAGGTCTGCCTCCATCATGCCCTCCGGCAGGGTGATGAGACCGCTGGCGTAGGCCTTCAGGAAGGCCGTCAGCTCCCGGTTGTCCATCTTTACCGCCTTGACCATGCGGACGATCTCCAGGTTCTCCTCCTCGGTGAGCTGGGCCTCCAAAGTGCGGAGGCGCTTCTGCTGCTCGGAGATCTTCTCCTTGGTCTTTTCAATATTATGACACAAACTCATGGGACTTTACTTATCTCGGAAAGCTGAAAAACACAACTCAGAACGAACTGAAAAAAATCCTCGGAGAAGGCGACGTCACCGTTACCTTCTCTTTGGACTGAAAGGAATGATAAATATATGACAATCAAACAAACTGCCGGAAGAGACCAGCTGGGAAAATTCGCTCCTCAGTTTGCTCATTTCAACGACGATATTCTCTTTGCAGAAAACTGGAACAACAATGATATAGATCTAAAAACCAGATGCGTAATAACTGTTGTTGCGCTGATGTCTTCCGGCATTACAGACTCTTCTCTGAAATATCACTTGGAAAACGCAAAGAAAAACGGCGTTTCAAGAGCAGAAATTGCCGCGATTATTACTCACACGGCTTTTTATGTCGGCTGGCCTAAAGGCTGGGCAGTTTTTAACATGGCAAAAGAGGTTTGGAACGAAAACGAAAATGCCGGCACTGAAAAAGCAAGACATTCGGCGCAAATGATTTTTCCGATCGGCGAACCTAATAACGCTTTTGCGAAGTTTTTCACCGGACAAAGCTATCTTGCGCCTGTTTCAACCGAACAGGTAAGTATTTATAATGTGACTTTTGAACCCGGGTGCAGAAACAACTGGCATATCCATCATGCGGAAAGCGGCGGCGGACAGATACTCGTTTGCGTTGCTGGAAAGGGATATTATCAGGAGTGGGGAAAGCCTGCTCAAAAGCTGAGCGCCGGTGATGTTGTTAATATCCCGGCAAAAGTAAAGCACTGGCACGGAGCGGCTAAAGACAGCTGGTTTTCTCACCTTGCAGTTGAAGTTCCGGGCGAAAACTGTTCAAACGAATGGCTTGAGCCTGTTTCTGACGAGACATACTCTTTATTGTGACTATTTTAAGTAGCCAATCCTAAACAGCTTATCTGACAGTTCGGCAGTGTTTTTTCCTCCCTCGCATACGCGTATTGACTTACCTTTTCTTATAAAAAACGTGAGCTCGTCTGTCGGCATTTTAACAAAATAATCCCCCGCTGAAAGTATCTCTGTTGTGTACTCATTTGCGCTTTTCATCCTTACAAGCATCATTTCCTCAGGAAGATACACATTTTTGCCGACAGCATTCTGAACATATACCGGCGCTATCATAACTTCGTCGCCCAACAAAAGCTGATCCTCAGTATGGCGGGAACGCTCATCGTGATAGTCGAATCCAAGCGGTCTGAACATCATGTCGTCTTCTTCGGCTGCTTTTAAATATGTGTCGTAAAGATACGGCAAAAGCACATATCTGAGCTTTATTATACGGCGGCAGTCTTCCATATTGGAAAACTTATAAACCTCCTGCTCTCTGGTTCCTATCGCCGAATGATTTCTCATCAGCGGAGTAAATACCGAAAACTGAAGCCAGCGCACCATCAGATCTTCGGTTGTATCGCTTCCGAATCCTCCAGTATCAGCACCGGTATATAAAAATCCTGCCATGTTTAACGATGCAGTCATCTGAATATTCATTAAAAGATGCGACCACCACGACCTGTTGTCTCCCTGCCACATTCCTCCGTAACGGTGCATTCCTATATACGACGACCTTGAATAAATCAGTATCTTTTTGTCCGGAGATATCTTTTCAAATGCTTCGGACGCCGCCCTGGTCATATTGAAACCATAAAGATTGTGAACGTCTTTGTGAGATACCGCTACTCCTTCGGCATTATGAAAGAATTCTTCATAATCTCCGCTGTTATGGCTGATACTGTTTACAAGTCCGGTAAATTCAAAATACTCATTAATTCCCATGTTCTTTTCAGACAGTTCGCCTATCCTGTTCATAACGCTGTTAAGACGTTTCTCTGTATAGAAAATCGCGGGCTCGTTCATATCGTTCCAAAAACCGTCTATTCCTGCTTCTATAAGCGGCTTATATTTACTTCCGAACCACTCGCGCGCTTCTTTCTGCAAAAAGTCAGGAAAATGTACCTTTCCGGGCCAGACTGCCGCAGTAAAATCTTTTCCGTTTTTGTCTTTGCAGAAGTAATTGTTTTTTACCCCCTCCTCGTATACTTCATATCCGCTCTCTATTTTGACTCCAGCATCAATTATCGGAACAAGATGTATTCCTTCAGCGGCCATATCGGAAGCAAGCGATTTTAGGTCAGGAAAAGCATTTTTATCAACGGTAAAGTCCTTATAATCCTCCATATAATCTATATCCATGCAGATACTGTCTAACGGAATATCGTTCTTTTGATGATTCTCCGCTACCGCACGTATATCTTCCTCGCTTTTATATCCCCATCTGCTCTGGCAATAACCAAATCCCCATTTTGGAGCGACATAGCTTTTACCGGTAAGCCTACGCAGCTCTTTTACTATTTCTCTTTCATTTTTTTCCGTTATAATGTATATATCATAGTCGTCTCCGCAGACGGCTATTTTCATTTGAGATGAGTCCTTATACCCTATATCGTAATCAATCCTGCCGGGAAAGTCGATAAAAATTCCAAAGCAGCTCTTTCCGGAAACTATCAGAAAGTTATGCGATCCGTAAAGAGATACGCTGTCCTCCTGATGATTGCAGTTATCGAGATTATAGCAGCTGTAGTGCCAGCCGCGCTTATTAATTCCCCTTGTCATCTGCCCTAAACCATAAACTATATCATCACGTCCCAGCTGAAAAGACAGCTCGTTTCCCGACTTTTTTAAAAACTCAATCTCCTCTATTTCAGGTTTAATTGACTTAACAACAGCTCCTGTGACAAACGGCTTTCCGAACACATACTTTCTGATCATTGACGCTCCTCCATATTAAATCCTTTGGCTTTATTATTCGTTTAAATAACGCATTACAGTTTCAAGCATATTTTTTGCGTCATTAACGCCTAAATCATAGACCTCTTGAAGATTTTCCGGGTTTTTCTCCATTCTGCCTACCTCTATTGGTTTTGACGGCCTTATAACCAGCACAGCTCCTGATTTTTCAATCTCTGTCAGTTCCTTTGCTGATTCGTTGTATTCAATGTGCCTTTTATGAAGCCTTTCGGCAAGCTTTGGATAGTTTCTGTAAAACATATTTATAAGCAGCGATGAGGTCTCTTTTTTACGATAGCTTATATCTCTGGTTAAAATCACAATTATCTTGCTTACATCCTGATGCGCCATCCATTTATACGGTATGCTGTCTGAAATTCCTCCGTCCAGATAGTTCTTTGCCCTGATTTTAACCGGTTTTGAAACAAACGGAAGTGAACCCGACGCTCTCAAAACATCCATTTGCTCAAACACGCTGTTAATCTTTATATATTCCGGATTTCCGCTTTCAATATCGGTTACAACCGCATAAAATTCTGTATCGGATTTTTTAAAGTTTTCATCATCAAACGGATCGAGGCTGTACGGAACATCATGATAGGCATATTTGGTATTCACTATATTGCCTTCGGTTAACAACGGGCGTATGCCCATATAATTTTTATCGCCGTTAAAGCGCTTATTATAGCGGATTACTCTGCCTTTTTGCCCGGATAAGTAATTGACTCCGAAAAGCGCTCCCGCCGACACCCCGACAATTTTATCAAATCTGATTCCGTTTTCCATAAATACGTCAAGCACGCCGGCGGTGTACATTCCCCTCATTCCGCCGCCCTCTAATACAAGCCCTGTTTTCATATTTAAGCTCCCTTTGACCTAATATGCATAATTAATATAATAAAAAGCGATGCAGTAATACAAACCGCACCGCCTTTTCGCTGATTTTATTTTCCGAGATTAAACTTTTTGTTGAAGCGCTCAACACGTCCGCCTGTATCTACAAGCTTCTGTTTTCCTGTATAAAAAGGATGGCATTTTGAGCAAATTTCAACCTTAATGTCCTTCTTGGTGGAACGTGTCTTAATTACGTTTCCGCAAGCACATGTGATAGTTGTTTCTTCATATGCCGGATGAATACCCTGCTTTGCCATTTGATTTTCCTCCTTCCAAACCGTAATTATGACTCACATAGTAGCCCATCATCACAGCTCAGACAGTAGTACTATGGAACAATCATTAACACAGGCAACAAATTACCACTTAGAATTATATCATATTTTTATTTTACATTCAATACTTATAAAAAATATTCACGATTTTTTAACAAATTTATTTCAGGAATAACTGTCAGTCAGTTTCGGGCTGAAGATATATGCTGAACCCATTAAGATTTAATCCTTCGCACTCAGACTTCGAAATGGAAGTAAGAACATGATAACATTCAGTGCCCTTATCATCACCTTTTTTGTATGCCACACCCACTGTAAAATACAGTTCCCTGCGGTACGTTATTACTTCTTCTGTCCATATACGATATGTAGAATCAGGAAATTCCGCGGCTATCACAAATAAATTGTTTTCCGAAAAGAACCGCTCGTCATATCTTTTGCCGATATTTTCAGAAAACTCACTGTCAAGGTCAAAAGTGTCCTTATAGCTCTCATAATAAGTAACAAGCTCGTCATAACTCTTCAGTACGTCAATCTGCGGAAGACTGCCGGCATCTGCGGTCAAATTTGTCTTGCAGACATTTCCTGAGAAGTTCTCCACATAATGAATTTTATTAAATTTTTCATCATCCCCTACATCCTCTTCCGGCTCATGCTCCGAAGAATCATAGGCGGACGTGACCGAAACTTCATCGCTCTCAGGTGTCTCTTCTTTCG
Organism: uncultured Clostridia bacterium; assembly: GCA_944385905.1. Lineage (GTDB taxonomy): Bacteria > Bacillota > Clostridia > Oscillospirales > Ruminococcaceae > CALWZA01. The sequence continues at coordinate 6,126 of CALWZA010000002.1, forward strand.
GATCAGATGTCACAGCACTGACAGCAGAATCGGAAGGCCCGGCGGTTTTATCAGTCTGAGTTGTCGTATCGGCTGTTGAAGCTGTAATTTCACTTGCACTCGTTTCATTTATATCAGTCTGGTTATCACCGCAGCCATAAAACATCATAGTCATTACAGCCGAGGCAACAACAGCAATAATTTTTTTCATACTATCTCCGTTTTAAAATAAGCATATTATTTAAAATCAATTTACGTTTAACAATTCATATGAATTATATCACATTCGCTTTTTGTTTGCAATAGATGTCAGCTTACAATTGTCTCAACATTATTAAGCTCTATTTTAAGACCGATTTCTTCACACTCTACGAGTCTAACAACCAGTGTGTCCTTATCAAACTCCGCTTTGTATTCAAATCCGGAATACGTTCCAGTCGCTGTATAGCAGTCTTCTGCGTCAAACATCTTAACAGCGCCTGTGCAGACCGCATTTAGCACCGATGTAACAGTATCGGCAAAGCCTTCAAGATTGTACTTTTCAGCATTAAATGTAAACTTAAGTCCTTTAAAGTTTAAGCTTGTTTCACCGCTTTGAATTTCAACACTCAGGTCTTTTAAAGACTTAGGTTTTGTAAAAGCTATAACCCAGTCTGTATCGCTGATTCTTTTAATCTGTGCTTCATAGCTTTCATTATTCCATATTATTTCTGCGTCAGCGGTAAAAAATTTTACGGGTTCCTCTTTGCCAACGCTTTTAGCGCACGAGCTGAAAACCATACATACTGCGGATACCGCAAACAATGCTGCAAAGGTCAAAAATTTTTTCACAAAAATGCCTCCGTTTCAATCATCATCCAGAGGCTTTCCTAACGCCCCTGTCACTCAAATTCTTTGAAAAGCGAAGGCAAAAATCTCAAAACATCGGTTGCGGTCATTCCTCTTTCCGATATTTTTTCCGACAGTCTGTCGGCGGCAAGTCCAAGAACATACACTCCCACACAGGCTGATCTCTGAGCGCTCATTCCCTGTGCGCAAAACGAAGCAATCATTCCGGCAAGCATATCTCCGCTTCCTCCCTTGCTCAGTCCGGTGTTGCCGGTTAAGTTTAAAAACAGCCTGCCGTTTGCAGATATTATTGTTGCCGCACTTTTAGCGCACACTACTGCTCCGTATTCATCAGACAGCTTTTTTGCGGCTGAAAACCTGTCTGCAAGAACATATCTTGTCTCCTGACCTGTCAGCCTTGCGAGCTCTGCCGGATGAGGAGTTAAAATAATGTCCGTCCTCGCTTTTCTAAGAATATCTATGCGGCGAGACAGTGCGTTTAGACCATCAGCGTCGATAATTACCGGACATTCTGCATGCTCGATTACAAATTCAAGCGTTCGGAGTGTATTTTCATTGTTTCCGAGTCCGCATCCGAAAAGCACCGCCGACGCTTTCTCAATTTCCTCTGCGAGCAGTTCAAGGTCTTTTTCATCAAAAGCCGCAAAACCGTTTTCGTCCTCAGAAAGAGGAAGCCATATAGGTTCATAAACTGAGCCTGAAAGCGAATCTACCACGCTTTTTACGCTTGCGACGCAGCAAAGCCCTGCTCCGCTTCTGACTGCCGCCATAACGGAAAGAGCGGCGGCGCCGGTATATCGCCTTGAACCGCATATGCAGAGCAATTTGCCGAAAGTGCCTTTATGGGCGTTTTTCGGACGATGGTTAATTAATTTTTTGACATCGCTTAAACCAAGTATACTGACAGGTGAAATCGCATCAGAAACCTGTTCCGGAATTCCGATATCCGCTGTTATGATTTCTCCGCAGTAATCGGCTGCCGGATAAATCATACACCCTGCCTTTACCGCTTGAAAGGCTACCGTCGCGCAGCATCTCATTGTCCCCTCGGACACTTCCCCACTTTTTGCGTCAACACCTGAAGGGACGTCGCAGGCAATAATTTTTGCATTTGAGGCTGAGCATAGTCTGAATATATCCGCAGCGTTTTCGGGAAGCTCCCCTCTAAAGCCCGTTCCGAAAACCGCGTCTATAATGACATCGGCGCAGTTGATTCTGTCCCAAACCTCAATATCGGTGCTTTTTAAAACTTCTATACCGTCACTCAAATGGTTATAGGCATTTATGGCAAGCTCGGTTTTAGGCTCCGAAAAAGCCACGACAGTCGGAGTTATTTCGCTTTTAGAAAGCTTTTCCGCGCAGACAAAGCCGTCTCCTCCGTTGTTTCCGTTTCCGCACAGAACAACCGCGCTTTTCGCGTATTCGCCGAAAAGCCTTAAAACAGTGTCGGCAAGGGCGTTTCCTGCGTTATCCATAAGCTCTCCGAGGCTTACTCCGAACTCGGCAGAGCGGTTTTCGGCTTCTCTCATTTGAAATGTGGTATATATTCTTTGATCAGGGTTGTTTTTCGATGTCTTATTCATATCCGCAATCACCCTTTCACTCAATAACAAACTTTAATTGTTACACTGACTTTTTAGCCCTTGCAGGAATTGCCGGTAAAATATACTCAAGCATCGCCTCATCGGGAGAAAAATAAATCGCGCAGTCTCCGAGCTTTGAGTCGGAAAACTCAGCATAATATGTAGGAGCGTCTCCTCCGCTTACAATAATCTGTGTTCTTGAGCTGTCGGTTTGAGTGCTTTCCTCAAGCTTGCAGAACTTTGTAACGTCTTTCAGCGAAAACGAACACAGGTGCTTTCTCTTTCTTTTTCCCAGTATCTTGTCAATATCCATATCGCCGTTTGTAAAGCAGTATTCATATTCGGCGTTGAGTCCAGTGAGAATATAGTATCCACCGTAAATAATCACACAAGAGACGACGAGTGCAACGAGTGTGAATCCGCTTCCGAAAACGGTAGTTGTTCCCGAAAAAACAATCAGCGCAAGTATTACGCTTCCGAAAACGACCGCCGCTTTTTTAGCGTTGTCGGCAGGAGTTGATTTTTTACTTACAAGCTGTTCTTTTATTCCGTCCATTTTAACAAATCCTTTCGGAGATTAAATAAATTTATTATATTTTATCACACTTAAAAAATTTTTGCAACTAAGCTGTTTTTATTGATATACATCTTTAAATATGTTATCATGTATGTATATTTAATTTGCTATGGGAGGGATATGGCATGAAGCTTTTTGACAGCGTCGCTTACGTTAAAGGCGTCGGGCCAAAAAGAGCTGAGCTTTTAAAAAAGCTTGGCGTTGAAACTGTCTATGACCTGCTATATTTTTTTCCACGGACATATATTGATTACACCTCTCCCACAGCAATAAGTCAAACAGCTCTTGACGAGCAAAACGTTATCAAATGCAGAATCTGCTCAAAGCTTCCTCCTGCCCATATACGCAAAGGAATGACAATTTACAAGGCTTTCGCGACTGACGATGAAAGCGATATCACCGTTATTTTATACAACAACGAATATCTTTTTAAGAGTCTTGAAGTCGGCGGCGAATATATCATGTACGGCAAAGTCACTGGGAATCTCACTCGGCGTGAAATATCATCTCCGCTTATCATAAGCGAAAAAAGCGATGATAAAATTCAGCCTGTTTATCATCTCACCGACGGAATTTCTCAGACTGTTATCAGGAAAGCAGTCAAGAATGCGCTCCTGATGTTCGACAGCTTTTGCTTTGAGCCTCTTTCTAAAGAAATACTTTCCGATTACGGAATTTGCGCTTTGCGATACGCTCTTGAAAATATTCATTTTCCCCGTGATATGAACGAGCTTAATACGGCAAAAAAACGACTTGTTTTTGAGGAGTTTCTTATACTTCAGCTCGGTATGCAGATTTTAAGGAAAAGAAACCGCCAGCTTACTGGGTGCAAAATGACTTACAAATCAATTGAAAGCTACTATAAAAGTCTTCCGTTTGAGCTGACAAACGCTCAGAAATCGGCTATCAGCGACTGCTTGAGCGACATGACTCGTGATGTTCCTATGAACCGTCTTGTTCAGGGAGACGTGGGCTCGGGAAAGACGGCTGTTGCCGCCGCCTGCTGCTATTTCGCTCACCTAAACGGCAGGCAGTCGGCTTTAATGGCTCCCACAGAGATACTTGCCGCTCAGCATTATTCAACACTTGCAAACTTTCTCTCCCCGCTCGGAGTAAACGTTTGCCTGCTGACAGGCTCTTTGACGCCAAAACAGAAAAAGGAAATTAAAGAAAAAATTAAAAGCGGATACTATTCGGTTATTGTCGGAACTCATGCGCTTGTTGTTTCGTCAACAAATTTTGAAAGCTTAGGACTCGTTATTATCGATGAGCAGCACAGGTTCGGCGTTAAACAGCGTGCAGGGCTTGCTCAAAAAGGAGACAACCCTCATATACTTGTCATGTCGGCAACTCCGATTCCGAGAACGCTCGCTCTTATGATTTATGGAGACCTTGATATTTCAGTGTTAAACGAGCTTCCGAAGGGCAGACAAAAAATTGACACATACGCCGTCACTGGGAAGCTCAGAAAAAGGGCTTACGGTTTCATCAAAGAACGCTTGGACGAAGGCAGGCAGGCATATATTGTCTGTCCGGCGATAGACGAAACAGAGAGCGGACTTTTGGCGGCAAACAGCTATGCGGAAAAAATCGCGGCGGAGGACTTTCATGAATACCGAATCGGAATTTTAAACGGTAAAATGCCGTCTTCTCAAAAAGATGAAATCATGGCTCGGTTTAAAGAACATCAGCTCGACGTTTTGGTTTCGACAACAGTTATCGAAGTCGGAATAGACGTTCCGAATGCGGCGGTTATGCTGATTGAAAACGCCGACCGTTTCGGACTTTCACAGCTTCACCAGCTAAGAGGAAGAGTCGGAAGAGGAAGCTTTAAATCATACTGCATACTTGTAACCGACAATGTGAGCGAGGAAAGCAAAAAGCGATTGAAAATTCTGTCCTCAACCTCAGACGGATTCAAGATATCGGAAGAAGATTTGAAACTTCGCGGTCCGGGCGACTTTTTCGGCTCAAAGCAGCACGGTTTGCCTCAGCTGAAAATCGCAAGCATGGCTGAAAACATGGAGGAGCTTCGCTCGGCTCAGCAATGCGCAGAAAAAATCATCAGCGCAGACCCAAACCTTTTACTATCTAAGCACGCCCAGCTTAAGCTCCTTGCAAAAAGACTTTTTCAAAAAAGCGCCGACAACGCAATGAACTGAAAATACCGCCGCAGAACAGTTTTCACTGAACCGCGGCGGTGTTTATTGTCCAAATTATTTACTGCTAACGAACGGTGTCATAACCGCTCCCCAAAAATCATCTGCTCCAAGATTATAAACGGCGATAAGGCTGCTCTCACCCTGATAAATTTGAGTTCCCTCCTTCAGAAAATTTGAGGACAGTTCAACCGATTTATCAGGCATTTCAGACATGTCAACACTTAACGAAACCGTTCCGATAAGCTCCAGCGTATTAACAAATTCCTGCGCTTTGGATTCTGTAAGTTCTTCACAGGACATTGTTACGAACTCACCGTCAAGTACCAGCGTACACGGCAAATCATATATTGTTGTTGGTTTATCCGATGACAGGTCTTTACCGTTATTACTGCAAGCCGCCAGAAAAAGCAGTAAAATAGCTGTACAAATCAAATACACATTTGGTTTAAATGCCTTTTTACTATCCATTTCTATATATCGTCCTTTCCCAATTTGTATAAGTCCTGCCGTACGGAGCAGCATAGTAAAAATAATCACCATTTATCATCGCAGAATACGAAACCTCAACACATACAATACTAGATTCATTTGGATCGCTTATATAATAATAAGCATGGGTACTAGGCATGTCAACTACGGTAATGCCAGATATTACAAATGCATGCCCTATTAATTGGTTGTTTTTATCAATTCTTGACATATCGACTTGTATAGGAGTATTATTTGATAATAATCCATAGATTTGGCTATAATTAATCGGTGAGTAAGTTATTGAGATGTTTATTCCACACAATCCATACGCACGCAAATACCAAAATCATCTCCTTGAGGTGTTCCACCAAAATAGCTCTGACAAAGTTATATATTCCCAATGCCGTATAATAAGTTCCACACATATAATTTACGTTTTCTGCGACAGCTGCTGCCCAGCATAAACCAACTCCATTAAGAGTGTAATTTGAACTGATATTACTTTCATCATTCTTTTCATAATTAACTATCCTCTCATTTGTTGTCCGATTTAATCGTTAATCCTATTACCACCAAAGCTATACCTAATATCGGTAAAAACATATACGACATTCCGGTTATCCAGTTAAGCAATCCTCTTGTTCTGGGCTAGAGCAGAGTTGCTTGTATAGATACCAACAAAATCGCAATATCCGTTAAAAGGTACTTTAAGCTTTTCATTTTTACCCCACACAATAAATAATCAAAAACACTTTTATTACCACATCGGCATCATCCCGCTTCTTTTGATGTTTGTAAAATAAACGTTTATTTTCTTTATATTAACACATATTTTTGAAATTCTCAACAGTAATTATCAACAAATTCCATTGCTATTACTTGTATACAAATACAAGACTTATGTATTTGCAACAAAATCAAGCCGCGGAGAGACTTGCTCATCTCTCTGCGGCTTTACTTCTGCCAAAAATCAAGAAAACATGTACATATTTTAATGTCGTTAAATATTTTTAAAATAATATGCTTTTGCGTCGTGCGATTTAATCGAAATATTTACAGAGTTTTCAGCAATATCGGTCTTGCCGCTCCAAAGCTCTGTAGCTTCGATTTTTCCCTCTATCTCCAAGTCGGAAAGGTCAAGTTTAATTTCGCTGTCTTCGTTTCCGATATTAAACAGCGCAAAATAATGTCCTCCGTCTTTACTGTTTGCAGTCCAAAGAACATGCTCGACACCGTTTATTACCCTTCTCCAAACCTGATGAGCGTTTCGTGAATTTTCATTCATACGCAGTATGTCTTGATTTGTTACAAGATTTAGTGTAAAATCGTCGAACTTAGTCATTTCTCCGCCAATCATTAAAGGAGATCTGAATATTCCCCAAAGCGTCATCATAGTTCTCTGTTCTTCATGAGTAAACGCAGTAGTTTCGTTGACATTATAATCCTGTCTGATAGATCCTATCGGAAGCATATCTGCATCTGGCCAATGGCAGTTTCCGCTGTGAATACTCCATTTCTCCGCATATGAAAACATATTGTAAAGAGCATGCCACTCGTCCCAGAAATCATCTGTTATTCGCCACATATTGCATACTGTTTTATAAAGCTCCGCTTTGTCAAGCAGTGAAGCTCCCGGAGAAATGCTGAAAACCATTTCTCTTCCGCAGCCTCTAAGCGCCTCGCTTATCATAATAAGCTCTGACTCTGCGTGAGGCAGTTCACGGGCTATATCATCGCACTTTATAAAGTCTACTCCCCACTCGGCATACAATTTGAAAATGCTGTCATAATATTCCCTTGCGCCCTCTGCGTCGGGGTTAACTCCGTACATATCGGTATTCCAAAAACATATACTGTTTGACTTTGCCACCATTCGCGCTGTTCTTTCTGTCCCTAAAATTTTAGTATTTCTATGAACAGCTTGTCTCGGAATTCCCCTCATGATATGTATTCCGAACTTAAGTCCCAAGGAGTGTACAAAATCCGCCAAAGGCTTAAAGCCTTTTCCGCCGGCAGATGACGGAAACCTGTTTTCGGCAGGGATAAGCCGCGAATATTCGTCCATACAAAGCTCTGTAAACGGATGGTACTCATGGGTCACGGCAGTAGGCTCATACCACTGTATATCAACAACTATATATTCCCATCCGTATTTTTTTAAATGCTTTGCCATATATTCAGCATTGTTGCGAACTATTTCCTCAGTAACTGTAGTTCCGTAACAGTCCCAGCTGTTCCAGCCCTTAGGTGGTATATTTTTCATAACATTCTCCTTAATATTTACTATATTTTTTATTTTATCATATCATTCTAGGCAAACATGTCAATCATAAAATTTTATTATTACGAAAAGAATATAATTTGATTAACAAGCCCGGCTCAGTTCAATGTTTTTCTTTTTAAAAAATTCAGCGGAGAGACTGTAAAATCTGCTCCGCTGTTTATTCTTAGTCTATATTATTTGGAGCCGCTGTTGCGATTACGTTTGCCACAAGGTTTGCCGGAAGCTGTTCATATCTGAGCTTTTCAAAAGTAAACCATCCTCTGCCCTGTGTCATCTGCCTGACAAGCATCGCAAAGTCGTGCATTTCACTTTCAGGGACTTCCGCTATGATTTCGGTTATGCCTTTCTTTGAGCTTGGGTTCATACCCAAAACTCTTCCTCTTCGCTTATTAAGCTCGCCCATCATATCTCCAGTATTGTCATCGGGGACAAACGCACTCAGCGCTCCGATAGGCTCCAGTAGGGTTGGCTCAGCCTGTCTCATTCCGTCCTTATACGCGATTGAAGCCGCCATTTTAAACGCCATTTCCGACGAGTCAACAGGATGATATGAACCGTCCACAAGAATAGCCTTTAATCCAACCACAGGGAAGCCTGCCAGCACACCTTTCTTTACACAGTCCTGAAGTCCCTTTTCAACCGCAGGGAAGTAGTTCTTCGGAACAGCTCCGCCGAACACCTTTTCCTCAAAGACAAGCTCGTCGCTTACGCACGGCTCAAACTCAATCCAAACATCTCCGTACTGTCCGTGTCCTCCGGACTGCTTCTTATGCTTGCCCTGAACTTTAACCTTTTTGCGTATCGTTTCCTTATAGGATATTTTAGGAACAGTCAGCTCAACCTCAACGCCGAAACCGCTCTTGAGCTTCGCAAGCGCCGATTCAAGATGCTGTTCGCCTAGTCCGCTTAAAATCTGCTCGTTCGTAACCTCGTCAAGCTTATATGACAGAGTGCGGTCCTCTTCAAGAAGTCTTGCAATCGCTCCCGAAATCTTGCTCTCATCGCCCTGCGTTTTTGCCTTAACAGCCATGCTGTAACAAGGCTTGGGGTACTCTATTTTTTCAAGAGCCGCCACTCTTGACGGGTCACACAGTGTATCGTTTGTGTTGGCGCTCATTTTGGTTATAACAACTAAGTCACCTGCAGGCGCAGATGATGTCTCTATCTGCTTCTTGCCTATCATATAGAACATTTTGCCTACTTTTTCTGTCGCTCCGGTTGTGGCGTTTACAACCTCTTTTCCGGTTTCAAGCTTTCCGCTGAAGACCTTTGAAAACGACATTTTGCCAACAAACGGGTCGGCGACTGTCCTGAAGACAAACGCTGAGAGAGGCTCGCTTTCGGTACATTCAATCTCAACCAAATTGCCGCTTTTGTCTGTGCCGATTTTCTTTTCCTTTTCTGACGGAGCCGGAAGGAGCAATGTGATTTCCTTCATAAGCATATCAACGCCGGCGAGAGTTGTTGACGAAACACATGTTACAGGAGTTATAAGTCCCTGATTCATTCCGTTGTGTATTCCTTTTACTATTTCGTCACGTGTCAGAGGCTCGCCGCTGAAAAACTTCTCCATCAGCTCTTCATCGGTTTCAGCTACAGCTTCGGAAACGGCTTCAACCAATCCGTCGATTCTATAAGTCGGGTCGGGGGCGCCAGTCTCGACAGCTTCGCCCTTATCGTTATAAACATAATTCTTCATTTCAATTAAATTAAAGTATGAGACAATTTTCCTGTCCTTGATTATCGGGACAACAATGGGACAGACTGTCGGTCCGAACTCGGTTTTAAGCTCGGTGAGGACATTGTTAAAGTTCGCGTTGTCATCATCAAGCTTTGTTACGACAAACATTCTGGGCTTTTTATGCTCAACCGCGTAATCATACGCCTTATGTGTTCCTACATTGACGCCCGATTTTCCTGACACGGTTATGAGCACGCATCCTGAGGCAAATATTCCCTCAATCATTCCTCCCACATAATCGAACATACCCGGAGTATCTATTATATTGATTTTAAAACCGTCTTTTTCATAATACGAAAGCGAGGGATAAATTGAGCATTTCTTTGCGGCTTCAAGAGGAGTATAGTCAGACACTGTATTGCCGTCTGCTATTTTTCCCAATCTGTCAGAAGCTCCGCTTTTATACAACAATGCCTCGCAAAGCGACGTTTTTCCTGAACCCGCATGCCCTGCGAGAGCTATATTTTTTATCTTTGTACAATCATAACTTGCCATGTCTATTTCTCCTTTTCGATTGGAATACGGCGTTTTATAAAAATCAACAAAAACTTTTATACGCCATGAAGTTATTATATATCATTTGCACACATTTTGCAATCCAAAAATACACAGCGATTATTGTGTATTTTGACTAAGAACAAGCTGTGCGCTCAGAATCGCCGGTCGATTACAAATCGGTTACAGTTTTCACAAAAGTATTGACTTTTTGGTTTAACAGTATTAAACTAAAACTGAGGTTTAACAGCATTAAACCAAAGGACAAAAGAAAAGAGAAAAAAAGAAAGGAAGATTGCTTTGGACGAACTCAGACTCGGAGAAATGGAATCGAAATTCGCCGACATCATTTGGGAGGAGGCGCCCGTAGCGTCGGGAAGCTTGGTTAAAATTTGCGAGGAAAAGCTTGGGTGGAAAAAATCAACCACATATACTATGCTCAGACGGCTATGCAAAAGAGGGATATTTGAAAATGACAGCGGAACCGTCAAAATCAAGCTAAGCAGGGACGAATTCGCCGCGCTTAAGGGCGAACAGTTTATCTCAGAAAACTTTAACGGCTCGCTTCCTTTGTTTCTTGCGGCTTTTACAAATCAAAAAAAGCTGAGCGCTCGTGAAATTGAGAAGCTTCAATATATGATTGACAAAATAAGGGAGGAATCAAAATGACGGGCTTTATTCTCACTTTGCTGAAAATGTCTCTGACAGCCAGCGTCGTAATAATATTTGTTTTAATTCTGAGATTATTAATTAAAAAAGCTCCGAAAATCTTTTCCTACCTTCTGTGGGGAATAGTATTTTTCAGGCTGATTTGTCCGTTTGCAATCGAAAGTCCGCTGAGCTTTCTTCGCTTTCCCGAAACCGGCGGATTTATTGCTCCTTCAGAAACTGTTGAATTTGTGCCGAATAATAACATCATAAACACACCTTCGAATTCAAATCAAAACATCACTGAGGACAATAACACAACAAATGAGCAAACCTCTGATTCAACGCCGTCGGCTGATAAAACAACAAAGCCGAGCGTTCTTATGCTCTCCATTGCCGCTTTCTGGGCTGTCGGTGCGGCAGCTATGCTTATCTACGGCGGCAAATCACTGTATTCTTTGAAAAAGCGTCTTGCTTCGGCACGAGTTGAAAACCCAAACGAAAGAATTTACTCGGCGGACAGTCTTGAAACCGCTTTTGTTCTCGGTGTTTTTAAGCCGAAAATATACATACCGTCGGCGCTTTCAGAAACTGAAAAGTCCTACATAATACTGCATGAAAAGACTCACATCGCAAGGCTTGACCACATTGTGAAAATAATTATGTACCTGACCCTTTGCGTTCACTGGTTTAATCCTTTGGTTTGGCTGGCATTCGTGCTTTGCTCAAAGGATATGGAAATGTCATGTGATGAAAGCGTAATCAAAAAAGCCGGTATGAGCATTAAAGCCGATTACTCATCATCGCTTTTAAACCTCGCTTCGGGACGAAGAATAATTCCCGGCACTCCCCTTGCGTTCAGCGAAAACGGAGCAAAATCACGAATCAAAAATATTCTCAGCTACAAAAAGCCTGCCCTCTGGGTAATAATAGCTTTAACCGCTGTTGTTATCGTGGCTGTGGTATGCTTTGCGACAAATCCGACAAGCGATGACAGGGATTTTGGCAACGGACTTGATGAAACAACTGAAAACACCGATATTACCAACGATAATGATGAGTCAGACATTACTTCTGCCGATGATGATTCGCAGTACAAAACCTATTCGCTCACATTTCCTGAACCAAGCTCCGACAGCGCTGTTGTTCCCGCAAATATTTATAATATTGACCCCTTTGAAGTAAAGCTCACCGTGCCTGCAGAATATGATATCCTTTCGGGCGGAAATATAAACGGTCCGTTATTCACTCCTTATGAAATATACAAAGGTGACGAGCTTATCGGAGCTGTCGGTTACAACATTTATGAGCCGTATGACGGAGAAATTGACGAGGAAAATTATTATCAGACTGTTTATCCCGAACTGAGACTAGGAAGTATGCAGTTTATGTACGACTATTCACCTGTTGTCTCTAATGATGATTTTGAAACGGCTGTCGCTGTTTGGGAATACGCCGATCCTGATGAGATTGACAATTATCCCGGCGCAATGGCTTCAGTCCCTCACATCGTCACTGATATGATTGTTTCTTACAGCAGAATACCTAATGTTTACATCGGTATAATTTTTGAGCCGGACAAGGCATCTGAAGAAGAAATAAGGGCCATCGCGGAAAGCGTCAGCTTTGAAATCTCAGAACCTGAAAACCCCATGCTTGAAAATGCTTTGGCAAGCTGGGACGAGTATCTTGAAGAACACGACAGCGAGTTTCAGCAAAAATACGCCGAAGGATACTACGGCATTATTGCCGGTAGTCCTATCATGGACTCTGCCACATCTGAAATTTCAGCAACAATATCAATGACTAAAAACGAAGATGACGGCTCGGTTTACTATGTCACCGATTACATTTACAATGCCGACAGTGACGTCTGGGAAAAAGGCGAAGATACTGTCAGCGACAGATTTACCGTATATAGTCAAAATTTCAGAGAGATTATGCCTAAATCCGAGGCATACGAAGCCATGGCAAAAAGACCGGGCGATGTTATTTACACGCTTCCTCAGGTTTTCACAGGCTATGAAAGAGACGCGGACGGCAACATAACCGACACAAAGCAATACACCGCGCAGTTTGTTATGGTATCGGAAAACTATCCGTACGGAATTCCTGAAAACAAAAACAATATACAAGGTCAATTCGCATTGCAGTTTATTGATGAAAACGGCGAAGTTGTGAGCGAAACAGGCATTTTGTCAAGCACAATGTCGGAGGTCGGTCTTCATTTTGACTTGAGTACCGTTAATTTTGAAGAGTATTTCATGTTCTCAAAAGATAATGTTCTTATATTCAGCGCTCCGATCGGTGAATACGGAGGCAAAATGCATTACCTGTGCTCGCCCTACGGAATTGATATCGACAGCAGAATATATAAATACATCGTCGATAATACTGATAAAGCTATGCCGTCGGACATTGAAATTATCTTAACGCAAGACTATGATGAAGAATCTCACTCCGACTCTGTTTACTATTTAAACGACAAGGGAGAGCTAAACACGGCAATAGATATTGAATACGTATTTGACGAGTCGGAACACACTATAACATACAATATACTTTCGGAAAAAAGTTAATTTAAAAGCTGAGAAAAAAGCAAACGGTATCGGTTTTTCCCGATACCGTTTATTTTTTTACAATCTGATACTTATTTCGCCTGAAGAAAGCCTGTCTTCCCTGCCGTCGTCATACCTCACAAGCAGCTTAAATCCATCGTCAATTCCCAGCACCAAGGCTTCCTCTTTTTTATCGCCTGACACAACCATCACACGTTTTCCGACTACAAAGCACTTTTCCCGATACTTATCAATATAGCTTTTTCCCGACAAATCCTTAGAATATTCGAGAAATCTCGATATTATTTCCGCGGCGAGTATGTTTCTCAATCCTGACGCTTTGCTTTCTCCGCATATGCTTGAGGCAATCCCTTTAAGCTCCTCGGGAAATCCTCCGTCGGGAGTATACACGTTTACTCCCGCTCCCATAACGGCATAATCTATCTTTCCGTTTTCCATATTGAATGCCGCCTCGGTGAGTATTCCGCACACCTTTCTGTTTTCAATCCATATATCGTTTACCCATTTTATAGACGCTTTTTTCTCTGTAACGGCTTCAATTGCCTCACAAACCGCCACTGCCGCTGCTGTTGTGACATTTACCGCTTCGCTTGCCTCAGCTTTCGGTCTGATAAGAATACTTATATACAGTCCGCTGTCAGACGGTGAGAAAAAGCTTCTGCCGAGCCTTCCCCTGCCTGCTGTCTGCTGAGCGGAAATTACTACCGTTCCTTCCGCAGCGCCTTCGGATGCTTTTTGCTTCAAAACAGTATTTGTCGAATCGACCGTTTTGAATACATACAAGTCAATGTCCTTGAGATTTTCGGGAAGATTGCTCCTTATTCCCGAAGCTGTAAGCAAATCTGTTCCCTTGCTAATACAATATCCCCTGTTCGTAACAGCGTCGATTTCTATTCCCTCAGCTCTCAAATCATTGACCGCTTTCCACACAGCTGTTCTGGAAACCGACAAGCTTTTCGCAATTTCCTCTCCCGACATATACTTGCCCGAATTCTGAACAAGCAATTCTAAAACTCTATCCTTAATTCTCATATCTTAAAAGCTCAGAATTACGCCGAGCTTATTGGCATACATGGAGCTTAGACCTCGTGTTTTCATGACGATAACATCGGCAAAGCCATATGTTTTTACAAGTATATCAGCCAGAGCGTTTGCGAAATTTTCATTACTGCAATGGGTTATGCATGCAGTTAAACCTTTTACATTCTTTCCGCACTTTCCTACCAATCCCGCCATTTTCTCTAAAATCTGCTTTTGACCTCTGCCATGAGAAAACAAAGTGATATTTCCGTTCCCGTCAGAACCGAGAATCGGCTTGATGCCGAGAGTTGAAATTATCTTGCCTTTTACCTTGCTGAGCCTTCCGTTTTTAACAAAATTATCGACATTATCAAGCACAAAATATGTCTTCAATTCGTTAATATACTTTTCAACTGTCTCAATAAGGTGTGCTCGTGATATCGCTTTGTCTATAAGCTCACGGGTTTTCAAAGAAACCAAAACTTCTCCCGCCGACGCTGATTTTGAGTCAAACACATATACCTCCTTGCCGCTTTCCTCGGCAAGCTTAGCACCTGTTACAGCGCTTGAATACGAACCCGACAGGCTTGACGATAAAGTTACCGCATAGGACGAGTCATATTTCTCAAAAGCCTGACAGTAATCGTTCGGCGACGGACATGCCGAACCTATTTTTTCCTTGCAGTTTTTCATCTCATCCATATAGGCGTCTACATCAAGATTATTATTGTCCACAAAAACCTTATCGCCGAGAAGCATACTTAAAGGCACGATATCAACACCGTACTCCTTTTGCTGCTGCTGATTGAAGTCCGCACTGCTGTCCGCTACAATTCCGTATGTTTTCATTAGCATTTCCTTTCAAAATTTATTTCATATATTGATAAAAGTATATCATGATATTTTATGTTTTACAAGAGAAAAACAGTCGGCTTTTAAATTTCATCTTTTTAACACAAAATCCCGGCAGACCATGCTGTCGGGATTATTGACTGCGTGTTATTTTAGAATTTCAGCGATTTTATTCTTTTAACCGCTTCCGCCGTATTTTCTTTATCGCCGAAAGCCGTAAGTCTGAACCAGCCCTCGCCGTTTACTCCGAAACCTGCTCCGGGTGTGCCTACAACCTGCACCTCGTTCAAAAGCTTGTCAAAGAAATCCCAGCTTTTCATGCCGTTCGGACACTTTAGCCAGATATACGGAGAATTTTTTCCGCCTGTATACTTTATGCCGAGTTCATCGAGCGCCGCTGATATAACCTTTGCGTTATCCATATAATACGCGATATTGGCTTTAATCTGCTTTTGTCCCTCCGGAGTAAAGCACGCTGCCGCCGCGCACTGAACAGGATATGAGACTCCGTTGAACTTTGTTGCCTGACGGCGGTACCAAAGCTTATAAACTGAGTAGGTGTTTCCGTTTTTATCGTTTATCATAAGCTCCTTGGGAATTACCGTATATCCGCAGCGGGTTCCTGTAAATCCGGCTGTTTTTGAAAGCGAACAAAACTCAATAGCGCACTCTCTCGCGCCCTCAACGGCAAAAATACTTCTCGGAACACTGCTGTCGGAAATGTAGGCTTCATACGCTGCGTCATAAAGTATTATCGCGTTTTGCTTCTTTGCGTATTTTACCCACTGCTCAAGCTGTTCCTTGGTATATGCGGCGCCTGTGGGGTTATTGGGCGAACAGAGATATATCAAATCGCACTTGACGCTGTCGTCGGGCATTGCGGCAAAGCCGTTTTCTTCGGTTGAATCGGCAAAAATAATCTTTCTTCCGCTCATGGTGTTTGTATCTACATAAACGGGGTATACGGGGTCTGTTACTAAAACCACATTATCCTGCGAAAAGATATCCACAATGTTTCCGACATCAGACTTCGCGCCGTCTGATATCATTATCTCATCGGCTGATACTTCTACGCCGAAGCTCTTGTAATATCCTGATACAGCTTCTCTCAAAAACGCATAGCCCTCATAGTCCGGATAGCCTTTAAAGGTTTCCTTAACGCCCATTTCGTCGCAGCCTTTTTTCATAGCTTCAACTACTGCCGGAACAAGAGGAAGAGTTACGTCTCCGATTCCGAGCCTTATAACCTTTTTATCCGGATTTTTTTCTGTGTATTCCTTTACTCTTTTAGCGATTTCGGCAAACAGGTATGACTGCTTGACATCGTTAAAATTCTCGTTCATCAATGCCATAACTAAGTTCCTTTCAGCAAAATCAGATTATAATATTTCCGTCAAACGCAACTACCGCATTTCCTGTCATATAGACGGTATCGTCGGTATATTTAATAACAAGGTCGCCGCCCAAAAGCTGAACGGTTATGTCTGTATTTTTATCGCAGAATCCGTTTTCAACGGCAGCGACAGCCGCGGCGCAGGCTCCTGTTCCGCAAGCCCATGTCTCGCCGCTTCCTCTTTCCCAAACACGCATTTTCAAAGTATGCCTGTCAACTACTTTTACAAACTCGGTGTTGACACGCTCAGGGAAAATATCAAGATGCTCAAAAACAGGTCCGATTTTTTCTATTTCAAAATTATCTACGTTGTTTTGGAAAACCACGCAGTGAGGATTTCCCATAGACACGCAGGTGACGTTATACGGCTTGCCTTCTACCGTGATTTCTCTGTTTACGACCTTATCTCCGTCGAGTGTTACGGGTATTTCGGACGGCGTAAGGATTGCCTTGCCCATATCTACTTTCGCTCCAACTATTTCACCCATATGATATTGCAGCTCGATGGTTTTTATTCCGCTTAAGGTTTCAATAGTTATGGTGTCCTTGTCTACAAGACCGTTGTCACGGCAGTATTTCGCTACGCACCTGATGGCGTTTCCGCACATTTTGCCCTCGGAGCCGTCGAGATTAAACATTCTCATCTTTGCGTCGGCAACCTTTGAGCGGCAGATAAGCACTACTCCGTCTCCGCCTATTCCGAAATGCCTGTCAGAAAGTCTTATCGCAAGTCCCTCTGGGTTGTCCACTGTCTGCTCGAAGCAGTTGAAATAGATATAGTCGTTTCCGCATCCGTGCATTTTGGTAAAATGAAGTTTCTGCTTTTCGGTGCGCATGTGGTTGATGTCCACAAGCTCTGTCGAATGCTCGCTGAAACGGCTCTTAAGGCTTGACGCTATCGCGTTTGCGGTATCTATTGCGGTAAGGCACGGAATATTTCTCTCGACCGCTTTTCTTCTGATTTTTACGCTGTCTCTTGTGGGAATTCTTCCCTTTGAAGATGTTGAAATGACATAGGATATCTTTCCGCTTTCAATAAGCTTCAAAGTATTGTCCTCAGACTCGTGAATTTTGGCGACTGTCTCGACAGGGATTCCGTTTTCTGAAATAACCGCCGCTGTTCCCTTTGTTGCGTAAAGCTTAAAGCCGAGGTCATAAAACTGCTTTGCCGTATTCGCTATCTCAGGCTTATCGCTGTTTCTGACAGTTATAAACACTCCGCCCTTTTTATCAAGCTTGTATCCGGCGGCGACAAGTCCCTTATAGAGAGCCTCCTCAAGTGTGTTCGCTACCGCCAAAACCTCTCCGGTTGACTTCATTTCAGGTCCGAGATGGTTGTCAACGTCGATAAGCTTTTCAAATGAGAACACGGGAACTTTGCAGGCGATGTACGGAGGTCTCTTGTACAGACCTGTTCCGAAGCCCATATCGGCAAGCTTTTCACCGAGCATTGCGCGTGTCGCAAGCTCTACCATAGGAATTCCGGTTACCTTTGAAATATAAGGAACGGTTCTTGATGAACGTGGGTTTACCTCAATAACATAAAGTTCGTCGTCGTAAATAAGATACTGTATATTTACAAGACCCATCGTGTTAAGAGAAACCGCGAGATTCTTTGAGCACTCAATGATTCTTTCCGTGAGCTTATCGCTTACGTTCCATGCCGGATATACCGCGATTGAGTCTCCCGAATGGATTCCGGCTCTTTCGATATGCTCCATGATTCCGGGGATAAGTATATCCTCGCCGTCGCATATAGCGTCAACCTCAATTTCGGTTCCCGAAAGATACTTATCTATAAGGACAGGATTTTCAATGTTCTGCGCAAGGATTATCGCCATGTATTCCTTAATATCCTCGTCGTTGAACGCTATAATCATATTCTGTCCGCCGAGAACATAAGACGGTCTCATAAGTACAGGATATTTGATTTTATTCGCAACTTCCAAAGCCTCTTCACAGCTCATGACTGTATATCCAACAGGACGCTTGATTTTGAGCTTTTCAAGAAGCTCGTCAAAACGTTCTCTGTCCTCAGCGGCGTCTATGCTGTCGGGAGGTGTTCCGAGTATTCTTACTTCGTTTTCCGCCATATGCTTTGTAAGCTTGATAGCTGTCTGTCCGCCGAACGCGACCACAACTCCGTATGGCTTTTCGGCATTTATTATAGACATTACGTCCTCGTTTGTCAGCGGCTCGAAATAAAGTCTGTCGGCGGTATCAAAGTCGGTTGATACGGTTTCAGGGTTATTGTTTACGATAACAACCTCATAGCCCTGCTTTCTGAGCGCCCAAACGCACTGAACAGAAGCATAGTCAAACTCGATTCCCTGTCCGATACGTATAGGTCCCGAACCGAATACGATTATGGTTTTCTTGTCGGTACCCTGTCTTTTTATAAACTCGGAAGCCTCGTCCTCCGAATCATAGGTTGAGTAGAAGTAAGGAGTCTGAGCCTCAAACTCGGCGGCGCAGGTATCAACCATTTTGAATGCGGCATATGCCGGCTTTTCAATTTTTTTTCCGCTGATTCGCTCGATTACCTTATCGGGATAGCCGAGTCTCTTTGCCTGAAGATAGAGATGGTGTGTGATATTTCCCTTTGCAAGCTCTCTTTCCATATCAATGAGCTTCTTGAGCTTATAGGTAAACCATGTGTCAATCTTAGTAATATCGAATATATGCTCAGGAGTTGTTCCTCTTCTGAGAGCTTCATATACGACAAAAAGTCTTTCGTCGTCGCAGTTGTGAAGTCTCTGCTCTATCTCCTCATCTGACATAGCCATATGCTTTTTGCTCAGCAGACAGTCATGTCCGATTTCGGCTCCTCTTACAGCTTTCATAATAGCCTGCTCGAAGGTTGTGCCGATAGCCATTACCTCGCCGGTCGCTTTCATCTGTGTGCCGAGGGTTCTCTTGGCATATACAAACTTATCAAAAGGCCATTTAGGAAGCTTTACGACAACATAGTCGAGCGCAGGCTCAAAGCAGGCAAAGGTCTTTCCTGTAACGGCGTTTTTAATTTCGGACAGTGTATAGCCGATAGCGATTTTAGTCGCAACCTTAGCGATAGGATATCCTGTTGCCTTTGAAGCGAGCGCCGATGAGCGTGAAACTCTCGGGTTTACCTCTATAACCGCATACTCAAAGCTGTTAGGGTTAAGCGCGAACTGACAATTGCAGCCCCCCTCCACCTTGAGTGTATCTATTATTTTAAGAGCTGCCGAACGAAGCATCTGATATTCTTTATCCGCAAGAGTTACAGTCGGAGCTATAACTATTGAATCTCCCGTATGAACTCCGACCGGGTCGAAGTTTTCCATTGAGCAGACCGTAATTACGTTTCCGATACTGTCTCTGATAACCTCGAACTCGATTTCTTTCCAGCCTGAGATACACTTTTCAACAAGCACCTGTGTTATCGGAGAGAGGTAAAGACCGTTTCTTGTAATCTCACGAAGCTCTTCCTCATTGTTCACGATTCCTCCGCCTGTTCCGCCAAGCGTAAACGCGGGTCTGATAATTAGCGGATATCCGATGCCGGGCTCATCAGCGAAAGCAACCGCATCTTCAACTGTATTCACAACCTTTGACGGTATGCACGGCTGACCGATAGACTGCATTGTGTCCTTAAACATCTGTCTGTCCTCAGCCTTATCAATTGTTTCGGGGTTTGCTCCGAGAAGCTTTACACCGTATTTATCAAGGAAGCCCTCTTTCGCAAGCTGCATTGAAAGAGTCAGGCCGGTCTGTCCTCCGAGCGTTGAAAGCAGTGAATCAGGGCGCTCCTTTTTGATTACTCTTTTAACTGTTTCTAGAGTAAGCGGTTCAATATAAATCTTGTCAGCCATAGCCTTATCGGTCATGATGGTTGCGGGGTTTGAATTTATAAGTATGACTTCAAGACCCTCTTCCTTGAGAGCCCGGCATGCCTGTGTTCCGGCATAGTCAAACTCGGCTGCCTGTCCGATAACTATCGGGCCTGAGCCTATTACCATTACTCTTTTTATATCCTGTCTCAGCGGCATTAGTCATTTCCTCCCATCATAGCTATAAATCTGTCAAACAAGAAATTTGTGTCCTTCGGTCCTCCGCAGGCTTCGGGATGAAACTGAACGGAAAACGCAGGCATATAGTCGTACTCCACTCCCTCGCAGGTACCGTCATTGGCGTTTGAAAAGCTCATTTTCGCACCGTCGGGCAAGCTGTCTGTAACAACTGCGTAGCCGTGATTCTGGCTTGTAACGTAAACCCTGCCGGTCGCCTTTTCAAGCGCAGGCTGATTCGCTCCTCTGTGGCCGTATTTAAGCTTTTCTGTCTTTGCGCCCTGTGAAAGCGCAAGAAGCTGATGTCCGAGGCATATTCCGAAAATCGGCTTTTTAGTCTTGCAGACCTTAGCAAGCTCGGCTATTATTTCAACATTGTCAGCCGGGTCTCCGGGTCCGTTTGATAGCATGATTCCGTCAGGATCAAGCTCCAAAATGCGCTCGGCTTTTGTTCCCGCAGGAACAACCGTAACCTCGCAGCCTCTCTTTACCAATTCTCTGCCTATATTGTGCTTGGCACCGAAATCCCATAGGACAACACGCTTTTTAGTTTCGCCCTCAGGCTTGAACACTGTCTCTTCCTTGATTGTGGTGTTTTCAACAGCATTTACTATTTTATAGTTTTTAAGCACGTCCAAATCAAGGCTAAGACTGCCTTCTGTAACAATTTTCCCGTTCATCACCCCGTGTTCTCTTACAATTCTTGTCAGCGCGCGGGTGTCTATATCGCACAAGCCCACTATTTTATGCTCACATAAAAAATCGCCAAGACTTCCCTCGCTCCTGAAATTTGAAGGTTCTTGACAACAATTCTTAACAATATATCCGTTAATATGAGGCTCGTCGCTCTCAAAATCAGAAGGAATAACTCCGTAATTACCGATAAGCGGAAATGTTTGAACAACAATCTGTCCGTAATAGCTCGGGTCGGTAATTGTTTCAAGATATCCGGTCATTGAAGTTGTGAAAACAATTTCACCGACAGCCTCGCCTGAATAGCCGAAACTGCTTCCCTCAAAGATGGTTCCGTTTTCCAAAATTAAATAGGCTTTTTTCATCTTTGTTCCTCCCTCAAAAATACAATTTCTTACGCATAGTTATCCTGAATATTATACAGCAAAAAAACCTTTTTGTCTATATAAATATATTAAATCAGATATTATGTTTCATAAGTTTTTATAATCTGAAGCGCTGTGTCCTTTATCGTCATTCTCATATCCATCGCCTGCTTTTCAAGATACCTGTGAGCCTGTTTCTCTGTCATTCTCAAATACTGTATCAACGCGCACTTAGCTCTGTTAGCAAGTCTTACTGTCTCAAGCTCATCCTGAAGCCTCTCATTTTCCTCATATATTCCAAGATATCTTTTTCTCAGCGAATTTACGACACGGACTGTCCGAAAAAAATACTCTTTATTTATTGGCTTTGATATCACGGCTATGCCTTTTTCCTCAAGCTTCACAAGAACATTTACGTCAGCGTCCTGCCTCGCTATGACTATGCATGCGGAATTCGTTTTTTCCGCTGTTTCGCACGCAAGCGAAAAGCCCGCCTCATCTGAAAGAGGTGAGTCAATCACTGTCAAATCACAGTCGTGTTCCTCGAGGTATTCTCTGGCTTGATTTGCTGTCGAAGCTGTTTGTATCTCCCATACGGAAACAGCCTCTTTGACAAGCGAACAAAGTATCTTCACGCCTTTTTCACTGCTTGAAACCACGAAAACGCTGTTCATATACATTGTCCCCTTTCACTGCCGACTGTTAATAATAAGTTTAGCACATTTTTACCGTGAGTTCAAGTGTAAAACGGCATAAAAAGGCCGACCGTTTTTACCGGCCGGCTTAATTTTACTTGATGCTTGATCCCGTCATATTTTTGTAATAGTCGCTGTACTCAATATCCAGGTTATTCATAAGATCGTTAACAAGCGTGTTAAACTGAAGTGCAATGTAGTCTTCCTTGAGAGCATCATAATTTTCATCTATATATTCCTGTTCCATAGGAAGTCTTTTAATTATGTGATATCCGTATGAAGTTTCAACAAGTCCGCTTACCTCATTTTCCTTAAGAGCGTAAGAAGCCTCCTCAAACGGTTCAACCATTATTCCATAAGTGAAATAATATCCGTCTTCGCTAGTCATTCCGGGGTCATCGCTGTTCTCAGATGCCAATGTGTAAAAATCCTCCCCGTTGTTTACTCTTTCAAGCAGTTCGTTTGCCGCTGACTCAGCCGCTTGTTTAATCTCATCATCTGTTGCGTCTGCATACTCCTCATCTTCCAGAAAACGGTCAAAGGAAACAAGAATATGCTGTACTCTGACATATTCATTTGCGAGTTTTTCATTAAACTCGTCGTCTGTCACCTCATACTCTCCGCCCTCTCCGAAAAGCTCATTATACGCTCTCTGCGAATAGTAGTTATATTCTGATAAAGTTTTAAGTGTTTCCTCGTCAACATGAGCGGCATCAAGTGCGTCCTGATAGCTGCCGTCAGATGAAAAGCTGTTTTTTGTTTCTTCGATATCTGCTTCGATTCCGTCATAATCTTCCTGCGTAAGCTCGATATTATTATCTGCAGCGAGAATTTTTCCCCAAACCATATTTTTTAAAGTTTCAATAACGTAATCTTTAATTTGGCTGAAGGTTTCTTTTCCCTCGTCGCTCTCCCAATAATCGTCATCCTTATCATAAAAATAGCTTTCAACTACAGCAAGGTAATAATATCTGTAAACGTCAAACGGGATTTCAACACCGTTAAACGACAGTAGAGCCAGATCTGTCGTGTCAACCTCTTTTCCGTCCACGACAAAAGACGGATTATCACCCGCAGCTGTCTCTTCAATATTTGTTTTCTCTGTTACTTCTTCGTTTTTATTCTCACTGTCTCCCGAACATCCGGCAAAAACGCCCGCGGCAAGTACTGCGGCGAGAACACCCGCAATAATTCTTTTATACATTTTTACTCAATCCTTTCACTCCATACTTGAACCGCTTACTGTATTCAGCATGAAACAAAGCAAATTATAGACGCTATTTGTGATAGTATTGTGACAAAATTAAAAATTTTTATTATCGTGCTGTTCGTTTTTTTAGATATGTGTAAAATATCACTACTTTTTTCACCATACCGCTTTATAATATCGGCACAACGTAAAAGTTTGATTATATTTATTGCCTTGAGATTACTACGGTGCTATACTATAAATAATATATTTCTTTACATTTTTCCGAAAGGATTTTTACATATGATTTACGGATACTATATTGCGCACCGGGGACTTCACTCAAAATCCCTCAAAATCCCCGAAAACTCGCTTCCAGCTTTTGAAGCCGCCTCCTCTAAAGGCTATCCTGTTGAGCTTGATGTCCGACTTACAAAAAATAAAAAAGCAGTAGTTTTTCATGATCCGTGCTTAAAGCGCATGACCGGAGCGGATTTAGATGTTTGCTCCTGCTCACTTAATGATATAAAAGCTCTTCGGCTTAAAGGAACAGATGAACGGATACCTACTCTCAGCGAGGCTATCGCTCTTATTAAAGGCAGGGTTCCCATACTCGTCGAGATTAAAAGCGACAGCTTTTTTGACCGTTCTCTTGAAAAAACTGTTGTAAAAATTATGTCGGGATACCGCGGGGAATGGGCGGTTCAGTCGTTTAACCCGTTTACGGTCCGATGGTTCTGCGATAATAAGCCTGATGTTCAAAGGGGTCTTGTTGTTTCGACTTTCAAAGGTAAAAACAGGCTGATGCGGCTTATCTGCTCGACAAGGCTTATTTGGCAGCATGTTGCCAAAGCCGATTTTATCTCATGCGACCTCCGGAGCATGTCTCTTTCTGTTTTATTCAAAGCGCACAGCGCTGGAATTAAGGTTATAACCTGGACCGCGCGTTCAAAGGAATTGCTTGAAGAAGCCGCAAAATTCAGCAGCAGCGTTATTTTTGAAAAAGTTGAGCCATTAAGAGATATAAATGAGTTATAATTATTTTTTTCAGGAATTTTTTTATTAAAAACAGTGGAAATTAATCGAAAAGTGTGTTACACTAAAATAAGTATAACTAATTTTTTATATGAAAACGCACAAGATACATTAATTGTGCTGTTTTCTTCCGACTCCAAGTGTGAAAGGAATGATTTTATAATATGAAATCCGCAAAAAACTATGACGTAATTATCGCAGGATGCGGAGTAGCAGGTCTTTACGCTGCATACAACCTGTCCAGAGACATACATGTGCTTGTTATTTCAAAGCGTGAAATGACGCTTTGCAACTCGGCTTTGGCACAGGGCGGCATTGCCGGAGTATATAAAAATCCTAATGACAACCCTGAGCTTCACAAGCATGATACTCTTGTCGCAGGCGGATATGAAAACAAAGTCGACGCTCTTGACATACTTGTCAACGAAGCTAAAATAGATATTGGGAAAATTATTGAACTCGGCGTTGATTTTGACAAAACTCCGGACGGGGATTATCACCGCACTCTCGAGGGCGGTCACGGAATGCACAGAATTTTTCATCACAAGGACACAACCGGCTTTGAAATCCTTTCAACGCTTCTGAGAACTGTTCAGGCTCTCCCAAATGTTGACATCATCGAAAACTCGGTAATCTGTGACCTTAAGAAAACCGAAAACGGATTTTCTTTCGACGTTTTGCAAAACGACGATCATGTTTATTATAATTCTCATTTTGCGGTTTTAGCGACAGGCGGCATCGGAAGAGTTTACGAGTTTACAACCAACTCCGCAATCGCTACCGGCGACGGCATAACATTTGCTTATAATCTCGGCGCAAAAATCGAGCACCTGAGCTATATTCAGTTCCACCCGACCGCTTTTAACGACAGAAAAATCCGTGAATGCTTCCTTATATCCGAAGCCGTCAGAGGCGAGGGCGCTTATCTGCTCAACTGCAACAAGGAGCGCTTTATGCAAAACTATGACAAGCGCCTTGAGCTTGCCCCCAGAGATGTTGTTTCTCATTCTATTATGTTTGAGGCGAAGAGAACGGGTTCTGACAATTTTTATATTGATATTTCACGCAAGGATCCCGAATTCATTAAAAACAGATTCCCTAACATATACAAAAATCTGCTTAAGGCGGGATATGACATGACAAAGGAGCCTGTTCCTATCTTTCCTTGCCAGCACTACCTCATGGGCGGTATCAAAGTCGATACACGCTCTATGACCGAAATTGAAAACCTTTATGCCTGCGGCGAGTGTTCCTGCACCGGCGTTCACGGCAACAACAGACTTGCGTCAAACTCGCTTCTTGAAGCTCTGGTTTTCTCACGTCATGCCGCTTCAGACATTAACAGCAAGGCTGAAAAGGTTTGCGGCGAGCTTACGACCTATCCTTTTACAGTAGACTATAACGCTCCCAAAATGCCACACGGATTCAGAACCGAAATACGTTCAATCATGCAAAAAGCATATTTTGTCATGCCTAACATTGAGGAGCTTTTCAAAGGCTACGATAGAGTTAAGGAAATCAAAGAGTTCCTTGAAAACAACTCCTTCTATGTTGACCGTGACTATGTGGAAGCAAAGTCAATTGCTACATGCGCGTATATTATTCTCGACGAGGCAAGGCGTATCGCTTCAGAAAACGAAGAGTTTCCTAAAAAATAACATAATTATCAAAGAAAGGACCGCTGTTATGGATTTGCTTCAGTTTTATGTTGACGATATCATTAAAACCGCATTAAAAGAAGACATTAACTATATTGACGTTACAACCGATTATCTCGTTGACGACGACGCTGTTACATCGGCTTATTTTGTAGCAAAGGATTCGGGTGTTTTATGCGGAATCAAAGTGGCTATGAGGGTGTTTGAGCTTCTTGACAGCTCGATTAAATATGAAATAAAGCTCAAGGACGGAACATATGTTGAAAAAGGCGACGTTATTGCCACAATGGAAGGTCACACAAAGGCTTTGCTTAAGGGCGAACGCACTGCTTTAAACCTTCTACAGCATATGTCGGGCATCGCTACAGAAACAAACAAATGTGTGAAGCTTGTTGAGGGCACAAAAGCTTCTATTGCTGACACAAGAAAAACTCTGCCCGGACTGAGAGCCATTCAAAAATACTCAGTTACTGTCGGCGGAGGAAAAAACCACCGCTACAACCTTTCCGACTGCGCTATGATTAAAGACAACCACATTGACGCTTACGGAAATCTTACAAACGCTGTAAACGCTCTCAGAGAGAAGCTCGGCCACACTGTAAAGATTGAGGTTGAGACAAGAAATCTTGACGAGCTTCGTGAGGCTTTGGCTGTGAAAGCTGACATTATCATGCTTGACAACATGGACTGCCCTACCATGGCGAAAGCTGTTGAAATCACAAACGGCGCAGCCAAGCTTGAGGCTTCCGGAAATGTCACAAGCGAAAACATCAGGCAAATCGCCGAAACAGGCGTTGATATTATTTCTCTCGGCGCGCTTACACATTCTGTAAAGTGCTTTGACATCTCAATGAAAATCGCAAGATGAAAAAAGTTGAGATTTTTACCGACGGCGCCTGCTCTGGCAATCCCGGTCCCGGCGGCTGGGGCGCTGTTTTGAGATACAAAGGCACTGAAAAACAGCTTTCGGGAGGAGAACACGAAACCACAAACAACCGAATGGAACTGACTGCTGTTATATCCGCTCTTTCTGCCCTGAAAGAACCATGCGAAGTTACGCTTACAAGCGACAGCAAATATGTGACTGACGCAATAACAAAGGGCTGGGCTAAGTCATGGAGAAAAAACGGCTGGATTAAATCCGATAAAAAGCCGGCTTTAAACTCTGATTTATGGGCGAGGCTTCTGGAGCTTTTGGACATTCACAAGGTTTCGTTTGTTTGGGTTAAAGGCCATGCGGGGCATCCCGAAAATGAAATATGCGATTCCCTCGCTGTTGCCGAAACCGAAAAGCACCGATGATTTTGGAATTAAACTTATCATTAAAGTTTATAATAAATTCTGACCGCGATACGCACTCTATTTTACGAAAGGAGTCTTTTTATGGAAAAAAGGTTTGTTTATGCTGACAACTCAGCTACGACACGGGTTTCTCAGCATGCGCTTGAAGCCGCTCTCCCTTATTTTACAGAAAATTACGGAAACGCTTCAAGCATATACGCTTTGGGTATGAACGCCGCAAGGGCACTTGAAAAGGCAAGAGGACAGGTTGCCGCGGCTTTGGGCGCAAAGCCAAACGAAATATTTTTTACAAGCGGCGGCTCCGAATCGGACAACTGGGCAATTAAAGGCTGTGCCGAAAACGGAGAGAAAAAAGGCAAAAAACACATTATAACTTCCGTTTTTGAGCATCACGCCGTGCTTCACACCTGTCAGTATCTCGAGAAGCATGGATTTGAGGTAACATATATACCTGTTGACGAAAAGGGCTTGATTAACCCTGAAGATGTCAAAAACGCTATCCGTGACGATACCTGTCTTGTAACCATTATATTCGCGAACAACGAAATCGGAACAATTCAGCCTATTGCTGAAATAGGGGCAATATGCCGTGAAAAAAAGGTTCTGTTTCACACAGACGCCGTTCAGGCTGTCGGAAACGTTGAAATCGACGTTTCAAAAATGAACATAGACCTTCTCTCTCTTTCAGGCCACAAAATTCACGCTCCAAAAGGCTGCGGAGCTTTATATATCAGAAGCGGAATCACTCTTCCTAACCTTATTCACGGAGGCGCTCAGGAACGCACAAAAAGAGCGGGCACCGAAAACGTGCCGTCAATTGTAGCTCTCGGTGTCGCAATTACCGACGCATGCGCTGACATACCGGCGAAGCGGGAAAAGGTTTCTAAGATGAGAGACAGGCTTATTGACGGGCTTCTTAAAATCAACGAGACAAGGCTTAACGGTGACAGGGAAAAACGCCTTTGCGGAAATGTTAATGTCTCTATTCGAGGAGTTGAGGGTGAAAGCCTTCTGCTTAACCTTGACTTAAACGGTATATGCGCTTCGTCAGGCTCTGCCTGCACATCAGGCTCGCTAGACCCGTCACACGTTCTTTTAAGCATAGGCTTGCCACACGAAATCGCTCACGGCTCTTTAAGGCTTTCGATAAATGAAGAAACTACCGACGAGGATATCGATTATATCCTTGAGGTTGTACCCAAGGTTGTTAAAAAACTGAGAGAAATGTCTCCGCTTTGGGAAAGAATCTGCAAGGAAGAAAACATTACAAGAACTATTTAACAGGAGGAATTTATAAATGATTTACAGTGAAAAAGTTATGGATCATTTCGCGAATCCGAGAAATGTCGGCGAAATTGAAAACGCCGACGGCATCGGAGAAGTCGGAAACGCCAAATGCGGCGATATTATGAAAATGTACATTAAGGTTGACAACGGAATTATTACCGACGTTAAGTTTAAAACCTTCGGCTGCGGAGCCGCTATCGCAACATCTTCAATCGCAACCGAAATGATTATGGGAAAATCTATTGAAGAGGCTCTTAAGCTCACTAATAAGGCCGTTGTAGAGGCTCTTGACGGACTTCCGCCGGCTAAGCTTCACTGCTCTGTTTTGGCTGAGGAGGCTATGAAAGCTGCTATTTCAGATTACTACAAAAGACAGGGCATTGATCCGGCTCCGTTTGTTGGCGAAATTACTCCGCACTGCGACGGAGAGACCTGCGGATGCGATGTCAACCACTAAAAAAGTACTGGTAGCTTTGAGCGGAGGCGTTGACAGCTCGGTTTGCGTTAAGCTGCTTCTTGATTCGGGATATGAGGTTGAGGCGGTTGTGATGAAAATGTCCGACTGCCACGACTCCGCCGTTTTTGCCGCAAGAGAATCCGCTCGCACACTCGGCATCAGGCTTCACGAGCTTGACCTGCGTGAAACATTTAAAAAAAATGTTATTGATTACTTTATCAGAGAATATCTTGCCGCGCGCACTCCAAACCCATGCACGATATGCAACCCATCGGTAAAATTCAAAAACCTGCTCATGCTTGCAGACGAGCTTGGATTTGACTTTATCGCGACCGGGCACTATGCCTCAATTCGCTATGAAAACGGTTTTTACTGCCTTTACAGAGGTCAGAGCGCTGAAAGAGATCAGTCATATATGCTTTACAGGCTCAAGCAGGACGTTCTTTCAAGACTTTTGCTTCCTCTTTCTGATATGACAAAGCCTCAGATCAGAGAAATAGCGGCAAGGATGGATCTTAAATGCGCTGACGCTCCCGACAGTCAGGAAATATGCTTTGTTGAGGACAACGACTACGCAAAATACATTGAAGACCGCTGCGGAGCATCAAAACAGGGTGAATTTATCGCTCCTGACGGTTCTGTATGCGGAACTCACAAAGGCATAATTCACTACACGGTGGGTCAAAGAAAAGGTCTCGGAGTAGCTCTCGGAAGACCTGCTTTTGTAACAAGAATAGACCCTGCCGAAAACAGAGTTTACCTTGAATTTGAAAAGGCTTCGGTTTCATCTTTTTCTCTCTCCGACATCAGCGAGGTTTATCCTTATTCGCTTGACTCTTCGGCTTTATGTATTAAAATGCGCTCGACAGCTCAGCTTGTTCCATGCAAAGTTGATTTGTCTGACGACAGAAGTTCTGCCAGCGTTTTCCTTGACTTTCCTTGCGCTGCTGTTCCTTCGGGACAAAGCGGCGTGATTTATCAGGGTGATAAAGTTCTCGGCGGAGGAATTATTGAAAATTAAGCGGAACGCAGCTCATTTAAGTTGCATTGCAAACGTCAAGCACATAAATATAATTTCAGCTTATTGATATTATATTTATGTGTGTTTTCATATACTGACATATATTTGAATGAAAGGATTTCCGGCATGCGAAAAAGGTTTATCATTATATCGGCCGCAGCTGCTCTGACGGTTACCGCTTTACTTTTAATTCTGATTTGTTTTAATTTATTGCCTCAAAAAACATATTCTGCCCAGGATTTCGGAATAGAGACAATTTACAGTGATATCGATTTTAACAATAACGGTATAGATGATTATACAGATATTATGCTTGGAGCAAGGATTGACGCGGAAAATCATCCGAAATACGACGGAAGATATCAGGTTAGCTTAATCAATACATCTTAAAGCCATTCCGCCGAATGACTGCGTAATGGTTTCCGTCATCCTCTATCGCAAAACAATTAATCTTGCAGCTCCCGTTTCCTCATCCGACTGAAGCCATCATTATCATTGTCAGCAATGCAGATACATTTTTTTCATTTCTATTCCTCCAAACAAAAATGCCGTCAGCTGACGGCA
>CALWZA010000003.1 GCA_944385905.1 uncultured Clostridia bacterium
CGCACAGACGGAAAAATAGATGTCTGCCCGGTTGTATCGGGACGGAATTGGCTTCGTGAAGCATACGAAGAATTGGAGGAAGTCCAATACTCTTACGGCAGACCCGAAGATTTAAGCAAAGAGGTAATTTGTATATTTAGATTGATGCGAAGTTAAAAAGAACAATAGCACTATTATTAGATACACTTATTTACACAAATTTACCATACATATATGATCAATATATTTTGTTTACATAGATTGACATTACTCGTCAATTGTGTTACAATTGTGTCATTAATAATGCTTTATATGTGTCATAATGCGCATTAAGGTGTTGTAAAATAGGAGGGTATTAAGAATGATTTGCAAAAATTGCGGTGCTGAAGTCAATGATGACGCTTTGTTTTGTTCAAACTGCGGTGCACATTTTAACGATGATAACACACAACAGCATAACAATCAGCCTGTGGAGGATCGATCTGTGACAGATCAGCCTGTAGCTGCTCAGGCAGAGACGGAACAATCAGTGACCGAGGGGCAGTATGTGATAGAAGGACAGCCTGCAGCTGAAATAAAAAAGAAAAGACGTAAATTTAATATATTGATTGCGGCAACCTCCGCAGTACTTGTAATCGCTGTGGCAATGATAGCATTTGGGAAACCTCTTGTTACTGCATTTAAAATGGCGACTATGGATGCTAACGAATACTACGCTGATGCGGAAATGGAAAATATCAATAAATGGTTAGACTCTATGAAAGGCGGTCGGCTTGTTGCTTTTAATAATATAAAAGCTGCTACCGATGTGTCTATGGTGCTCACAGACAGCGGAAAGCAAATGATTTCTGCTCTGGGCATAGATCTGGATCAATATATGAGTGCGGACAAAATATCCTTAAGCACCGATTTTTCCATGGGTGACGGCATTTCCGGCATTGATTTTGCACTTAGTCTCCAGGATATTGACATCTTTAGCATGTTTATAATTGAGGATTTGGTCGGCGGACAAATAGCGGTTCAGATTCCGCAAGTCAGTCCGGATTATTTTTCCTTGTTGTTGGAAACGTCTGACGGCGATCAGGTTTCATATGAGCAGTTGTTCAGCCTTATGACGGAGCTTTCTTCTCATAAGGACGCGTTTATTGATATTATGGCAAAATACGCAAAGCCGGTGATGTCTAATTTATTTGATTTTAAGAAATCAACGGATGTTCTTGAGGTCTCAGGAATTGAAACCAATTATACATTGCTTGAAGCTGAGGTTGGAACTGATGACTTAGCTAAAACGCTGAGGTTTGTGCTTGAACAGGCAAAAAACGATGAGGATATTGAAAATCTGGTAAGAGGATTTATACAGCTTTTTAATGACTTTGCTTCCGATCCTGTATTTGAATCGTTTCAAGGCGATGCGGATGCCGACGGTGTTATCGATGATGCGGAGACTGATGATATTATAGCAGATATGAAGAGCGCTATTGATGAAGCTCTGGCGTCTCTGGATCAGGCAGAGGACAGCGAGAAATTGTTCACATATAAAGTGTGGATCAGTTCTTCAGGCGAGATATGTGGGCGGGAGATAGAGACTGAGGATCAATTCGTATTCGGTGTTTACAATGCGGTCAAGTCCGGACAGTACGCCTCCGAGATACATATTCAAACCCCCGAAGACGGCTTTGAACTCAGCGGAAGCGCTAAACGCCGCGGCAATGTGTTTACTGACGGAAGATACATACTTTCCGTCACCTCGAACGGCGAGACCATGGATTTTGTCGAGATTTATTTAAACGAGCTGAATATGGAGCAGGCGGATCAGGGTATTATGAGCAGTGAGATTATTCTTAAAGCCTCCGATGATATGCAGTTGTTGGTTCCTTACGGCAGCTTTTTGGATATGCTGACATTGCAGCTTAACTTTGAAACAAATGACTCTCACAACAGTATTTCTATTACTCCCCAATACGGCAATGAGTCTATAGGCACCCTCATTGTAAGCACCTCCATAACAGAAGCTGAAAAGTTGTCAGTACCCGATAATGCTGTAGGTTTGGACGAGTATTTGAATAATGTAGATTCTCAAGTCGTTATTGACAATTTGAGGGACTCTTTGGGACAAGCCGGAGTAAACCAGCAGATTTTGGACTCTTTGGAGCAGATTTTTGCAAGCTATTTCTACTACAGCAGTGCGGATGGCTATGGGTACGGTTATGATATATCTGATTGATTTGGCTCATGAAAACAAGGTTTACTCGGAATTTGACAGAATAACCGGAAAAAGAAATGTCGGAAAATGATATGGACATAAGAATTGTTAATATTCAAAAATCGTTCGGCAGAAAAACAGTATTAAAGGATGTTTCCTTTGATATGGATTTGGGAAGCTGTGCTGCGATAGTAGGTGCTAACGGCAGCGGAAAATCCACCCTGCTGAGCATATTAGCCGGGGTACAGAGAGGAAATGGCAGCTTCTTTTACGCAGGTGAGGATTTGATGAAAAATCCGAAAAAGCGCAGCTCCCTGGTCGGCTATATTCCGCAGGGCGCGCCGCTGATTCAGGAACTTTCGGCAAGAGATAACCTTCTTCTTTGGTTTTCGCCGGATCGGCTGAAGTACGAGTCTGAGCATGGAGTAATCAAACAATTCGGGGTAGATGAATTTTTAAAGGTTCCCGTAAGAAAAATGTCGGGCGGCATGAAAAAGAGACTTTCCATTGTGTGCGCTGTGGCGAATGATCCTAAAATCATACTGATGGACGAAGCCGCAGCCGCACTGGATTTGGTGTGCAAGCAGGTTATCCGTGACTATATAAGAAGTTGTAAAAGCCAAAACAAAGCGATTATTCTCTCCACTCATGATGAGCGGGAACTGGCACTTTGTGACAAGGTTTATCTGCTGAAAGGCGGAGAACTGTCTCAGTTTGGATATGACGGCAATATTGATAAGTTGGTGGAACACATCAAATGAAACGGTTTTCAAATTATTTGGCTCTTCAGTTTAAGAGAACTGCCAAAACCTTTATTATGGTGCTTGCTGTTACTCTTATACTTTTAACGGCGGCAGGCGCCGTGGGCATAACCGTAGCGGCTTCTCAAAACAGCGGTGAATTTTCTAAAAAAGTCACCGTGGGAATAATAGGAGATGATGACGATCCTCTTTTGGATTTGGGATTTTCTCTGCTGGAACAAATGGAGTCGGTTAAACTTATAATAGGATTTGTTCACTATCCCGATGAAAGCTCAGCTCTGCGGGATCTTCGCGCGTCAAAAATCGATTCTTACGCTTTGCTTCCTGAGAATTTCAGCGATTCTCTTATTTCTGGAGACAATTATTCTATACATTATGTGATGCCCAAAATCGGCACCGGTATTAACGAGGTGCTGACGCGTGAAATTCTCGGGGTTATTTCTAATTATGTAGTTGAAACGCAGGCAGGTGTTACCGCAATGATAGATTACGCCGGGGAACAGGGCTTGTCGTCGGAAAAAATGAACGTACTTAATCTGGATATGAGTCTTGCGTATACTAATTTAATAGCCAGACGGGATTCCATAGCGGAAATAACTGAGATCGGGTTTGTCTCATCCCTTTCTGCTGCCGGATATTTTCTTAGCGGCTTCAGTATTTTCTTTCTTTTACTTTGGGGCGTTTGCAGCTGTACTTATATGGCTTCTTCAAACTGCTTTCTTCCGAAACTGTTATATTCAAGAGGATACAAGAGTCTGCTTCAGATTATTTGTGAGTATCTGCCTTACTTAGCGGCTGCTTTTTTAATGCTGATAATTGTGTTGGGCGGAGCCGCCGTTATATCAGGATTTGTTGATTTCAACATTCCGGAGCTTTATTATCTTTTGCCAAGAGATTATTTTATAATGGCGTTTAAGCTGATTCCTGTCCTGTTCATTATCACTTCTTTTCAGTTTTTGCTTTATGAGCTGGCATCCGGAATCATAAACGCGTTAATGCTTCAACTTATTATGGCTGTTCTTTTAGGCTATGCGGGAGGATGTTTTTATCCTATTTACTTTTTCCCGGAAACGGTTCAGCGGCTTGCTGATTTTCTTCCCGCCGGAATAGCCTTTAACTATTTCAGCGGAATACTCACCGAAAGCCTGCGCACAAGAGATGTGGCATTTGCTCTTGGCGGCGGTGTCGTCTTTTTGGCTCTGTCTGCCGCTCAGCGTCAGTTTAAGATTAAAGGTCGGGAGGATCAGCAGTAATGAAAATTCCTGTGCTGCTGTACTTGTACAGCAAACGGCTTTACAAAAAAGTTTCATTTATTGTGATACTCCTTGCCATGGTGGCGGTAACCGGGATTTTATCATATTTAATGTCTCAATCCGCCGGAATGATAACGGTGGCGCTTGTAGACAGGGAAAATTCGCAGATTACTAATGAAATAATCCGAAACCTAACCGAGGAAAACAGCGTGGTTCGCTATGTAATAACTGACTCGGAAGAAGCCGAATCTCTTTTAAGCAATGGAAAATGTCAAATGATTTGGGAATTTGCTGAAGATTTTGACCGTCGCTTTACCGCTCTTGCCAGAGGTGAGTTTTCCGAGCCTTCTGTCTCGGTCATAGTGCGTGAGCAAAGCGTGTTTGTGAAATTGGGACTTGAAAAGCTGTATGCCTATTCATATCCCATCATGGCGAAAGAGCTCTGCAAATACTATACTCTCAAAAATGTAGGGACTGCCGGACAGGATCTGGAAATGTTTTTTGATTCATTTGTAAGGCAAGGCGACATAGTTCAGTTCAGCTACTATAATAATTCCGGCGAGCCGGGACAGTCCGGATATCTTGTCGCACCTCTTCGGGGAATTATTGCGGTAATTGTTGCACTTGGCAGCTTGGTTTGTGTGCTTTATTTTATGGATGACGGCGAATCCGGGCATCTGGATGCCGTTGCGCTAAACAGAAGATACCGGATAAATATGATTTCCGATTTCGCCGGCACACTTAATATAGCTGTATTTGCATCTTTGGCTATATGGATAAGCGGATTGACGGGAAATCTTTTTAACGAAATTATTGTCATGCTGATTTATGTTGCCGCTTCAGTTGGATTTTCTCTTTTAATAGGACAGCTGGCGGGAAAAACCGCACGTTTGGCAGCGGTCATTCCTATTCTTGCGATGTTAATGCTGGCGGTATGTCCGATATTTTTAAATATAGATGTGAAATATGTTTCCTGCCTGTTGCCTGCGTATTGGTATTTGATGTCTGTGTATAATACGTCTTTTCTCCCGGGCATGCTTATTTATTGCGCTTTTGTCTTTATCATATCCTATCTGGTGTCTTTAAAAACCCGAAGGTGAGACCTTTTATTTGGGCAAAGACCGAGCCGCCAATGCAGTTAATCATTACAATTTGTTATGCAATTTAATGCAAAAACAGCATCAAGTGTCTTGATTGTCTTGTGCATAGCCGGGCAGGTCTTATTTAATGTCAACATAGTAGAATAAACATTAAAAACATGTATTATATGAGAGTATAGGATTCATGGCTTACAAAATAAATCAGACCTGATAAACACACCGGTTGTCACGGTTTTCGGGATTTTTCTCTTCAAAAGTCATGGGCAGGCTTTTAGGTGTCAATCCTTGAAAATTACAGCTGAGGGAACTAAACTTAAACTCATTGAATTTAGGGGCAGGTTTCGCGGAATTTTTCGCAAAACCTGCCCCTTTTAATCAATGTTAAATTGCACTTGAAATATGATGAGTAACCAAAGAGGCAGAAACTATCAGTTTTACACCGAATACGCATTTCGCAAGCAGTATATGAGCGCGCGCAATTTCATTTTAAAAAAATCATTTATTAATATGGATTATGTCTACGGAACTCTGAGCAAGTCGGACGGAGAAAATCCTTTGGACTACTGCGCGCTGAGAGACAACCCAATGGAATTTTATGTGGTTGCGACGGAAGCAGAAACGGGACGGGTGAAGTATTTTGATAAAAACGATATTTCACAGGATAATTATGACGTTTTTAAAGCGTCATGCTCAATTCCTTTTGTCTGCAGTCCTTATACTGTTAAAGGAGTGCCGTATTATGACGGCGCACTGGGAGATCCGGTTCCGGTTGAAAAAGCTTTTCAGCTTGGCTGCGATAGAGTCGTCGTCATTTTGACAAAGCCCGAAAAAGAACTTAGAACTTCGGAAAGCGATGAAAAATTGGCCGCTCATATCAGAAAAAAATATCCTGCGGCGGCAGAGAAATTTTGTCAGAGAGCGCAAAAATACAACGAGAGCGTAGCGGCCGCTCAGGAATATGCAAAGCAGGGAAAGGTGCTGATACTTTCGCCGGACAACACCTGCGGAGTCACCACCCTGAAAAAGGACAAAGCATCCCTTCAGCGCCTTTATGACAAAGGATACGCAGACTCAAAAAAAATTTCCGATTTTTTAAATATCAAGCCTTTTTCAGACTAATATCCTGAGGTCTCCGCAAACCCTCATTTTAAATATACATGTTTTGAGGAAATGAAACGAGACGCCTAAGACTGTACCGGAATAAATTATTATTTTGAATATTGAAAGAATCAGTGCACAAGGGCGGCAAATAAAAAGCTGATTTGGGTTTATGATGACTTTAAGAAGTATAAATAAAAATCAAACAGTTTTATTATAAATCTAACCGCGTGCCCAATTTAATTTTCGTCTGAGCGGTTAATTTAATTTATAAAAAACGTAAAAACATAGGAGCGGTGTATAATGGAATTTTCTGTTGATTGTTTAAAGTGGACAAGAGAGCCTGAAGAGTATTTAATATCTCAGGAAAAAATAGAGATTATCACGCAGCCGCACACCGATTTGTGGCAGAGAACATATTATCACTTTAGAAATGATAACGCCCCCGTTTTGCAGATGTCAACTGAAGAGCCGTTTTTTTCGTTTTCTGTAAAAACTGAATTTTCCGGCAGCAGCCACCGCTTTGACCAATGCGGAGTAGTGCTGTACCTTGACAGCGAAAACTGGCTTAAAGCTTCAATTGAGTATGAAAACGAGAAATTTCAGCATTTGGGCAGTGTGGTGACTAATCATGGCTATTCCGATTGGGCCACGGCAGAAATACCTTCCGAAGTTAAGACAATGTGGTACCGTCTAAGCCGCCGTAAAGATGATTTTTGCATTGAGTCTTCGGCAGACGGGCAAAATTTTAAACAGATGCGGGTATGTCATATGTATGAGGCAAAAGGTGAAATTCGTTTCGGTGTTTACGCGTGCAGTCCTGAGAACTCTTCTTTCCGCGCGGTTTTTACTAACATGGAGATGACAGAGTGCAAATGGAAGGCACATGACGGTCAGGCTCCCGACAAAGACCTCTGACATGCGTTTAAAAGCATATCAAAAGTGCCAACAGTAAAATTTTAATATACTTAAAAGCGTATTTTTCAGCTGCTGCCATCAGAAACATCTTTGTATATAAACATTTTCAACTATGCTTTTAACTAAATGTGTTTCGGCTTATTTTCATATCTGTTCCGGTGTTGTCTGTGGCTCGAGGTTTATGTTCGGTGATTGTCTCCCCATTCACACATACTGTCTAAAATCGGTATAAGTGATTTCCCTGTCTCAGTCAGACTGTATTCAACCTTTGGGGGAATCTGCGGATATTCTTTACGGTTAATAAGTCCGTCTGATTCCAATTCTTTCAGTGCGGCGCTCAGACTTTTGTAGGAAATACTTCCGATATATTTTTTCATTTCGTTAAATCTTACAATGCCAAACTCCATAAGAGTATAGAGAACGGTCATCTTGTATTTCCCGTTAATGAGCGAAAGAGTATAGCAAAACCCGGTTGTCCTCAGACATTCATCGGAAATGCATCGTTTGTTCATTTTACACTTTCCTTTCAGTAAGTACTGCACCAAAATGTGCGTACTTGCTAAATATTTTATTTATGATACAATTATAGTATCAAGGCTTTGTTAAGTCAACAGAGCTAATACTGAAAGGAGTTAAAGCAATGTCAAAGAATTTTGGAGTTAAACCGTATTTGTTTCCGATGCCTACGTACATGATAGGCACTTACAACGAAGATGATACCGTAGATGTCATGATGATGGCTTGGGGAGGTATTTGCGCTGAGGATATGGTTGCGCTGAATTTGGAAGCTGACCATAAAACCGTAGCTAATCTGAAAAGCCGAAAAGCATTTACTCTTGCGGTACCCGGCGCCGACACTATAAAGGAATCGGATTTTCTAGGAATCGCAAGTTCAAACAAAATGGCTGATAAATTTGCACGCACCGGACTTCACGCGGTTAAAAGCGAACGTGTAGACGCGCCTGTCATAAGCGAGTATCCGCTGACCTTGGAGTGCGAGGTGCTTGAAATGCAGGATCAGCCCTACGGTTTGAGAGTTCTCGGCAAAATAGTTAATGTTCTTGCCGATGAAAAGGTGCTGGATGACAAGGGAAATATTGATGCGGGCAAGTTAAACGCCTTTGCTTTTGACCAGATGCGCAATGGCTATTATGCTGTTACCGAAAGGATCGGTCAGGCGTGGCACAGCGGCGCGGATCTTATGAAGAAATAATAACAAGCTGCGCTTTTTGTCAAAAACTTAATATGAGCGTATTTATAAAGTTTATAGATTAAGTGCCGCAATTAGAATACCGCCGCTGATTTGTTTCTGCGGCGGTATTTATTATATTATTGGCTGTTTTGTTATGTAATGCCGGAACAAATGAATACTTAACAAGAGAGTTATTCAAGCTCAGTGATTTCGTTGTATAAATCCGCATATCTGCCGCCGGCTGCTAAAAGCTCGTCATGAGTGCCGCGTTCGATGATGCGTCCGTGTTCAAGAACCATTATAGCGTTTGATTTGCGTACAGTGGAAAGACGGTGCGCGATAACAAAGGTCGTGCGGTTTTCCATAAGCGCGTCCATTCCTTCTTCGATGTGCTTTTCTGTTCTGGTGTCAACAGAACTGGTGGCTTCGTCGAGAATTAAGATAGGAGCTTTTGAAATGGCGGCTCTGGCAATATTCAAAAGCTGGCGCTGTCCCTGAGAAAGGTTTGAGCCGTCGTTTTCCAAAAGAGTGTCATACCCGTTTTCAAGCTGTTCAATAAAGAAATGTGCCGACGCTATTTTCGCGGCCTCAATAACCTCATCGTCGGTTGCGTCAAGTCTGCCGTATCGTATATTTTCTCTGACGGTTCCGGTGAAAATATGAGTATCCTGCAAAACCATAGCGATATTGGAGCGCAGGAAAGAACGGTCAATACGGTCTATGCTGACGCCGTCTATAGTAATTGAGCCTTGCTGGATATCATAAAACCGTGAGAGCAGGTTTGTGACAGTGGTTTTTCCGGCGCCTGTGGAGCCGACAAAGGCGATTTTCTGACCGGGCTTGGCGTAAAGGGAAATATCGTGCAGTACAGTTACGTCAGGAGTATATCCGAAATTGACGTGCTCGAGAACAACATAACCTTTAATGCTTTTCATATCAACAGCGTTTTCAGTCTGCTTTTCAGGTTCGGCGTCCAAAACCTCAAAAACACGTTCGGCACCTGCAAGAGCGGCAAAAACAGTGTTCATCTGCATAGAAATTTCGTTAATAGGGCGGTTAAACTGCCTTGTATAGTTAAGCGAAACGGTAAGTCCTCCGATATCGAATCTTCCGAGAGCCACCAATACGCCTCCTATGCATGCTGTTACAGCGTAAACAATATTGCACAGCTGATGTGTAGCCGGACCCATGATAGCGGAGCGGAACTGAGCCTGCTCCTGAGAAAGCCTCAGCTTATCGTTTAAGTATGAAAACTCGTCTTTGGCGATTTCCTCATGATTAAATACTTTTACAACCTTTTGACCCGAAATTGTTTCTTCAATGAAGCCGTTTAGCATACCGAGATTTTTTTGCTGCTGAGAATATGCTTTTCTGCCCTTGTTTAAGATGGTTTTGCTTAAAGCCGTAAGAATAGGCGCGGCAATCAGGGTAATTCCGCCGAGCAAAGGACTTGTATAAAGCATAAGCACAATTGTTCCGAAAATAGTAATGGCTCCCGAAATAACTTGAATAAGAGTAGTGTTAAGCATTTCGCCTATTGTATCAACGTCGTTTGTAAAGCGGGACATGATATCGCCTGTTGAGTGAGTGTCAAAATACCGCACAGGGAGGCTTTGAAGCTTAGCAAACAAGTCGGTTCTCATTCGGACAAGTGAACGCTGGGACGCTTTGAGCATAAGCCTTTGCTGAAGCCATTGAGTGGAAACGGATATGGCATAAACAGCGGCGAGAAAAACAAGCCATAAAGCAAGACCCGACAAGCGTGAGCTTAAATCAGAGTCAGAGCTGTCAAAATATATGAACTTGTTAATAATCGGTCTGAGCAGATAAGAGGCTGAAAGGGTGGAAACTGTATTTACAACAGAACAAATTAAAGCGGAAATTATCAAAATTCTTTCATGTGAAATATACTTAACAAGTCTTACAACGGCAATTTTTAGATTTTTTGGCTTGCCGGAGGCACCGAGAGCGCGGTCTCTTCCGGCGTGTCTGCCGATACTCATTTGCTTAGGCTGAGCTTTGCTCACGCTCTGTATTTTACTGTATTTAGCGTCAATCCGTCTTGCCCGTTCTTCATTCATCAGAGTTGCACTCCTCTCTGTCCTTCTGAGAATAGTAAATTTCCTGATATGTTTCGCAGCTTTTTATAAGCTCGTCATGAGTTCCGCAGGCTGTGATTTTTCCTGAGTCCATAACGATAATCTTATCAGCGTCGATAACAGACGATATACGCTGGGCGATAATAATTTTTGTTATATGAGGGAGCTTTTCGCGAAAAGCCTGACGTATTCGGGCGTCGGTCGCGGTATCTACAGCGCTTGTCGAATCGTCAAGTATCATGATTTTCGGGTTTTTCAAAAGAGCCCGTGCAATGCATATTCTCTGACGCTGACCGCCGGATAAGTTTCCTCCGCCCTGACCGATTTCTGTTTCATACCCATCGGGAAAAGAGCTGATGAAAGAATCGGCCTGAGCGATTTCACAGGCTTCGGCAAGCTCTTTATCCGATGCGTTTTCCCTGCCCCATCGGAGGTTTTCGGCGATTGTCCCGGAAAAGAGAGTGTTTTTCTGCAAAACAACCGCGACGCTTTCACGAAGATTGTAAAGAGAAAGCTCTTTAACGTTTGTTTTGTCAACATAAATCTCTCCCTCGTCTGGGTCGTAAAGTCTCGGTATCATTGAAACAAGGGTGGTTTTTCCGGAGCCTGTTGAGCCGACAATGCCGACAAGCTCGCCCGGATTGATAATCAGGTTGATTTTGTCCAGTACCGGATGCTTTGAGTCTTTAAAGTATCTGAAAGAAACGTTTTTAAATTCAACCGAGCCGTTTGAAATGATTTTTTCTTTTTGTGAGGCGCTGTCGTCCCTGATATCGGAAACAGTGTTTAAAAGCTCGGACACACGGCGGTTTGAAGCCGCTGCGCGAGTACCCTGGAGAAATACATGGGCAAGAATGTTAAGAGCGGTGAGAACCTGTGAAAGATATGTAATGAACGCTGTAAGAGTGCCTATTTCCATATCTCCGACCATGACCTGGCGACCTGCGACCCAAACAACGGCAAGGGTGGTTATGTTGATTGTAAGAGCGGAAACCGGCTGCATGAGTATCATCATTTTTAAAGCGGATATTGATTTATCCATAAGTGTTTCATTAATTGCTTTGAATTTGGCTTTTTCG
Organism: uncultured Clostridia bacterium; assembly: GCA_944385905.1. Taxonomy (GTDB): domain Bacteria; phylum Bacillota; class Clostridia; order Oscillospirales; family Ruminococcaceae; genus CALWZA01. The sequence goes on from CALWZA010000003.1 coordinate 11,683, forward strand.
TAGTCTTCTCTTACAAAAGATTTGATAACCTTTTCGTTCGTAATAGATTCGCCTATACCCGTGTTGAGGGTGTCAAGCTGTTCCTGCATTTTTGTATAGCGCGGAGAGGCGGTTTTGATAATCAGAAATGTTGCGAGAGCAAGAACAGGAACCGCTATAAGAACAACCACGGCGATTTCGGAATTCATTTTAAAAGACATAAGCAGTGCGCCTGTAAGCATGACCGGGCTTCTGAAGAATCCTCTCATGAGAGTTTGAGTGAAGTTTTGAATCTGGGTTATGTCGTTAGTTACACGGGTAATCAGAGAGCCTGTAGAAAATCTGTCTATATCTGAAAATGAAAAGGTCTGTATTTTGTCAAAAGAGTCTTTTCTTATTCCGGCAGCGACTCTTGCTGCGCCTCTTACAGCGAAAAAAGCGCCTAAAAGACCTGCCGCAAGCATTCCGGCGGCTATAAGAATCATGATAAAGCCGTTTTTGAGAATATATTGAATATCGTGGTTCGCAGCGCCCTTGTTTATAATATTGGCGCTTATAAACGGCAGAATAAATTCGCCGCATGCTTCAAGAATAACGAACATTGGTCCTAAGGCAAAGCAATACCAATATTTTTTTATGTGCTTTATGTACTTTTTCATATTCAAATCTCCTCTTATGTTTCCGCGTTGTGTATTCCGCTTGCGGCGGCTTTCAGGGCGATGAGATATGTTTCGTCCTGACTTACGGGATATCTTGTAAACCCTCCGGTATATTCATGAGAGAAAAATCCGTGCATCAGAGCTCTCAAAATACGCTGCCAGTGCATTTTAGCTGTTTCGTCAAGATTATAATCAGAGAGCATTATAATAATAGGTTCGATGATTTCAGAGTAGACCTCTTTTGTGCACGCGCTTTTGTTTTTCTGCATTCCGAAAACAACCCGGTAAAGCTCAACATGTTCAAGCGCAAATTTCCTGTAGGCAGTGCATAAAGAAAACAAAGCGTCGTCTCTGCGCTTGCCTTCGATAGCGTCAAGTTCAGCCTGCTTAATCATTTTTGCGGCTTTCAATCCGACAGCCCCGATTAATTCGTCCATATTATCTACATAGTTGTAAAGTGAAGTCGTTTTAACGTCAAGGCTTCTTGCAAGTTCGTTGAGAGAAAACGAGCGGTTTCCCTGTTTTTCAATCAGACTTATTGCGGCGTCAATAACTATGTCTCGGTTTAAACCTTTTCTGGGCATGCATACGCCTCCCGTCTTAAAACTAATACTGTTAGTTATTATAAACTAATACCGTTAGTTTGTCAACAGCTGAGAAAAGCAAAATAAGCGGTATGGAAAAATTTAATTTAATAAAATATCGCAAACTTTAAACTGAAATGACTTTTTTAATATAAATAAGGACATACTATACAAGAAAAAAGAAAACGCCGAGGTTAGAAATATGTTCAATAGGCTTTTGAAAATCATGTCAATTTATATTACGGGAGCGTATGCCTACGGGCTTGTTGAAATAATGTGGAGAGGGTATACTCACATTTCAATGGGAGTGCTGGGGGGATTTTGCTTTCTTATTATCGGCAGCCTGAATGAGGGCAGACTTTCATCGCTCGGAGTTTTAGCGCAAATGCTGCTTTCGTCGGTAATTATAACTGTTTTGGAGCTTTTAACAGGACTTGTTGTAAATGTATGGCTTGAGCTTAACGTCTGGAGCTATGCCGGAATGCCTATGAATTTAATGGGACAAATTTGTCTTCCGTTTTCGCTTATTTGGTTTGTTTTGAGCTTTGCTGCAATTTGGCTTGAGGACAGGATTCGAGTGATATTGTTTAAGGAAGCAAAAAAGCCGAAATATAAACTGCTGACATTCAGCTTGCGCAAAACAAAAGCGTATAAAAACAGGGCAGCCTGACAGAATCAGGTTGCCCGATTTTTTATTTTTATATAAAACAGCGAATTAAGCCTTTCCTACAGAACCGAAAAGCTCCATCTTTTCCTTGACTGTTGCCTTGATTGCCTCAAATCCCGGCGCGAGAACCTTTCTTGGGTCAAAGCCCTTGCCCTGAAGATCCTTGCCCTCCTCGATGTACTTTCTTGTAGCAGCTGTGAACGCAAGCTGGCACTCTGTATTTACGTTGATTTTCGCAACGCCGAGAGAAATAGCTTTCTTTATCATGTCAGCGGGAATTCCTGTTCCGCCGTGAAGAACAAGCGGCATATCTCCGACTGCTTCCTTTACAGCGGCAAGTGTTTCAAACGAAAGTCCCGGCCAGTTTGCGGGATATTTTCCGTGAATGTTTCCGATGCCGGCGGCAAGCATTGTAACTCCGAGATCAGCGATCATCTTGCACTCAGCAGGGTCAGCGCACTCTCCCGCGCCGATAACGCCGTCTTCTTCTCCTCCGATAGCGCCGACTTCAGCCTCAAGTGAAAGTCCCAAAATGTTGCATGCGTTTACAAGCTCTGTTGTCTTTTTAATATTTTCTTCGATAGGATAGTGAGAGCCGTCAAACATGACTGAAGAAAAACCGGCGTTGATGCAAGCCTTTGCGCCCTCATATGTACCGTGGTCGAGGTGAAGAGCAACAGGTACGGTGATGTTAAGCTCCTTGATCATTCCGTTTACCATGCCTACAACGGTAGTATAGCCGCACATATATTTTCCCGCGCCCTCAGAAACGCCGAGAATAACAGGTGAGCTAAGCTCCTGAGCGGTTTGAAGAATGGCTTTTGTCCATTCGAGATTGTTGATGTTGAACTGACCAACGGCATAATGACCGTCACGAGCCTTGTTCAGCATATCCTTTGCAGATACCAGCATATTATAATCCTCCGTAATTTTAAATTCTTCAACTATTATAACGCATATGAAATCAAAAAGCAAACTGTTTGCTGAAAAAATTAACAGTTTCTTAAAACTTTTTCGCAGGGGGATATTTTGCATAAAATGCTGACAGATTGAAATACTAAGACAGTAAAAAGCTGATGAAAGGAACACATTTATGGATAAAACCATTTCGACCAGAGGAATTGTCAGGCTTGTTTCATTCGGCATAGCGATATTCGGAACGCTTTTAGCGGTAAACATAATGTATATGAGCAGGCTTGAAACCGCAAACAGAGCGATTGAGTACGGATATATGAGGGCGTTGTCTGATTTGTCATACAGCGCAGACAATATTTCAACAACCCTTACAAAAGGACTTTATTCGGCGTCGCCCGAAATGATGGAAACTCTTTCGGCAAAGCTTATCAACGATTCGTCTGCCGCAAAGGCGGCTCTCGCGCAGCTTCCGACAGGAGACGAAGTGCTTGAAAACACAAATAAGTTTTTGTCACAGGTAGGAAATTACGCCATGGCTCTTTCAAAAAAAGCCGCAGGCGGCGAAAAGCTCAGCGATGAGGAGTATGAGAATTTAAAAAAATTGAGTGAGTTTTCACAGCAGCTTTGCGACGATATGTGGGAGCTTGAAAGCAGAGTGTCAACAGGCACGCTGACGCTTAATAAAGTTGTTTCGGGGGCGGAATCGGGAAACGTTTCGGATACTCCTGCCGTGACCGACGGCTTTAAATCCCTTGAGGAGGGCTTTGACAGCTATCCTACGCTGATTTATGACGGACCTTTTTCAGACCATATTCTTGAAAAAGAGCCTCTTATGACAAAAAATCAGCCGGAGGTTTCAAGAGAGCAGGCGCTGGCGAAAGCGTCCGCTGCTTCGGGAGTGCCGGCGGAAAGCCTTAAGGACTCTGAATATCAGGAAAGCGGCAAGATGCCTTCATACGGTTTTACTGCTGACGGAGTTGATGTGACTGTCACCAAAAACGGCGGGTATCTGTGCTATATGCTTAAAAGCAGAAATATAGAAAAATCTTCTCTTTCGGCTCAGGACGCTCTGACTAAAGCAAAAGAGTATATGCTGCGTCTCGGAATAGAAAACATGGAGTCCAACTACTATGAATGTTACAACAACGTCTGCACGATAAATTTCAACTATGTAAAGGATGACGTTTCGGTTTATACCGATTTGATAAAAATTTCGGTTGCTCTTGACAACGGAGAAATTTTGGGATTTGACGGCCGCGGATATCTTGTCAATCACACTGAAAGAGCTTTCCCCGAGCCTGCGCTGACAATGAGCGAGGCAAAAGAAAAGCTCTCACCGTTATTAAGAGTTGAAAACTGCAAAAAGGCGCTTATTCCGTCCGACGGACTTTCTGAAACGCTGACTTATGAATTTTCCTGCCTTGCGGACAGCGGAAAAAGGGTGCTTGTTTATATCAATGTACTGACAGGCGAGGAGGAGAAAATTCTGATCCTTATTGAATCGGAAAGCGGAGTCCTGACGGTTTAGATTTAACGCTTAAGGTAAGCTTCAAGCCTGTAAATAGGCTGTCCGAGGTCTGAAAATCTTTTTTCGTATTCGGTAACTATGTTTCCCTCAAAACCGCTGTTGTGCAGGTCGAGGGAAACATTTTTTATTGTAAAGCCGTAGTCAGACAAGCTTTCTATTGAAAACTCAAAAAAGTGCATATTGTCTGTTTTCTGATGAATTTCTGCGCCGTCTTTGAGAAGCTGTTCATAGATTTTCAAAAAGTTTGTGTGAGTCAGTCTGTGCGGAGCATATGATTTTTTCGGATACGGGCAGCTGAAGTTGAGATAAAGCCGTTCGATTGATTTTTGGGGTATATATGCTGGCAGGTACTCAGCTCCCGCCCTGACAAACCTTACGTTTTTGATATTCTGCTCAATAGCCTTTTCGGCGGCGTCAACTATGACGTTGCTTGTTTTTTCAACCGCAAGATAGTTTGTGCCGGGGTTTCTTTTAGCAAGCTCGCAGATAAACGTACCCTTTCCGCAGCCTATTTCAAGCTCAACGGGGTTTGCGTTCCCGAACATTTTTTCATAGTCAAACAGCTTTTTTTCCAAAACAGCGGTTTGAAAATTCCTGTCCTCGCCCTCAATAAGAATCAGTATTCCTGTCTGGGCGCAGTTTAAAAGCCTCTGGTCAAGGTTCTTTTTTCTTCTCATTCTCATATAGACAAAACCTTCGCTTATCCGTCGATTTCTATTTCGGTGCCTCCGGCAGGTCTTACCATCAGCACATAACAGCTTCCCTCGCCGAAAACTCTTTCCATTTCGGATTTGAATTCTGAAAGCTTGGCTTTGGGCACAAATGCCTGAATTGTTCCCGCAAGACCGCCTCCGTGGACTCTTGAAGCTCCCTCGCCGCCGAGAATGTTTTCGGCTATGTAAAGTCCGACCGCAAGTCCCTCCTCGGCGGTATTCAAGCCGCAGTATACGTTTTGAAGATACTTGTATGAGCTGTTTCCCGACGCTTTGATAAGCTCAAGAAAATCCGAAAACCTTCCGCTGTCAAGAGCTTCGCACTGTTTGTCAACCCTGACGTTTTCATCAAAGAAGTGAAGCGCTCTCAAAACTGCTCTGTCGCCGCATTTTTCACGCAGAGAAACGATATTTTCAAGTACATCGGCTTTGGAAAGCTCTCTGAGACAGCTTTTGCCGAAGAAAGCCGCAACCTGTTTCATTTCCTTCGGCATAGCGGCGTATTCCGGGGTAAGGTCGGCGTGATTTCCTTTGGTGTCTACTATGCAGAGAGCGTGGCCGCTGTGAGCGAAATCATAGTTTACAGAGCGTATAACCGGATTTTTGGTATCTTCAAAATCAATCGTAATAAATCCGCCTACCGATGAAGCCATTTGGTCCATAAGGCCAGATGGCTTGCCAAAAAACTGATTCTCGGCAAACTGAGCTATCTGCGCTATTTTAACTGCGGAAACTTCCGAGCCGTTGTAAAGTCCGCTTAGGATTGTTCCCACAAGCACCTCAAAAGCCGCCGACGATGAAAGTCCCGAGCCCTTTAATACTGTGGAAATAGTATAGGCTTTAAAGCCTCCGATGTTAAATCCTCCGTCCCTAAAGCCTCTGCAAACGCCTCTTATAAGAGCGGCAGAGGTGTTTTTTTCCGATTCTTCGGGCTCAAGAGATGTTATGTCAACGACATCTTCGGGAAAGCCCTCAGACTTGATTCTGACAACGCCGTCATTTGTCGGGGCAACTATTGCGATAACGTCGAGATTAACTGCCGCCGCCAAAACCTTTCCGTTGTTGTGGTCGGTGTGGTTTCCCCCGACTTCAGTGCGTCCGGGCGCAGAAAAAATTCTGACTTCGTCGTCTCCGTAAAGCTTTTTAAAAGACTCAAGAGCTTTGTCATAGCGCTCAAGCTGAGCGTTTACATTCTCCGCGCCGTAAAGTTTTTCAAGCTGCCGTGATAGATTCATGGTTAAAATCCTTTCGTGATATATTTTCTATTTGACAAAAATTTTATCGCTTTTTGCAGAATGAACGTACACCGAATAAACCAGTCCCACGCAAACATTCATAGACATCATTGCGGTTCCTCCCGCAGAGACGAACGGAAGAGGAATTCCGATAACCGGAGTTACTCCTATCACCATTCCGATATTGAGAACACAATGAGTGAGCAGCAGAGCGAACACACCCACGCATATGAGCTGACCGAGCTTGTCTCTTGCGAAAATGCCGTTGTAAAGAATTTTCGCGCATATCACGCAGAGCACTCCTGCAACGGCCATACAGCCGATAAAGCCGAGAGTCTGTCCTATATATGAAAATATAAAATCGTTGTGGCAAACGGGCACATAGCAGTAATCGCCGCCTAAAAGCCCTTTTCCGTATAACTGACCTGAACCCAGTGCGATTTTTGAAAGCCTCTGCTGATATAAAATGTCCTCAGAAGCCATTGACGGATTAAGCATTGCGAGAATCCTGTTTTTGTGAGTCGGCTGAAGATAAAAAAACCACAGCAAAGCTCCGGCTACCGGAGCGGCAACCATAGCGGATACTATATATTTCCATGAAAGACCTGCGGCAAATATTATAGCGGCGAATATTACCGCAAATACAGCCGCTGTTCCGTCATCTCCCTGAAGAGCTACCGTCGCGATGGGAACGGCTGCGTGAAGGCACAAAAGAAGTATATTCAGAGGCTTGTTGAAATTTTCGCGTGATTTGAAACAGTGATATGAAAATGACAGAATAAAAGCTATTTTTAATATTTCCGACGGCTGAATTGATATTACGCCGAGGTCAATCCACGCCTTATCGTCAGCGCCCTGAAGACCGTTTTTGCCTAAAGGAGAAAAAGTAAGAAAAGTCAGAACAAGAGCAAACGGGGCGTATAAAAACCAGAGTTTCGCAAGCTTTTCGTAATCGAAAAAAGAAATTACAACAGCTGCGGTGACGCCTATAGCGACCGCGATAAGCTGATTTTTGTATAATGACGGCGAAGCTTTGATGTTTGTAATGTTCTGAGTCTGTTCGTTAACCGCAAGAGACCAGAGAAGCACAACAGAAAAAAGGGAAAGTCCCGTTACAAGGACAAAAAGAAGCTTATCTGATTTTTTTATAAACCTAACAGCCTCGGAAACTGCCTTCATTCAAACGCCTCCGCCCGATAACCAAAATAATATTTTCTTAAATAGTATATCACTTATTTCGATTATTTTCAATCGCTTTCACAAATTTGTAAGATAAACAGAAAAAAGTTCATGTTTTAAACGCTGAAAAAATAGCTCTTGCAATATGAACTGTATTGTGGTATACTGCATATAGTTATTATAATTCAATGATTGCAGTAAATGCGTAGAGGCAAGAGTAGCAGTTTTTTCAATGCTAAAGAGAGCGCCGAAGAGGTGAAAGCGGCGTGCGGAGTAGCTGTGAAGTGCGGCTGTCGAGCAGCGGGCGGGAACGGTTAAAGCTCAGTATCGTCCGACGTGTTCCGCGTTAAGGAAAGGCGGCAAAGTCCGCCGCAGAGTATAAATCGGAGTGGAACCGCAGTTTTGCTGCCTCCTGAGCTTTGGCTTGGGGGCAGTTATTTTTTTGAAAGGAGCAAGCTTATGAAAAAAGACATCATTGAAATTATTAAAGATGACATACGCTCGATAAAGGAAAGAGACCCTGCCGCGCGAAGCAGTCTTGAGATAATACTGACGTACTCTGGACTTCACGCCGTGATAATGTACAGACTTTCTCATTTTTTATATGAAAGAAAGCTGTTTTTGCTTGCGAGAATAGTTTCGCAGACCGCGAGATTTTTAACCGGAATAGAAATTCATCCCGGAGCGAAAATAGGAAAAGGACTGCTTATTGACCACGGAGCCGGTGTCGTAATCGGGGAGACGGCTGAAATAGGAGATAACTGCCTTATATATCAGGGAGTAACTCTCGGAGGAACGGGAAAAGACCACGGAAAAAGACACCCTACATTAGGCAACAATGTTATGGTCGGAGCGGGAGCAAAAATACTCGGTCCGTTTAAGGTCGGTAACAATGCTAAAATCGCCGCTAACGCCGTGGTTTTGGAGGCAGTGCCCGACAACGCAACCGCAGTCGGAGTTCCCGCAAGAATAGTTCGCAAAAACGGAGAAAGAGTATGCGACCTCGACCAGATTCACATACCCGACCCGATATCTCAGGAGCTTTGCAAACACCTTATGAAAATGGAGAAGCTTGAGAAAAAAATCGAAGAGCTGGCTAAAAAGTAACGACAAAGGAATGAATGAAATGTATTTGTACAACTCGCTGTCAAGAGAAAAGGAAAAGTTTATACCAAATGTTTCGGGAAAGGTGTCAATGTACACCTGCGGGCCGACTGTTTATCATTATGCCCATATCGGAAACCTCAGAAGCTATATAATGGAGGATATACTTGAAAAATATCTGAGATTTTCGGGGCTTGACGTTACAAGAGTCATGAATATAACCGATGTAGGGCATCTTTCAAGCGACGGAGATACGGGCGACGATAAAATGCTCAAAGGCGCGAAGAGAGAGCATAAAACAGTTATGGAAATAGCGAAGTTTTATACCGACGCTTTTTTTGAGGACTGCAAAAAGCTTAATATCAAAACTCCCGACGTTGTTCAGCCGGCGACCGGGTGCATAGATGAGTTTATAAAGGTAATTTCCTCTCTTATTGAAAAGGGTTTTGCCTATGAGGCAGGAGGAAATATTTACTTTGACACTTCAAAGCTTGATAAATACTATGTTTTCAACGACTTTAAGGAGGAAGACTTAGCTGTAGGAGTCAGAGAAGGCGTTGAGGAGGACTCAAACAAAAAGAACAAGGCGGATTTTGTTTTGTGGTTTACAAAGTCAAAATTTGACGACCAGGAGCTTAAGTGGGACAGTCCCTGGGGCGTGGGATACCCCGGCTGGCATATCGAGTGTTCCTGCATAAGCATGAAATATCTCGGCGACCGGCTTGATATTCACTGCGGAGGAATAGACAACGCATTTCCGCATCATACAAACGAAATCGCGCAAAGCGAAGCGTATATAGGCCATAAATGGTGCAATTACTGGTTCCATGTTCATCACCTCAATACAAACAGCGGCAAGATGAGCAAATCTAAGGGCGAGTTTTTGACAGTTTCTTTGCTTGAGCAAAAGGGGTATAATCCACTTGTTTACAGGTTTTTCTGTCTCCAGTCCCATTACAGAAAATCGCTTGTGTTCTCTTATGAGAATCTTGACAATGCGGCGGTTGCTTATAATAAGATAGTTGCGAAGATTGCTTCATATCTCGGAGACGAGGAAACTGAAGTCGATAAAGAGGCTTACGACAAGCTTATGTCAGGATTTGTGTCGGCGCTTGACAATGACCTGAACACATCTTTGGCTATAACAGCTCTTTACGACGTCCTGAAAGCCGATACAAGCGCTAAAACAAAGCTTGAGCTTATATCGGAGTTTGACAAGGTTCTCGGACTCGGACTTATTTCTGAAGCGCAGAAGCTTTCGGATAAAAATTCGGAGGAATATATACCGGAAGAAATAGCGCAGCTTCTTGAGCAGCGCAAGGAAGCGAGAAAAAATAAGGATTTCGCGCTTGCCGACTCTATAAGAGACAGGATATCCGAAATGGGATATATAGTTGAGGAAACAAGGCAGGGCACAAAGGTTACAAAAAAATAAAGAACGTGAGGAATCATAATGAAAAAAACAGATGAAAAGGGCTTGGTAAATCCAAACAAATTCAATCCTTTTAAAACTCCCGAATTCAAAAGAGGTTTGCATGTAGTTTTGCTGATTTCTTTGATAATCTTACTGTTTTATCTCGCTTTTTCATGTTCGCAAAGCGGAAAGCCGAAATTTGATTACACAGAAGTTGACCTTGTTCAGCTTCAGACTCCGGCGGATGATGCCGAAACGGTTGTGTTTGAAACTACAGAGGGAACATTTTCGGCGGTTTTGTTCAGAGACAAGGCGCCAAAATATGTCGAGTACTTTACAAACCTTGTAAACAGCGGCTATTATAATGGGACTTATGTGTTCAATTCGGAGCCCGGAGTATATTTTTTAGGCGGCTCAAAAACTCCAGACGGTACGGTTTCGGCTGATTCGGACACGAGATTTGTCGACCCTGAAATCAGCCCCGATTTGTGGCCGATAAAAGGCGCTCTCGGCTCATATGTCACAACAAAGGGAATTTTAAATAAAAAGAACATGGCAGGCTCGACAGTGCTATTTATGAACACAATTGAGTTTACCGATGAGTTTATAGATGCGTTTAAAGATGTTGACGGAGCAAACGAGGATGTTGTAAACGCTTTTATCGACAACGGAGGAATACCGAATTTTTCTCAGATTTACACGATTTTCGGTCAGGTCGTTCAGGGAATGGACGTTTATGAAAAAATCTGCGAAGTCGGCGCCGATGAAGAGGGAACACCCGAAAAGGAAATCAAATTTGAAAAAGTTTATATGACGACTTATGAAAATATAAAATAGCGATAAAACGGCGTGAAAAAATCATGCCGTCTTTTTTTTATTCCGCATAGCCGATATAAAATTTCACATAATATCCGTAAAGAGCGATGCTTGCTCGGATAAAGAAATTCGGAGGCTTTTAAAATGCGGATTATAAACAAAAAACGGATATTTATGTCGGCGGCGGCAATTGTCTGCGCTATGACAATTTTCACAGGGTGCGGAGAATCAGACAGGGTTACGGTGCGGTATCTTAACTTTAAGCCTGAAAGTGCTGAAATATATAAGGAGCTTGCCAAAAGCTATGAGGAAGAAACAGGGGTAAGAGTCATAGTGGAAACCGCCGCAAACAATCAGTATGAATCAACCCTTGCGGCGAAAATGGCGACAGACGAAGCGCCCACTCTTTTTCAGATAAACGGTCCGAGAGGCTACGCAAACTGGAAAGATTACTGTGCAGATCTTTCGGATACAAAGCTGTACAAAAGCCTTACTGATAAATCTCTTGCCGTTGAATCTGATGGAAAGGTATGCGGAATACCGTATGTAGTCGAGGGATATGGAATTATATACAATAAAGCGCTGACAGACAAGTATTTTTCTCTGCCCTCAAAAGCGACCGACTTCACATCGATGGATGAAATCGACAGCTATGAAAAACTGAAAGCTCTTGTGGAGGATATGCAGAAAAACGCTTCGGAGCTTGGAATCGACGGAGTTTTCGCGTCAACTTCGCTTAAAGCGGGGGAGGACTGGAGATGGCAGACTCATCTTGCTAATATACCGATATACTATGAGTTTGAAAACAACGGCACAGACCTGTCCTCAGATGAGACAAAAAGAATATCCTTTGAATATTCAGAAGAGTTTTTTAATATTTTCGACCTGTATTTAAATAATTCAACTGTTGACAGAAAAACCGTCGGCACAAAAACAGTAACCGATTCAATGGCCGAATTCGCGCTTGAAAAATGCGTTATGGTTCAGAACGGCAACTGGGCGTGGGGACAGATATCGGGAGTTGACGGAAATAAGGTCAAGGCGGAAAACGTCAAATACCTGCCGATTTATATGGGTATCGACGGAGAAGAGACTCAGGGATTGTGCGTCGGAACGGAAAATTTTTACGCAATCAATTCGCAGGCTTCAGCGGAGGAGCAGCAAGCGGCGGCTGATTTTATATACTGGCTTTATTCAAGCGATAAGGGAAAAGACTATGTCATAAACAAGCTCGGCTTTATAGCTCCGTTTGACACATTCGGAGAAAACGAGGTTCCCGATGACCCGCTTGCGAAAGAGGTTATGAGATGGATGAACAGTAAAAACGCAAGCTCAATACCATGGAATTTTACTGTGTTCCCGTCTGCCGCTTTTAAAGAAAGCTTTGGAGCCTCCTTGCTTAAATATGCTCAGGGAACAAAAAGCCGTGATGAGGTTAAAGCCGATTTTGTTAGCGGCTGGGAAAAAGAAAGCGCGGCGCTTGAATAATGTTTGCAGGCTCAGAAAAAATACGCTTAAACGCCGTCAGCGGAAATGTGAAACCGGCGGAATTTCGGGCAGCGAAAGAGTGACTAAATAATAAACGAAAGGAAAAGACGGAAAAATGAGAAAATCATTAAGCAGATATTTTCCGGTTTTTGTGCTTCCGACGCTTGCGGCGTTTACAATTGCGTTTGCGGTGCCTTTTGTTATGGGTATATATCTGTCATTTACAAAATTCACAACGATAACAAACGCTCAGTGGGTTGGAATAGATAATTATGTTAAAGCTTTTACCTATGACGGCGATTTTGTCCACGCTCTTTGGTTTACAGCCCTGTTTACCGTTGTCTCGGTAGTGACCGTTAATGTCTTTGCGTTTATTCTTGCGCTGCTGCTTACCCGTGGGATAAGAGGCACAAACTTTTTTCGGTCGGTTTTTTTCATGCCGAACCTTATAGGCGGAATTGTACTCGGATATATCTGGAATCTATTGATAAACGGGGTTTTGTCTTATTCGGGAACGGATTTGACCTATAAGGCGGAATACGGTTTTTGGGGACTTGTTTTGCTGACAAACTGGCAGCTTATCGGATATATGATGGTAATATATATAGCGGGGCTTCAGAATATACCCGACTCGCTTTCCGAGGCGGCGTCAATAGACGGGGCATCGCCGTTCAAAACCTTAATAAGGATAAAAATTCCCATGGTCATGGCTTCAATTACAATATGCACATTTCTTACACTGACTAACTCGTTTAAAATGTTTGACCAAAACCTCGCCCTGACCGCCGGACTTCCCGAAAAGGAAACCGAAATGCTGGCGCTTAATATTTATAATACGTTTTACGGCAGAAGCGGCTGGCAGGGAATAGGTCAGGCAAAAGCGGTTATGTTTTTCATTATCGTGGCGGCAATAGCGTTTATTCAGCTTAAAATCACAAAAAGCAGGGAGGTTGAGCAGTAGAAATGGAAAATAAAAGAGCTTCGGCACTGTTTACTTTCGTTGCGCTTAGCATCCTTGCGTTTGTGTTTTTGATTCCGATAGGGCTTGTTGTCATGAATTCTTTCAAGTCGCGGCTCTATATATCTTCTCAGCCTTTTGCGTTTCCGAGTTCCGAAACTTTCGCGGGGTTCGGCAATTATATAAACGGTCTGACGTCGTCCGGGTTTGCAGCCGCTTTCGGCAGGTCGGTGTTTATAACCGTTTTTTCGGTTTTGCTGATAGTTGTGTGCGCCTCCATGACGGCTTGGTATATAGTAAGAGCGAATTCAGCCGTGACAAAGCTTTTGTATTATCTTTTTGTTTTCAGCATGATAGTGCCGTTTCAAATGGTCATGTATACAATGACGTATGTTGTAAACAAGCTTAATTTCGACAACCTTATCGGAATAGTTTTTGTCTATCTCGGCTTTGGCTCAGGGCTTTCCGTATTTATGTTCAGCGGCTTTGTCAAAAGCATTCCGCTTGAAATTGAGGAGGCGGCGACTATAGACGGATGCAGTCCGCTGCAAACATTTTTCAGAATAGTTTTTCCCGTTTTAAAGCCGACGGCGATAACCGTCTCGATACTAAACGCAATGTGGATTTGGAACGACTATCTGCTGCCTTACCTTGTATTGGGAACGGACGATAAAACCGTGCCTGTCGCTATCCAAATCGCAATGCAGGGAGCATACGGAGCGACAGATTACGGCGGCTTTATGGCAATGCTTGTCCTTGCGATAATTCCTATTGTGATTTTTTATGCGGTAAGTCAGAAATATATCATTAAAGGAGTAATCGCGGGGGCGGTTAAAGGATAAATACGCAATTATTAATAAACGGTTAACATAAGATAATTTACTATAGGTTATAATTATCCTGTCAGAGCAAGGAAAATGCGAAAACAAAGTACTCAAGAAGGGGATTTTAATGAGCGAACCAAGCTGCCGAAAAAACGGAGTTCTTATGCATATATCTTCACTGCCGTCGGAGTTCGGAATTGGAACTCTCGGGCGTCAGGCGTATGCTTTTGCGGATTTTTTAAATAAATCATGCCAAGGCTATTGGCAGATACTTCCTATATGCCCGACTTCCTTCGGCGATTCCCCCTATCAGAGCTTTTCAACTTTTGCGGGAAATCCTTATTTTATAGACCTTGAGCTTTTGGCAAAGGACGGATATATAAAAAAATCAGACTGGGAAAACGAAAACTTCGGAGACGACCCGTGCAGAGTCGATTATGAGCTTCTTTATAAAAGCAGAGGCAAGCTGTTTTTAAAGGTTTATCAAAACTTTATTAAAAACATCCCTGAAGGCTTTGAAAACTTTTGCTCAGAGAATAAATACTGGCTTGACGATTACGCTTTGTTTATGGCGGTTAAGGACGAACACGGCGGAGAGCCTTTTTGCAGGTGGGAGGATGACATCCGCCGTCGTGAGCCGCAGGCTCTTGAATACTGGGAAGACAAATGCAAAGAGCGTGTAATATACTATAAAATGCTTCAGTATTTGTTTTTTAAGCAGTGGAAAGAGCTTAAATCTTATGTAAACTCCAAGGGAATTAAGATAATAGGAGACCTTCCGATTTATGTTGCGGCTGACAGCGCGGACGTTTGGGCTGAGCCTGAGCAGTTTTCGCTTGATGAGGACTTAAATCCGATTGAAGTCGCGGGCTGTCCTCCGGACGCCTTTTCAAAGGACGGTCAGCTTTGGGGAAACCCTGTTTATGACTGGGAATACATGAAGAAAGACGGCTACCGCTGGTGGATTTCAAGGCTTAAAAAGTGTCTGGAGATATACGATATCATAAGAGTAGACCATTTTCGGGGCTTCGATTCTTATTACTGCATAAAAAGCGGAGAAAAAACAGCTAAAAAAGGAGTATGGCGAAAAGGCCCCGGAATTGAGTTTTGGAAAGCAATGAAAAATGAGCTTTCAAGCCTGCCGATAATTGCCGAGGATCTCGGCTTTCTTACCGACAGCGTCAGAAAACTACTTAAAAGAAGCGGCTTCCCGGGTATGAAGGTGCTTCAGTTTGCGTTTGATTCAAGGGAGGAAAGCGACTACCTGCCGTATATGTACGAGAAAAACAGCGTCGTTTATACAGGCACTCACGATAACGACACAATAATCGGCTGGACAAAAACCGCAAAAGCTAAAGACGTTGCGTTTGCGAAAAAATATCTTCGGGCAAAGAGTACGAAGAGTTTGGCTGAAAGCATGATGACAGCTGCGATGGCGAGCGTGTCCGATGCATGTATACTTACAATGCAGGATTTGCTTAAACTCGGCTCGGAAGCGAGAATGAACACTCCGTCAACCATTGGAGGAAACTGGGAGTGGCGAATGGCGCCGGACGCCGATTTGTCACAAGCGCAGGAGTTTTTGAAATATAACACAGTGCTTTACGGCAGGGCTGACAGAAAAGAATTTGATTATGCAAAGGAGACCGACTCATGAGCGAGCTGAAAAAAATCATAACACTTTTTGCGGGGGCGGATTATCATAAAACTGTTTCGGAGCTAAGTCCGACGGAGCTTCACAACGCTGTCTCAAAAGCAATCATGGCGGATATTGCGCAAAACTGGGAAAAATCGCTTGAAACCCACTCTAAAAAAAGAAGGGCATATTATCTGTCGGCGGAATTCCTAGTGGGAAGAGCGATATTTAACAATCTTTTATGCAGCGGCAAGTACGACGAGATTAAGGAAATTTTATCTCAGCTCGGCGCCGATATAAACGATATGGAGGAAATTGAGGACGCTGCTTTGGGAAACGGCGGACTCGGAAGACTTGCGGCGTGTTTTCTGGACAGCGCGGCAACGCTTGGGCTTCCTCTTGACGGCTACGGAATAAGATACCGATTCGGAATTTTCAAACAGTATTTTGAGGACGGATTTCAAAAGGAAACCGCCGACGACTGGTCACGATACGGCGACCCTTGGTCGGTGAGAGCGGACGACGATACTGTTACGGTGAGCTTTTCAGACGGCGACGTAAAAGCCGTGCCTTACGATATGCCGATAATCGGGTATAAGACAAAGCATATTTCAACACTGCGCCTGTGGCAGTGCGAGCCGATTGAGCAGTTTGATTTTGAGCTTTTTAACGAGCAGAAGTATGACAAATCGGTTCGGGCAAAAAATAAAGCAGAGGATATCTCAAGAGTGCTGTATCCGAACGATTCGACCGACGAGGGAAAGCTTTTAAGGCTTAAACAGCAGTATTTCTTTTCGAGCGCGTCTCTTCAGGATATATTGAAAAAGTATAAAAAGGTTCACGGAAACGACTATTCAAAGCTTGCGGACTATGTTTCAATCCAGCTCAACGATACTCATCCCGTCATAGCGATTCCTGAGCTTATAAGGCTTATGATGAACGACGGTCAAAGCTTCAGTTATTCTCTCGCGGCGGTTGAAAAAGTTTTTAACTACACAAATCACACTGTAATGCAGGAAGCTTTGGAAAAATGGGATATAAAAACCGTCAAAAAGGTTTCACCCGAAATTGCTAAAATCATATCGAAAATCAACGCTAAATTCAAATCCGAGCTTGAAAAAGCAGGAGTAAGCCAGGATAAATATTCAAAGCTTCTTATAGTGCAGGATAAAACCGTTCACATGGCTTATCTTGCGTGCAGATGCTCAGGTCACATAAACGGTGTGGCCGAGATTCACACCGAGATTTTGAAAAACGACGTTTTAAAGTGCTGGTATGAGCTTTATCCCGAAAAGTTTTGCAACAAGACAAACGGAATTACTCAGCGCAGGTGGCTTGCGCTGTGCAACCCGAAGCTGAGTGAGCTTATAACCGAGCTTTTGGGCGGCAGCGGCTGGATAACAGACCTTTCGCAGTTAAAAAAGCTCGAGCGCTATGCCGACGACAAGGCTGTGCTTGACAGGTTTATTGAAATCAAGAAAAATAATAAACTGACGCTCAGAGACTATATTCAAAAGCACGACGGAGCCGAATTTGACGTTTGTTCGATAACCGACGTTCAGATTAAGAGACTTCACGAATATAAAAGACAGCTTTTAAATATTCTGTGTATTCTTGAGCTTTATTTTGAGATAAAAGAGGGAAGCCTGAAGGACTTCACACCGACAACCTTTATTTTCGGAGCAAAGGCAGCGCCCGGATATTTCAGGGCAAAGGGCATAATAAAGCTTATAAATGAGGTCGCAAAGCTGATAGCCGAGGATGAAGCGGTCAGCAGGTATATCAAAGTAATATTTGTTTCTGATTACAATGTCTCATATGCCGAGAAAATCATAGCTGCGGCTGATGTTTCCGAGCAGATTTCAACAGCAGGAACAGAAGCGTCGGGAACCGGAAATATGAAGCTTATGCTAAACGGCGCGGTAACTCTCGGAACCTATGACGGGGCTAATATTGAAATAGTCAGAGAAGCAGGAGATGAAAACAACTTTATTTTCGGCGCAAGGGTTGAGGACATCGAAAAAATAAAGGACACCTACCGCTCAAGGGATTATTATGAAAAAGACCCGAAGATAAAAAGATGCCTTGACGCCCTTGTTGACGGCACTTTAAGCGACGGTAAAACAGGAATGTTCAAAGAGCTTTATACCTCTCTGCTCGACGGAGCCTCGTGGCATAAACCCGACCACTACTTTCTGCTTCTTGATTTTGAGCCGTGTTTAGAGGCAAAGCTCAAAGTAAACCGAGATTATACTGATAAATACGCCTTTGCAAAAAAGTGCTGGCTTAATATGTGCAATGCCGGAAAATTTTCATCGGACAGAACCGTATCGGAATACGCGAAGGAAATCTGGAGAATAAAATAATCAAAAAGCCGCTTTCGTCAGTAACGAGGGCGGTTTTTTCAGAATAAAAGACCTTTTATCGGAATAGACTTAGCAGTAAGGACAAAGCCGAAACGATGAAAGGAATGACAGATATAATATGATTGAAAACTCAAGTCAGCAAAGACAGCGAAATTCCGCGGCGGTTGGTCTTTCGTCTGAGGAGGCGGCAAAAAGGCTCAGAAAGTACGGAGAAAATCAGCTCGCGGCAGGGAAGAAAAGAAGCAGGTGCAGGATATTTGTCAATCAGTTTAAGGACTTGCTCGTGCTGATACTTCTTGCGGCAACTGTGATATCGCTGTTTCTCGGTCAGGTTTATGACGCCCTCACCATTATGATAATTGTGGTTATCAACGCTCTGCTCGGTTATATTCAGGAAAACCGCACCGAAAAGACTCTTGAGGAGCTTGAAAAAATGACAGCGCCTTCTGCAAAAGTCTACCGTGACGGAGAACTTAGGGTTATTCCTGCCGCACATATTGTTCCTGGAGACGTTTTTGAAATAGAAGCAGGCGACAGAATTCCCTGCGAAGGGTTTGTTACAGAGCAAAAATCACTTCTTTGCGATGAAGCTATACTTACCGGAGAAACAGTTCCTGTCAGCAAGGAGGAAAAGGGTGCGAGAGAAAAGCTCAAAGGGCTTAATTTGCCCTATGTGGTATATATGGGCACAACAGTTTCAAAGGGTGCGGCAAGATGCGAGGCGTTCGCGACAGGCAAGGACACACAGATGGGCGCGGTTTCAAATATGCTTGAGGACATAACAGCCGAGGAAACACCGCTTAAGAAGAAGCTGGGCGAGCTTGGAAAAATTTTGGCGCTTATATGCGGAGCTGTATGTGTAATCGTGTTCGCGGCAGGACTTTTGCGTGGCGAGCCGTTTTTCACAATGTTCATGACCTCTATAACAATAGCGATAGCGGCGATTCCCGAAGGTCTTCCGGCAACAGTTACAATTGCCCTTGCCTTGGCAATAAGAAGAATGCTTAAGAGAAACGCTTTGGTTAAGAGGCTTCATTCGGTTGAAACACTTGGGTGCGCCGAGGTGATTTGCTCGGATAAAACAGGAACAATAACCGAAAATAAAATGACAGTAACGGATATATGTACATACGGCAGGGAGTACAGCGTTTCGGGAACAGGATATAAAATAGCCGGAGAAATAGAGCCTAAATTTAAAAACAGGACGTCACGCAATGACCCGGCGCTTTCCGAGCTTTTAAAATGCGGAGTTTTATGCTCAGGTTCGGCGATATCAAGAAGAGTGAGAGCCGAATCGTCGAGAGAGAGAAAAAAAATCGGCGAATATGAGGTGGTGGGAGACCCGACGGAGATAGCGGTGCTTGTTGCCGCCGCAAAGGGAGGAATAACCGCCGGCGAGCTTTCAAAATCATACCGCAGAACAGACGAAATTCCGTTTGACAGCGAAACACGAACCATGTCTGTTACCGTCAGCGGAAACGGTGAAACGGCGGTGTACTCAAAAGGGGCGATAGACGTCTTGCTGTCGAGATGTACAAAGGTGCTCGTTCCCGAAACAGGAGCAAAAGCGCCTCTTACTCAGTATATTCGCGATAAAATTTCGGACAAAGCAAACGAGCTGTGCGAAAACGCTTTGAGAGTGCTTGCGTTTTCGGTAAAAAAGCAGGGAGAAGATGAGACCTTTCTCGGATTTGTAGGAATGATAGATAAACCTCGTCCCGAGGCTAAAAAGGCTATACAGGCATGTATTTCGGCAAATATCAAGGTTGTTATGATAACGGGAGACCACAAGCTCACAGCGTGCGCGGTCGCAAAGCAGGCAGGACTGATGCACGACGGAGATTTATGCTTAACCGGCGAAGAGCTTGAAAAAATGACCGACGAACAGCTTGATAAAGCCGTGCTTAAAACGGCGGTGTTTGCGAGAGTAAATCCTGCCGATAAGCTCAGAATAGTGAGGTCTTTTAAGCGAAACGGTCTTGTAACGGCGATGACAGGCGACGGAGTAAACGACGCTCCCGCGGTCAAGGAAGCGGACATCGGAGTTTCAATGGGAACGACAGGAACCGACGTCACTAAACAAGCGGCTGACTTGATTTTGCTGGACGACAATTTCGCAACTCTTGTATGTGCGGTCGAGCAGGGCAGAAATATATATTCAAATATCAGAAAGCTGGTAAGGTATCTTATCTCGTGCAATATCGGCGAGGTGGTCACAATGTTTTTCAGCATTGTAATGGGATTTCCCATGGTGCTTCTGCCCACTCAGATCCTGCTTGTAAACCTTGTGACAGACGGCTTGCCCGCAATATCTCTCGGACTTGAGCCGACAGATCCCGATGTTATGAGAAAAAAGCCCAGAAAGAGCACAGACAGCTTTTTTTCAGACGGTCTTCTTACAAAAATAATATTCAGGGGTATGTTTATAGGTCTTGCGACTTTGGGATGCTTTGTGTCGGTTTTAAAGGCGACCGAAGGCTTTGAAGCCGCCGCGAGAACGGCTGCGCTTGTTACTCTTGTTATGTCTCAGCTTATACATGTTTTTGAGTGCCGAAGCGAAGAAAAATCACTTTTCAGAATTAATCCGTTTAAAAACCCTTGGCTTGTTGCCGCGGCTTCAATTTCAGCGGCGGTGATGTTTGCCTGCATTTATATTCCGCCTCTGCAAGCCGTTTTTTCAACTGTCGCGCTTTCAGGTGAGCTTTTGCTTAAAGCGCTGATGTACGCGGCGGCTGTACCTGTCGGAGCGTCATTGCTCGGTCTGTTTAAGACGAATAAATGAAATTCTTGACAATGTCTGCCGATTGAGCTATTATGTTAAAGAGATGTTCCTTGCCTAACCATCTCAATAAAAAACAAGGAGAATTTAATATGAATCAAAAAGGTTTAACAGCTCGCAGAATTGCGGAAATAGGAATTGTGGCGGCGGTCTACGCGGTGATTACATACGCATGCGCACCGCTTGCCTACGGCATGGTGCAGTTTCGCATATCGGAAATACTGGTACTGCTGTGCCTGTTTAAGTTTGATTACTGCATTTCAATGGTAATCGGATGTATAGCCGCAAACATTATAAGCTCTCTCGGAGCGGTGGATATGGTTTTCGGCTCGTTTGCGACGCTTCTTGCGGTGCTGTGCATATACGCTGTCGGGAAAACCGCTTTAAAGGGTCTGCCGAGATATTTGCTGGCTTCGGCATTTCCTGTGGTTTTCAACGGAGTCATAGTCGGTCTTGAGATGAAGTTTTTTGTGCCCGACTTTGCGGATGAGCCGCTGATTTTGCTTATGGCGTGGGTCGCTCTCGGAGAGTTTGTCTGCGTGACATTGCTAGGCTCGGCTGTGTTTAAGCTTTTGGAAAAGAACAAAGCGTTTATGAAACTGATAGGCGCTGAAAAATAAGCATATCAACCTGAAAGGATGTATTTAAATGAGAAACAATATGTCTGCCGTTGTGCTGGGGCTGATTTTTATAGCCGCAGGAGTGGTTTATTTCGGAAACTCGTTTTTTGACTGGGGTATAACTATATTTTTTAACGGCTGGTGGACCCTGTTTCTCATTGTTCCGGGAATACTGAGTATAATAAAAACAGGACCGAATGTCGGAAACCTTGTTTTGACCGGAGTCGGAATTTTTCTTTTGCTCAGAAGCCTTGATGTCATCAAGGATTTTTGGGCGGTATGTGTACCGGCAGGTTTGGTGCTTATCGGAGCGGGAATCATTTTTCAAAGTGTAAGGAGCAATAAAGCCAAAGGCGTGGTAGATGTGGAAAACTACACTCCGTGCGACGCTGAGGGCAATCCGGTAAACAGGGAAGATGACGGCACGGCAAAAGGCGCACCTAAAGCGGGAAAAGACAGATTTGACGCTTTTTTCGGGGGCGTGTCGCCGAACTACAATGGCAAGGAGTTCTTCGGCTGCCGTGTTTCCGCGGTTTTCGGAGGCGCGGAGCTTAATTTAAAAAACGCTGTGATTCGTAAAAACTGTACTATTTCGGCTGCGGCGATTTTCGGAGGAGTAGATATAGCGCTTCCTCCGAATGTCAGAGCCGTAGTTGTAGGAACGCCTGTTTTGGGCGGCTGGGAAAATAAGCACACAGACAGCCTCACGCCAGGAGCGCCAGTGGTTTATATAAAAGCAACCTGCGTTTTAGGAGGAATTGACGTAATATAGTTTATATAATCGGAGAGATAAAATGGCAAGCTGGATTACTCATCTTCGCATAGCGGATTTGTTATATGATAAAATCAGAGGTTTAAGCCTTGAGGATTTTTCTGTCGGAAATATAGCGCCCGACAGCGGAGTGATTAAGCCGGGCGAGTGGCATCCGTCTCCGTCAAAAACCATAACCCACTGGGAACTGCCCGAAAAAGGCAATTTCGGGCATCCTATCAGGTACAGCGACTTTTTTGAGGAATACCTTTCAAAACCGCAGGATAAAAAAGCGTTTTCCTTTTATCTCGGGTATTATTCCCACTTGCTTACCGACCACGAGTGGAAAAGGGCTGTGCTTTGTCCGCTGAGGGACAGATATATGAGCTCATTTCCCGATAAATACGCCTTTTATGCGGCGGTCAAGCCCGAATGGTACCGTATAGATTTGCTGTATCTTAAAAGCAATCCGTCGCTTAAAACATATAACGCGCTTAAAAAACTGAAAAGCTATCCTAATGTTTATCTTGACTATTTCAGTGAAAAGGCTGTTGAAATCCGAGCTAAAAGTATTCCTGAGTTTTATGAGTCGCTTGATGAGGGAACAGCCGAATTTGTTTATTTTACGCCGAAAGAGGCGGACGAGTTTGTTAAAAGTGCGTCGGAGCATATTTTCCTGGATATAACGGACAGGCTTTGACGTTAAAGACGAAAGGACGGTTTAAATGAATCTCAAAAAGCTAATCGCGGTATCGGCGGCAATGTCGGTTATTTTTTCTGCTTCAGCGTGCAGCGGTGTTTCCGATGATGACTTAGGAGAAAGTCAGTCGGTTCAAAGCTCTCTGATGTCGGCGCCCGATGAAGTCGGTTCTTCAGTGTCAGAGGATATAATCGAGGAGCCATCCGAAACTCAGACGGGTGTTTCGGAGGATGACTCTCAGCCGAGCGGAAGTGTTTCGGAAGATGAAAAAATCGAAAAGCCCGACGGAATTTCGGAGCCTGAGGACGATGATATAGACGTTCCGCAGATGATTGCGCTTGAGTATCTTGAGCTTTTGAATTCAAAACCGATATATATTTCGTTTTCACTTCACGTTTCGGACAGCTTCGGAGAGCGTGACGCTGTACAGACAATAGCTGTTGATGAAGATAAAGCGCTGTTTACGGTAGAGGACAGCAACTCAAAAACGGGAACGCTGATTAAAGACGGAAAGGTATACTCGCTTGATTTTTCGGCTGAGACTTACACGCCTGACGGAGCATATATCGAAGACGTGCTTTCATCAGATATTTTCGGATATCCGAGCGCCGACTATGAACTTGTAAGCTCGGAAAAAACCGAAACCGGCACTCAGGAGACATATACTCTTTTCGCGAACGGAAGCGAGTGTACGTCCACATGGATGTTTTCAGACGACGGCACGCTCATAAGCGTAACCGATGATTTCGGCGAAAACGCGCTTCATGTTTATACTTTTAACGAAGTAAGGTCTAACGTCGACGGAGTTTTGTTTGAAGTCCCCGAAGGGTTTGAAAGAGAAACTTTAGTTGAGTAGATGAAAAATGTTGAATACAGAAAGGAAAACGGTTATGGTAACAATAGAAATGGAAAACGGAAAGAAAATCAAAATCGAGCTTTATCCCGAGGCCGCTCCGATAACGGTTAAAAACTTTGAAAAGCTTGTGTCCGAGGGTTTTTATGACGGACTGATATTTCACAGAGTTATAGAAGGATTTATGATTCAGGGAGGCGACCCCGAGGGAACAGGAATGGGCGGCGCCAAAGAAAAAATCAAGGGCGAGTTTAAAGCAAACGGAGTTGATAACCCAATTAAGCATACAAGAGGGGTTATTTCAATGGCGAGAAGCATGAACCCCAACAGCGCGTCGTCGCAGTTTTTTATAATGCATCAGGACGCGCCTCATCTTGACGGACAGTATGCGGCTTTCGGAAAGGTAATAGAGGGAATGGACGTTGTTGACGAAATAGCGAAAACAAAAACAAACTTTAATGACAGACCGATTGCAGAACAGAAAATGGCAAAGGTTACTCTTTCAGATTAACAGCTTGAAATCGAAAAAATCTCCCGGCAAAGCAAACCCTGAAATTAAAAGGGCTTGATTGCCGGGAGTTTTTAATTGATTTAACCTAACGTGTATTTTTAAAAATAAAGAGCTTGCTTAGAAAATAGTTGAGAATAACTACAAATACACTTGCGATAAGCTTCATGGCAAGGGAGTTATAGGACAGCAAATCGACAAAAATAAATATAAATATAGTTTCCGCCGCGCCCGAAAAAAGCCGTCCGCCGAAAAAAGCAGCCATTTGAGTCAAAAATGCGGCAGCACCGGTTGTCGGTGAGTTAAAGACCCAGATTCGGTTTGTGAAAAATGCGAAAAGAACAGCTAAAACCCATGAAATTATGTTTGATATATAGCCTTTTATTTCAAAAGCATCATAAAACAGCCAGTATGACGAAAACGATACAATCGTGGTCAGCCCGCCGAAAAA
>CALWZA010000004.1 GCA_944385905.1 uncultured Clostridia bacterium
TCTGATGGAAAAAATGAACTTTTCAGTTCCATAGACCTGTTTGACCGTTGGTTGTAAAACTGACGGTCTTTTTATTTTTGCCCAAAATGAGAAAATTGATGAATATTTCAGAAAATGAAGCTCATTCTGCGATTTATTGCTCTGAAAATGAGTATTTTGCGCGTCGATGCCGCCATTATAAAGCGAAAGTATGGATAGCCGAATGGCTAGCCGAAAGATATTTGCCAACAGGTCAAGGCAAGGCCTGAACAGTTTTACATAGCAGAGGATTTGCCGAGAATAGTTGATCCGACACCGATTGTGAAAAAAAGAACACTGGAGAAAGGTCGTTTATATTCCCCAGTATCTTTATTGGTATGTTCAGAGAAGCGGATCAATTTTGAACAGCACATTTAATACTCGTAATTTAGATCTAATTGAAATTGTAGAAAAATTAGAATCTGATTTAATGCAATATATGCCAGAAAATCAAGCTGCGATTAATTATCGAGTTGTTGGAGCATATATGGACATAATTCGTATGATTGAGAATTCCTCAAACAGAGATAACAATATATATGAAAAGAAAATTATAAAAAAAATAAGAAAACGAATGATCAAATGTATTAGATCTCCGCATTTTTCATTGCCGGTTAAAGGCCAAATTATAAGTAGTATATTTGGAACGTATGGGTATCTTTCTTATAAAAAGTTATATGACAGAATAAAGGCAAAACGATATGATTGAAATGCTGCGAAGTATAAAACGATTCATAATAAATAGAATCGAAGGGATTAGATATTATATAGTTATATTGACAATAGAGGAACGGTGTGATATACTCAAAGTTACTTCAGATAACTGGAGTAATTTTTTATACGCGCTTTGATTGCATAAAATGATATATTTAGCTGAAAGGAGTATTCTGTAAAATGGGAACTTTTAAAAGACAATCAGCAAGATTTATTGCACTTTTAGTCAGTATTAGCGCTATCGCATCGGTGTTTATGATGACCGGGTGTGATAAACTCGGTGAAATGCGTGAAATGACTACGGCAGAAATTGTAGACGATATGGGTGTCGGAATTAATTTGGGAAACACTTTTGACGCTACCGGGGACTGGATTGCTCAGTACAACAGCGACCCTAAACCCGAATCATATGAAACGGCATGGGGCAGTCCTGTTGTCACGGAAGAAATGATAAAGGGATATGCGGATGCCGGATTTGGGGTAATGAGACTTCCGGTTACATGGTCGAATTTAATGGCGGAAGACGGCACACTGAGCGAGGCGTATACCGCTAGAGTAAAGCAAGTAGTTGATTGGATTCTTGACAGCGGAATGTACTGCATTTTAAATATGCACCACGAGGGCTGGATTGGTGAGGACATTGCGGATGATTATGACAACACCATGAACAAATACGCCTATATGTGGGAACAGATAGCCGACACATTCAAAAATTACGGTGATAAGCTTATGTTTGAGTCAATGAACGAAATAGGCATTGACAGCGTGTGGGACAGATACGGAAGTGAGGAAGGCAAAGAGCAGGCGTATGAAATATTTAATTCGATAAATCAAAAGTTTGTTGATGTAATAAGGGCTTCCGGCGGAAACAATCCAAAGCGTCATCTTTTGATAGCGGGATACTGGACAGATATTAGCTTAGTGTGCGATCCGCTTTTCAAGATGCCGGACGATCCCGCGAACAGAATGGCAATTTCTGTTCATTATTATACTCCGCCAACTTTTGCGATATTGTCTGAGGACGCAGATTGGGGAAAAGCACAAACAACATGGGGCACACAGGAGGATCTTGACGAGCTCAACAATTATATGAATTTGATGAAAACATGGTATGCTGATAAAGGAATACCGGTGATTGTCGGTGAGTATGGAGCGACAGGTTCTAACAAAACCCGCGAACAATTAGAAAATTATCTGTTAAACGTAGCGACGTCGGCTGGCGAGCACGGACTTTGCCCTGTACTTTGGGATACTCCGGGCGGTGAGTATGACAGAACAGCATGTAAGTTTACACATGAGGATTTCATAGAAAAGATGGTTTCCTTAAAGTAAGCGTTTGGGGAGAGAGGTCGGCGCAATGACAATAATAGTAACCGGGGGAGCGGGGTTTATAGGCTCAAACTTTGTGTTTTATATGCTTGAAAAACACCCCGGGTATAGAATGATCTGCCTTGACAAGCTTACATACGCAGGGAACCTGTCAACTCTTAAGCCGGTGTTGGATAAACCGAATTTCCGTTTTGTAAAAGCCGACATATGTGACAGAGAAGCGGTGTATAAGCTGTTTGAGGAAGAAAAGCCGGATATAGTGGTGAACTTTGCGGCGGAATCGCATGTTGACAGAAGCATAGAAGACCCGGGAATTTTCCTTCAGACTAACATCATGGGCACAGCTGTGCTGATGGACGCTTGCAGAAAATACGGTATAAAAAGATATCATCAGGTATCAACAGATGAGGTTTACGGCGATTTGCCGCTTGACAGACCCGACCTGTTCTTCACCGAGGAAACGCCGATACATACAAGCAGTCCTTATTCTTCTTCTAAGGCTGGTGCTGACCTGTTAGTTATGGCATATCACCGTACTTACGGACTGCCTGTGACAATCAGCCGCTGTTCTAACAATTACGGACCGTATCACTTTCCTGAAAAGCTGATACCGCTGATGATAGTAAACGCTTTGAACGACAAGCCGCTTCCCGTGTACGGCGAGGGGATAAATGTTCGTGACTGGCTTTATGTAGAGGACCACTGCAAAGCAATTGATTTGATTATCCATAAGGGCAGATCAGGGGAGATATATAATATCGGCGGACACAACGAGATGAGAAACATAGATATAGTTAAGATAATCTGCAAGGAGTTAGGCAAGCCTGAAAGCCTGATTACATATGTCGCCGACCGAAAGGGACACGATATGCGCTATGCGATTGACCCGACAAAAATACATAATGAGCTTGGCTGGCTTCCTGAGACGAAGTTTGCGGATGGCATAAAGAAAACCATCCGCTGGTATCTGGATAACCGTGAGTGGTGGGAAAATATTTTAAGAGAAAGTACCGAAATAGACACAATGAAGCATACTTGACTTTTATATTTTCATAGGTTTGAGACACAAAATGATACTAAGCGCCGACTGTTTTAGCCGGCGTTTATTATATCAATTGAAAAATGACACGAAAGTAAGAAAAGAATTTTTATCATATCGGCTTAAAAAAACAGCAATATAATAATCATTTGACTTTGGATTATCAAATTATTTACATATCAATTAAAAAAATATATATAATTATAAATGTCAATTTTTTGATACTGAAAAAAGATCTCAGGCTTTAAGGCGACCAGCAGTTAAAAAATAAAAGCAAAGAAAAGCGGTGTGATACAGGACAAACAGGACTTTTGATAAATTATGCATATTGTGAGGAAGAGAATATTAATATAGGAAAAGAAATGATAATATATTAATATAAATCAGATAAGAATTTAAATGTTGACAATAATAAATATAATGTATATAATTATATTATAATAGTATGCAGAAAGGACGGATAAAATTGAAAGCAACAGGCATCGTAAGAAAAGTGGATCCTCTTGGAAGGATAGTTATTCCGAAAGAGCTTAGAAGAGATCTGGGCATTAAAATCGAAGACCCGATGGAAATTATGGTTGACGATGACTATATCTATCTTAGAAAGTATACCCCGACGTGTATAATTTGCAGAGGCCGTGATGATATAATAGAGTTCAGCGGAAAATGTATTTGCAGAAATTGTCTTGCAAAGCTTAATGAGAGATAGCTGTTTTTGATAATTTCTTGGGCTGCTGCGGTTCAAGTCGGGATAATTAATGATAAATGTCAGCAAGTATGTCGCTGCGGTCTTAATAGGCGCAGCGGCTTTTTTCATAGGGAACGCTTAAAAGTATGTCTGTGTTGACATTTGAATTGGATTTAGATATAATGTAAAAAAATTGTAGGATTAAATTGATATTGCAAGTACATTGAAACGAAAAATATAACATGTCCTTTACGGAGGGATTTTTGTATGAGCAGCTTTAAATTCGGAATAATGGGAGCGGCGTCAATCGCTTACAAATTCTGTGACGCAGTAAAGCTTTTAGACGGAATAGAGGTTTCGGCCGTTGCGTCGAGAAGTGAGGAAAGAGCGAAAAAATTTGCGCAGAACAATTCAATTCCGATGTTTTTCGGAGACAATGAAACAATGGGCGGGTATGAAAGAATGCTCAATGAGGCAAGACCCGATGCTGTGTATATATCTACTACAATGGAAACACATGCTCAGCTTACCGAGCTTTGCATAAACTACGGAGTTCCGGTTTTGTGTGAAAAGTCGATGTTTACCTGCCAAGCTGAAGCCGACAGAGTGTTGCCGCTTGCAAAGGAAAAAGGCGTTTTCGTAATGGAAGCCATGTGGAGCAGATTTTTGCCTCCGATGCAAAAGGCAAAAGAATGGATAAAAGAGGGCAGAATCGGCAAAGTGAAATATATTGAGGGTTCTATCGGATTTATCGCGAACAAGGATCCGAACGCGAGATACTTTAATCCCAAGCTCGGCGGAGGAGCGGCGCTTGACTTGCTTGTTTATCCGTATGAGCTTTCAACGTATATGACCGACGGAGAGGTTTCGGATATTAAGCTCAACGCAGTTTTTGCCGAAACAGGAGTTGATACGACCGAAAATGTCACAATGAAAATAGGGGATGTTCTTGCGTCGCTGAGCGCTTCTATTGATTTTCCTGCGGACGAGCGCCTTGCAATTTTCGGAGACAACGGCAGAATTGTGCTTCCGAACATTCATTTCGCAAGCGAAGCGGTGCTTTATGATAAGGATAAGAGAGAAACTGAACGTTTTAAGGACACCGAAACCAAAAACGGCTTTACTTATGAGGCTGCAGAGGCTGTTCGCTGTATAAAAGAGGGGCTGCTCGAAAGCCCAATGGTGCCTCACAAGCTTTCAAGAGACTTCTCAAAAGTCGTTGATATGATTTATAAAGAGCGCAGATAAAAAATACGGAGATGTTAAATTGAATATCAGAAGAGCAAATGAAAATGATTTAAACGGAGTTAATTCTCTTTTAAGGCAGGTTCTGAACGTCCACAGCGATATCAGACCCGACCTGTTTATCCCGAACACAAAAAAGTACAGCGATGAAGAGCTTATAGGCATTTTTAAAAATGACTCAACGCCTGTATTTGTTTGTACAGACAGCGACGGAAAAGTTAAAGGATATGCTTTTTGTGTTTTAAAGGATTATTCAGGCTCTCAGAACATGACGCCGATAAAATCAATTTATATTGATGATCTTTGTGTAGATGAAACCTGCCGAGGGGAGCATATCGGAACCGCGCTTTACGATTATGTAAAAAAATTCGCTAAAGAAATAGGCTGCTATAACGTAACCCTTAATGTCTGGGAGGGAAACGATGCGGCTAGGAAGTTTTATGATTCCAGACATATGAAAGTTCAGAGAACGACTATGGAGGAAATACTGTGACGGCATGTCAGCTGTTTGTGCTTGTAAATTAAATAACAAAAATTTCTAATTTACAATAAAAGGCTCATTGCATGACAATAATAAACATAATGTGCTATAATAATATGAAGTTAATTTTTGGAGGGTATATTATGGCAAAGGAAATTAAATGCCCAAAGTGCGGGGGTCACAACATTCAAGTGCTTGGTAATAAGCGAAAATGTTTTTCAGTTGGCAAGTCTATCGGCGGAGCGATATTGACAGGCGGAATCGGCGGAATTGGTTTATTAGCGGGTTTCGCGGGAAAGCAGGGCAAATATGAAGTGTTTTGTACCGATTGCGGGTACAGATGGAAAGTGAAATAGCAGGACGAATAACAGGAGGGGGGATATACCAGTTATAAGCGGCATTCATTTAATAGTCTAACCTTGATTATCATATGCTGAATTTGACAGTTAGTTAAGCTGTTCAATATCATTACCTCGTTTCATAGACGTTATATAATTTGTCAATAGTTAAAAAATATCTGATTCAAAAGAGATAATAGTGCCTTAAAAATTAATATTATATAGAGTAATTAATATAAACAGCTACAGGCACATATTGACGTTACAGCAAAATGCAACTGAGGAGGATGACTTTTTTGAATAGCGGAAATTTAAAAAAAAGAGCTGAGAGTAATGAAAGCAATGACTATCTTCATAGTAATGTAAAAGACTTTTCACCAATAAAGCTTAAGCCGTCAATAAAAGGATATCTGTGGGGAGGAACGAGGCTGATTACGGAATATAACAAAGAAACCTCCCTTGAAAAAGCGGCTGAAAGCTGGGAACTTTCGGCTCATCCTGACGGTGAAAGCATTGTCAGTGAGGGAGTGTTCAAAGGCTTGACGCTGCGGGAATATATAGAGCGTAACGGTGTTTCCTGCTTGGGAAGCAAATGCGGTGTTAAGAAGGATTTTCCGATATTGATTAAGCTTATTGACGCAAAAGAAAACTTATCTGTGCAGGTTCATCCTGATGACGAGTACGCGTTGAGAGAAAAAAACGAGTATGGTAAAACCGAAATGTGGTATGTCATAGACTGTGAGCCCGGAGCGTATATATATTTCGGATTAAACAAAAAGGTTACGAAAAAAGAGCTTATGCAAGGAATAAACAGAGAAAGATTGACGGATCTTCTTAATAAAGTGTATGTTAAAAAAGGAGATGTTTTTTTTATTTTCCCGGGTACGATACACGCCATAGGTTCGGGAATACTGATATGTGAAATACAGCAGAATTCAAATATCACATACAGGGTTTATGATTACGGCAGAAAGGATTCAAACGGCAATGCGCGCGAGCTTCATATTAAAAACGCGCTTGATGTGATAAATCTCGAGCGCACAGAAATAAATTTTGAAAATACGGAAAAAGCCCTTGTATCGTGTAAATATTTTACAGCTCAGAAGCTGGATTTTTGCAAAACCGTAAATTTGAACTGCGATATAAAAAGCTTTCGCTCAATCATTGTTCTGAACGGAAAAGGTAACTTGGCTGTAAACGGAAAGTCAGTTGATTTTAAAAAAGGAGACAGCATATTTGTGCCGGCGCAAAACGGCAGTATAAATATAACCGGAGACGGTGAGGGTATACTGACATATATATAAATATCTGAAATGAAAAAGCAGCGCACCGAATATTAAAGAACGGTACGCTGTTGATATAATATAAATTAATATAATATTTTAAATATTATAAAATATCAGCCTTCAAGGAGTTTTTCGGCGGCTGCTATTTTCGCGGCAATGCAAAACAGTTCCATAGCTTTTTCAAGTTCGTCAACGGACGGATAAGTGGGTGCGATTCTTATGTTTTTGTCTTCGGGGTCCTTTCCGTACGGATAAGACGCACCGGCGCCGGTAAGAACAACGCCTCCGTCCTTGCAGAGAGAAACAATTCTCTTCGCCGTATTTGCGGGACCGTCAAACGAAATAAAGTATCCGCCCTTCGGTTCGTGCCATGAGCCGATGCCGAGAGGTTTAAGCTCAGAATTGAGCATTTTAATAACCATATCAAATTTCGGCTTAATAATCTCCATATGTCTGCGCATCTGAGCTTTAATTCCGTCAAAATCCTTAAAGAATCTGGCGTGGCGGAGCTGGTTGATTTTATCAAATCCGATAGTCTGAAAAGCAAGCTGCTTTTTAAGGGCGTTTATGTTGGCCTCGCTTGCGCCTATTGCGGCAAGTCCGCTTCCGGAGAAAGAAATTTTTGATGTTGAGGCGAATATGTAAACCATATCCTGTTTGCCGGTTTTTTTGCATTCGTCAAGGATGTTGAGAAGCTTATCATGGTCGTCGCAGAGATGATGAACGCAGTAAGCGTTATCCCAGAAAATTCTGAAATCCTTAGCGGCAGGGGAAAGAGCGGCAAATCTTCTGACAACCTCGTCCGAATATGTAATACCTGTTGGGTTTGCGTACATAGGAACGCACCATATGCCCTTAACAGTCTCGTCCTCGGAAACAAGCTTTTCAACCATGTCCATATCAGGACCTTCGCTGTTCATCGGAATTGTTATCATTTCAATTCCGAGTGATTCGCATATAGCGAAATGGCGGTCATATCCGGGAGCAGGGCAGAGCCACTTAATTTTGTCATATTTGCCCCAAGGCTTGTCAGAATCCTTTGTTCCGAGAACCATAGCTTTCATAATGGTATCGTACATCAGCTGGAGACTCGAGTTGCCCCCAACAATGACTTCGTTTATATTAACTCCGAGCATAGGAGCAAGAAGTCGTTTAGCCTCGTCAATTCCGTCCAAAACGCCGTAATTTCGGCAGTCAAGACCTGATTCGGATTTTATGCAATCTCCGTTGATGCAAGTCAGCATATCATTTGACAGGTCTAACTGAGCCGGAGAAGGTTTACCTCTTGACATATCGAGTTTAAGTCCCTGAGACTTAAATGCTTCATACTGAGTCTTGGCTTCATCAAGAAAATCTGAAAGATTGTCTTTGTTCATTTCGCTTAGTTTCATGTCAATATTACCCTTTCGCATTTTTTTGCGGAATTTTAGTCCGCCGCGATCAAACGCATTGAATATATTATATGCCTTACGCTCAAATTTTGCAAGTCTAAATTTTAAATCCTGCAAAAAATCAACCTTTCATACAATTTTGCGCCGATATAAATCGATAAATGGGCAATGTTAACCATGAAAATTTATACAGTGTTTAAATTACGGATGTGAGTGGACAAAAACATTCAAGGGTGGTATAATAATCATAAAGAAAAATAAAAGAAAGGAAGACGAATATAATGAAAAAAACAGCTTTAATCCTGCTTGCCGTATTGCTGCTTTCGGGATGTCAAAATGTTTCGGAGAATAACAGCACTGATTTGACCACTTCGTCGGCCGCTACCACAACGACTTCCTCGTCAGTTACCGAAGCTTCCGACATGACAACAAAAACGGAGGCGACTTCAGTATCAATGGATGAAACTACTTCGACCACACCTGTAACAACCGAGCAAACGACCGCTTCCGAACCTTCGGATTCAAGCGAGTTTGGAACTGTCGGCAACGGCGAAAAATGGGCATACTTTGTCGTAAATACAGACAATCCTCTTCCCGACGACTATGAAATCGAAACCGCGTTTGTAAACGATACAAAGGAAATGGAAAAAACAGCGGCTTACTACTGCTTGAAAATGGTTGAAGCCGCAAAAGAGGACGGTATTGAGCTTAAGGTCTTGTCCGCTTACCGCACAATACAGTATCAGCAGGATCTTTTTGACAGAAATATCGAACAGCGCAAAAGCTGGGGATATACAGCTGAGGAGGCGTATGCCGACGTTGCAAAAAATATAGCGCTTCCCGGAACAAGCGAGCACAACGCCGGGCTTGCCGCCGATATTGTCAGAACAACCGACTGGGACGTTCTTGAAAGCTTTGAGGACACAGAAGAGTTTGAGTGGCTTTCTCAGCACGCTCAGGAGTACGGATTTATAATGAGATATCCAAAAGGCAAGGAGGATATCACGGGATATATCTATGAGCCGTGGCATTACCGCTTTGTCGGTACATATTACGCTCCGCTGATAAAAGAAAGCGGTTTGTGCTTAGAGGAATACTATGAGCAATACGGAAATAATAGCCAATGAGCTTAAAAAGCTCGGCATAGAGGAATGGGGCGTGTGCGGATATGAAAATGCTTTGCCTTTGCTTGAATGCAGGGCAAAGGAAAGGATTCCGAAAAACGCAAAAAGCATTATCCTGTGTCTGTTTCCTTATTACATAAAGGAGTCAGGCGAAAGGAACCTGTCTTATTACGCATGCGTAAAGGATTATCACAAGGTAATACTTCCGTGCCTTTCAGACGCCGCGGACAGTCTTGAAAGCATAACCGGCATGCGGTTTGAGCCGTTTTGCGACAATTCGCCTGTCAGAGAAGTGTACGCGGCGGCTCTTGCGGGTCTGGGAGTCATCGGCGACAACGGCTTGCTGATAAATCAAAAGTACGGTTCATTTGTTTTTATCGGCGAGCTTGTTACCGATATGGAGCTGACTCATACAACAGCCTCTGTCGAAGGATGTTTTCACTGTTCAAAATGCGCACAAGCCTGCCCGTCGAATAATCTTCCGAATTTTCAAAAGGAAAATTGCCTGTCTTACATCACTCAGAAAAAGGGCGAGCTTTCGCCTGAAGAGAAAAACATGATTTATAAAAGTAAAATCGCATGGGGCTGCGATGAGTGTCAGCTTTGCTGTCCCCTAAACAGCAATAAAGCCGAAAAACCGTTTTGCGGCTTTTGCAATACAGAAGTTCACTTTCTCAATCCTGAAAATGTGAATATGCGAATGAATGACGGAGCGTTTGCTTTCAGAGGCGACAAACCTATAAAACGAAATTTAGGCATTTTAAACTCAAAACAGCCTTTTTAAAGACGTAACATAAGAATCTCCCGGCAAGTCAAGCGGGGGATTTTTGTGTTTTATACATGTTAAGACGCAGTGAACCAATAACAACTGCCGTGCTTTTTTGGAAGAATAGCCCGAAAAAACGAATAAAATTTTATAAAAGGTTGCAATACTTGTGGATGTGAGTTAAAATAAAAAATATAATTGATAAAAAAATGAGGTCATAAATTTAATATGGAAAAAATTAAACGCTTTCGGAGACCATTTATGATAGCTTTAAAAATTATTGCCGTTGCGGCGCTTCTCTATATGCTTTTTATATTTGTTCTGCCTATGTCCGCCGGAATATGCAACGTCGGAAATATTTTCGGAGCGGGCGCCGCGGTGATACTTCTGATACCGCTGGTGTTTTGGGAAAAACTGCGCGGATTTTTTTCTCACGGCGCAGGAAAAATCGTTTTTGCGCTGTTTCTTTCCGCTCTTTTCATATGCATGATTATAGCCTGTTATTTATCGTTTATTATGCTGAAAGCGGCGTATAATACCCCGCAAAATCCAACCGCGATGATTATTCTCGGCTGTAAGGTAAACGGCGACACCCCGAGTCTTATGCTTCAGCGAAGAATTGACGCCGCCGCCGATTACCTTCTCGAAAACAACGAGGTCATAGCTGTTTGCTCCGGCGGTCAGGGACCGGACGAAATCATGCCTGAAGGCAAGGCCATTGCGGACTCTCTTATCGACGCAGGAATAGACGAAAACAGAATCATCATTGAGGACACCTCAACAAACACCGAAGAAAATCTCAAATATTCCGCAAAAATGCTTAAAGACCTTGGCTTAGACGGTGAAACCATCATAGTTACCGACGGCTTTCACCAATACCGAGCCTCACTGCTCGCAAAGCGTGAGGGGATTGCTCCCTCCGCTGTTTCTGCCGATACCCCCGCATGGCTTCTTCCTACATACATAGTGCGTGAATGGCTCGGAATACTTTATTATCACGTTCTCGGATGATTTATCCGTTTTGCACAAACAGGGCTTTAAATTTCACTTTAATTTAGTATAATAACGTGTTACCACTTTACTTGACTAATACGATAAAGTGTGATATACTGCATTATATCAAGCAGGAGGAAAGGACAAGTATAATGAAATTATCGGAAATGACTATCAGAAGTGATGAAAGCGCCGCTTTTGCTCTTCGTGAGCTATATCAAAGTTTCGGCTATTTAAGATACAAAATATCAAAATTTGAGGAATATGATTTTTATGCCCGCAACAAAAGCTTTCTTGTAAGCGAATCGGTGCTGACTTTTACCGACACAAACGGAAAGCTTCTTGCGCTCAAGCCAGACGTCACACTTTCAATTGTTAAAAATACAAAGGACGGAAACGGTATTCAGAAAGTATACTATAACGAAAATGTGTACAGAGTTTCGGGAAGGACGCATGAGTTTCAGGAAATTATGCAGACCGGTCTTGAATGTATAGGCGAAATCGACCTTTACTCAGTCTGTGAGGTTTTGTCTCTTGCTCAGAAAAGCCTTAGCATAATATCGAAAAACTATATTTTGGATATTTCACATATGGGATTTCTGTCAAGTCTGCTTGACGAAGCGACTTCGGACGAGGAGTTGAAGCGAGGACTTCTCAGCTTTATCAGAGAAAAGAATATTCACGGAATAAAACAGCTTTGCGCTGACTCTGAAATTAACGAAAATATTTCCGAGCGCATTGTAAAAACCGCATCTCTATACGGCAGACTCGCGGATATTCTGCCAACCCTGCGCTCGCTTTGTATAAACAGCGGCATGGCTTCGGCTGTTGACGAGCTTGAAAGCATAAGCGAAGTGCTTGCTCTAAACGGCGACAGCGGCAGGCTTCACGTTGATTTTTCAATTGTAAACGATATGAATTATTACAACGGCATTATTTTTCAGGGCTATATAGACGGAATCGAGTCGGAGGTATTGTCGGGCGGAAGATACGGCAATCTGCTCAGAAAAATGGGAAGAAAGTCGGACGCTTTAGGCTTTGCGGTTTATCTCGACAGGCTTGAGAGATTCGGAGGAGCTGACAACAGTTTCGATGTTGATACTTTAATACTTTACGATGACAGCTCGGACGTAAAGGCGCTGACAAAAGCTGTAAACAGTCTTGCTGCGGACGGAATTTCGGTTGTCGCTCAAAAATCTGTTCCTCAGGGGCTTAAATTCAGAACTGCCTTGAAACTTACCGAAAGGGGGCTTGAACCTGTTGAAACAAATGATTAATATTGCTCTTCCGAAAGGAAGGCTCGGCGAAAAGGTCTATGACATTTTTGAAAAGGCGGGATATGACTGCCCGTCTATACGTGAAAATAACCGAAAGCTTATTTTTGAAAACGAGGTAAACGGAGTCCGTTATTTTTGGGTTAAGCCCTCCGATGTGGCGATTTACGTTGAAAGAGGAGCGGCTGATATCGGCGTTGCCGGCAAGGACATTCTTCTTGAATACTCTCCGGACGTCTATGAGCTTCTCGATCTCGGAATGGGAAAATGCCGGATGGCTGTCGCCGCCGAAAAAGGATTTAGGGACAACACAGCTCAGACTTTAAGAGTAGCGACCAAATTCCCGAACATCGCGAAAAAATTCTACAGCGAAAAAAGCAGGGAGATTGACATCATCAAGCTAAACGGCTCGATTGAGCTTGCGCCGATTCTGCACCTTTCCGATGTAATAGTAGATATTGTTGAAACCGGAACCACACTTCGTGAAAACAATCTCGAGCCGCTTGAGACAATTGTTCCGATAAGCGCGCGGCTTATTGCGAATAAGGTGAGCTATAAATTCAAAAATGCGCAAATAACCGCTTTGTGTGAAAAAATTAAATTAAACTGCGATACGGTTGTAAAATAAGGAGTTTTTTTAATGATTAAAATTATGAAATACGGGGTTTCGCCCGACGAGGAGATTTTTTCAAAAAGCACCGCACAAACCGACGTAAGCGGCATTGTTTCGGACATAATCAAAAATGTAGCAGAAAACGGAGACCAGGCTCTTTTTGAATATTCTAAAAAATTTGACAAAGCTGAGCTTTCGTCGCTTGAGGTAAGCGAAGATGAAATAGCCGAGGCAATGGATACTGTCGACCCTGAATTTATAAGAGTAATAAACGAAGCGTCTGAAAACATCAGGGACTTTCACAAGCATCAGCTAAGAAACGACCTTGTCATCAGCGGCAAAAAGGACGGGGTTATTCTCGGACAGAAAATAACGCCGATTGAAAAGGTAGGCGTTTATGTCCCCGCCGGAACGGCAAGCCTGCCGTCAACCGTTTTGATGACGGTTATACCGGCAAAAATCGCAGGCTGCTCTGAAATAGTAATGGTCACCCCTCCGAACCCAAGCGGAAAGGCGTCGGCTGTCATCACAGCGGCCGCGAAAATCGCAGGCGTTGACAGGATATTTAAAGTCGGCGGAGCTCAGGCTGTGGCGGCTCTTGCTTACGGAACAGAAACTGTTCCGAGGGTTGATAAAATCGTAGGTCCGGGAAACGCTTTTGTCGCAGAGGCTAAAAAGCAGGTTTTCGGAAGAGTAGCTATTGATATGATTGCAGGTCCGAGCGATATTCTCGTTATTGCGGACAAAACCGCAGACCCGAAATTTGTTGCGGCGGACTTGCTCTCTCAGGCTGAGCATGATAAAATGGCGAGCGCTGTTTTGGTAACCGATTCGCAGGCGCTGGCTGATGAGGTATGCTCTGAAATAGAAGCTCAGCTTGCTATGCTTCCGAGAGCTGAAATTGCGGGCGCGTCGATAGAATCGAACGGAAAAATCATTGTTACGGACACTTTGGACGACGCTGTGACGGTCGCAGACAGAATCGCTCCCGAACACATTGAAATTTGTCTTGACAATCCTTTTGAATACCTCGGAAAAATCAAAAACGCAGGCTCGATTTTCCTCGGCAAATACTGCCCCGAGGCTTTGGGCGACTATCTTGCCGGCCCTAACCATACTCTTCCGACAAACGGAACGGCGAGATTTTCCTCTCCGCTCTCAGTTGATGATTTTATTAAAAAATCGCAGTTTTCATATTTCACCTCAGAGGCTCTCGAAAAGGTTTATAAGGACGTCGCTTTCTTCGCCGAGCAGGAGGGCTTGCACGCTCACGCAAAGTCGGCTACTATCAGATTTGAAAAGTAAAATATCCGAGGTGTTAATACATGAGCAGATTTTTAAGCGACAGATTCAAAGCGCTTGAGGCTTACGTTCCCGGGGAACAGCCGAAAGACATGAAATACATAAAGCTCAACACAAACGAGTCGCCTTTTCCTCCGTCAGGTCTGGTTTATAAGCGGATCTGCGAGGAAATTGAAAAGCTTGAGCTTTATCCCGACCCTGAGGTTTCGGGACTTAAGCAAAAGCTTGCCGATTTCTACGGCGTTTTGCCTGAAAATATTTTTATTTCAAACGGCTCGGATGAAATTTTAAATTTTTCTTTTATGGCTTTCTGCGATAAGTCAAGGCCTGTTGTCTTTCCCGACATTACATACGGCTTTTACAAGGTTTTCGCAGACCTTTACGCTCTTGACTATGAAGAAATACCGCTGAGCGGTGACTTCACGGTTAATATATCGGACTATACAGGCATCGGGAAAAATATTGTTATCGCAAACCCGAACGCCCCCACAGGGCTTTCGATTTCGCTTTCGGACATTGAAAAAATAGTCTCCTCAAATCCCGGCAATATCGTAATTATTGATGAGGCTTATGTTGATTTCGGCGGCGAATCGGCTGTAAAGCTCACAAAAAAATACAACAATCTTCTTGTTGTCATGACCTACTCAAAGTCACGCTCCATGGCAGGTGCAAGGCTCGGATTCGGCATAGGCTCTGCGGAAATAATCAAAGACCTTGAAAAAATTAAATACTCAACCAACCCCTACAACATCAACCGTTTGACCATCGCCGCAGGTGAGGCGGCTCTTGATGAGAGCGAATATTACTCGGACAACTGCAAAAAAATAATCGAAAACCGTGAATATACCGCAAATAAGCTTAAAAAGCTTGGGTTTGAGGTTCTTGATTCAAAGGCGAATTTCCTGTTTGCGAGGTCTGATAAAATCGGGGGAAAAGAGCTTTACCTTGCGCTTAAATCAAAGGGTATTCTTGTCCGCCACTTTGAGAAAGACAGAATCAGGGAATATAACCGTATAACCATAGGTACAAAGGAACAGATGGACAGCTTTATCAAGGCTGTTTGTGGAATTTTAGGTGAATAACAATGAAAGGAGAGCTGTAATGAGAAAAATTGAAATAAACAGAAAAACCGCCGAAACGGATATCAGCCTTTCTCTGAACATTGACGGAACAGGAAAAAGCGACATATCAACGGGAGTCGGTTTTCTCGACCATATGCTCACTCTTTTCGCACGCCACGGAAGATTTGACCTTACTGTCAAGTGCAGCGGTGACACGTTCGTTGACGACCACCACACCGCCGAAGATATCGGCATTTGTCTCGGAACCGCCTTTTTTAAGGCTCTCGGCGACATGAAAGGCATCACGCGCTACGGGAATATGATTCTGCCGATGGACGAGACCTTAATTCTCTGCGCTGTTGATATTTCGGGCAGAAGCTATCTCGGCTACGGTCTTGATATCCCTTCGCAAAAGGTCGGAACTTTCGATACTGAGCTTGTTGAGGAGTTTTTCATTGCGTTTGTAAGAAAATCCTGCATAACTCTGCACTTAAAACAGCTTTCGGGAACAAACTCTCACCACATTATCGAAGGCTCGTTTAAAGCTTTCGCAAGAGCTCTTAG
This sequence comes from uncultured Clostridia bacterium, assembly GCA_944385905.1. Lineage (GTDB taxonomy): Bacteria > Bacillota > Clostridia > Oscillospirales > Ruminococcaceae > CALWZA01. The sequence continues at coordinate 16,227 of CALWZA010000004.1, forward strand.
CTCAGCCTGCAAAATCGAAAAAGGCTTTGAAAATGAAATTCCCTCGACAAAAGGAATGTTGTAAATGATATGCATTATTGACTACGGTGTGGGAAATTTGTTTTCCCTGCGCTCCTCTTTTGAGTTTATAGGCGCTGACGTTTGCGTTTCAAGCGACCCGGCGGTAATTTCGGGCGCTGACAAAATTATTCTTCCCGGAGTAGGAGCTTTCTGCGACGCGGCAGACAAGCTTTTTCAGTCGGGACTGGGAGACGTGCTTATTTCACGCGCGAAAGCCGGGATACCCGTTTTGGGAATATGTCTCGGAATGCAGCTTTTATTTAAAAAAAGCTATGAATACGGAGAGCATAGGGGACTCGGACTTATCAAAGGCTCGGTCTGCCCCATTAAGCCCGATATTCCCGACAATTTCAAAATTCCTCACATCGGCTGGAACAGGCTTCACTTTCCCGACGACAAGCCAAAAAGCCCTATCTTTAAATACCTGAGCGAGGGCGATTTTGTCTATTTTGTTCACTCGTTTTACGGAAAGGACTGCGCTGAATCAACCATTGCCGTGACCGACTACGGCGCTGAGCTCACAGCCGCCGTTGCTGACAAAAATGTATACGGCACTCAGTTTCACCCCGAAAAAAGCGGTGAAACGGGTCTTAAAATACTCAAGGCTTTTTGCGAGCTTTAAGAAAGGACGCTTATATGATACTGTTTCCTGCGATTGATTTGCTCGGCGGCAAGGCGGTAAGGCTTTATAAGGGAGATTACGATAACGTTACGGTTTACAGCTCATCTCCGCTTGATGTCGCGAAATCCTTCAAAGCCGACGGCGCTGAGTTTTTACACGTTGTTGACCTCGACGGAGCGAGAGACGGCTCAAACGCTAATTTTGAAACTATTAAGAAAATAATTTCCGAAAGCGGCTTAAAGGTCGAGGTCGGAGGAGGAATACGCTCGGAAGAAACCGTTGAAAAATATCTGTCGGCGGGCGCGTTTCGTGTAATCCTCGGAACAGCCGCAATAACCGAGCCCGACTTTTTGAAAAAAGCCGTTGAAAAGCACGGTGAGAAAATTGCTGTGGGCGCTGACATAAAGGACGGTTTTGTCGCGATAAAAGGCTGGAAAGAGGTTTCCTCAAAAAGCTGTTTTGATTTTTTCAAAGATATGAGCAGTATCGGCGTAAAAACCATTATATGCACCGATATTTCAAAGGACGGTGTGCTTTCGGGAACCAACCTTGAACTTTACAGGGAACTGTCAGCAAAATTTAACGTAGATATTGTCGCTTCGGGCGGAGTTTCCTCACTTGACGATATCAGAGCTTTGAAAAGCATGAATATTTACGGCGCTATCCTCGGAAAGGCTCTCTACGCAGGTATGCTGAGCCTCAGAGACGCCGCTGCGGAGGTGTCCGAATGATTACTAAAAGAATTATCCCCTGCCTTGACGTCAAGGACGGACGTGTGGTTAAGGGCGTGAATTTTCTCGGGCTTGCCGATGTTTCATCGCCTGTTAAGCTTGCCGAGTTTTACAGCTCCTGCGGTGCGGATGAGCTTGTGTTTTACGATATCACCGCTTCGGCTGAGGGAAGAACCATTTTTACCGATATCCTTCGTGAGGCGGCTTCAAAGGTGTTTATTCCCCTTACTGTCGGCGGAGGAATCAACACCCTCGACGACTTTGACAGGGTTTTAAAGTGCGGAGCCGATAAGGTAAGCGTAAATTCGGGCGCGATTAAAAATCCGTCGCTGATAGGTGAAGCCGCGAAACGCTACGGCGACCAGTGCGTTGTCATTTCAGCCGACGTTAAAAGAGTTGACGGAGTTTTCAGGGTTTTCGCAAAGGGCGGACGTGAAAACACAGGCATGGAGGCTATTGAATGGATAAAGCGCTGCGTCGGAAACGGCGCAGGCGAGGTGGTTGTAAACAGCATTGACACCGACGGAGTTAAAGGCGGCTTTGATATTGAAATGCTCGAGGCTGTCTGCGACGCGGTAAACGTTCCCGTTATTGCCTCGGGAGGAGCAGGCTGTATAGACGACTTTGTAAAGCTTTTTAAGACTATCCCCAATATTGACGCCGGTCTTGCGGCTTCGATTTTTCACTTTGGCGAGGTTAAAATCAGCGACCTCAAAAAAGAACTTGCAAAAAACGGAATAAACGTCAGATTATAATAAAAGGATGATAAAACATGATTAACTTCAGCATAGACGAGCTTAAATTTGATGAAAAGGGGCTTATCCCGGCAATTGTTATAGACAGTCTGAGCAGAAAGGTTTTGACCCTGGCTTATATGAACAGGGAAAGTCTTGAAATAAGCATGAAAGAAGGAAAAACCTGCTTTTGGAGCCGTTCAAGGCAGGAGCTTTGGCGCAAAGGTGAGACTTCGGGCAACTATCAGCACATTATCAGCATAACAGCCGACTGTGACAAAGACGCCTTGACTGTCGTTGTTAAAAAAGACGGTCCGGCATGCCACAAGGGTACCGACTCATGCTTTAACGATGTGGTTTACCAGAGCGACGAGCTTTCCGATTTTACCCTTGAGGGTCTTGTTGAGCTTATAAAGGGCAGAAAAACCGAAAAAAAAGAAGGTTCATATACAACCTATCTTTTTGAAAAGGGAATTGACAAAATCCTCAAAAAGGTGGGCGAGGAATCGACCGAGGTTATCATCGCCGGCAAGGCTGACGACAAAAAAGAAACAATTTATGAAATCGCCGACCTGACATATCATGTGCTTGTTCTTATGATTCAGATGGGAATTTCGCTTGACGAAATCACCGCTGAGCTTGCCTCAAGACATGTTATTGACAAAAAGGTCAAGCAGGAAAAAATGACAAAATGATTGAAAAGTTTAATTTTCACACCCACACCGTTTTCTGCGACGGAAAGTCAACTGCAAGAGAGATTGTAATAACCGCTTTGGAAAAGAACTTAAGGCACCTTGGATTTTCAGGTCACTCTTTTAATCCTACGGATACCGATTTTTGCATGAGCCTTGAAAACACCGAAAAATACAAGGCGGAGGTTATGTCCTTAAAGAGTGAATTTAAAGATAAAATCAACATCTATCTCGGAATCGAACAGGACTTTTATTCATCTGAGCCGACAGATGATTATGAATTTGTTATAGGCTCTGTTCACAGCGTTTTCAAGGGCGGCGAATACCTTTCGGTTGATGAGTCCGAAAAAGCCGCTCTTAATAACATCAGCTCTCACTACGGAGGGAACGCTTACAAATACTGCGAGGATTACTATAAAAACGTCGCTGAGATTTATAAAAAAACACACTGCGGCATTGTCGGGCATTTTGACCTTATAACCAAATTTAACGAGGGCGGAAAAATGTTCGACGAAAGCGACAAGAGGTATATATCTGCATATAAATCGGCTTTGTCCGAGCTTTTGAAAGAAGACGTTATTTTTGAAATAAACAGCGGAGCGATTTCAAGAGGATACCGCTTTTCGCCTTATCCGTCTTTGAGTATACTGCGTGATATATTCATCGGCGGAGGAAAGATTACAGTTTCGAGCGACAGTCATGACAAAAGCACGGTCGATTTCGGATTTTACGAATCGATTGAATACGCAAAAAGCTGCGGCTTCAAAGAGGTATATTACTTGACGCCCGACGGGTTCAAGGCGCAGAAAATATAAAAATATTAAACTTGAGTACAAACAACAAAATAAAAAAATACCCGAAGACAGGTTAAGCTTGATTTTTCAAGCCGCCGTATCTTCGGGATTTTTGTTTATTTAAGTTTAAGCTTATACTCCGTAGGTTTTTCTGTATTCAAGCATAGCCGAAAGGTATTCCTTGCCCTCGACAACTCCGTCCTCGATTGCCTTGATAATGTCGTTTATTGTGACAATTGAGTAGACGTCGATTCCGAAATCACGTTTTGCCTCTGCAACGGCAGAAAGCTCGCTCTGACCTCTTTCCATTCTGTCAACCGAAATAATCATTCCGGTAATTTCAACATCGGCGGCAGCCTTGAGAATAGGCACAGACTCTCTGAGCGCTTTTCCAGAAGTCATTACGTCCTCGATGATTACTACCTTTTCCTTGTCGCAAAGCTGCTTTCCGACGATAACTCCGCCCTCGCCGTGGTCTTTTTCCTCCTTGCGGTTAAAGCAATAGTTTACGTTAATGCCGTGATTGTTAAAAAGTGCGGCGGCAGCTGCGACAGCGAGAGGAATTCCTTTATATGCAGGTCCGAAAAGCGTATCGAACTTAAGTCCGTTTTCGACAATGCATTCAGCGTAATATTCGCCGAGCTTTGCTAGCTGAGCGCCTGTGACATAGCTTCCCGTGTTCACAAAATAGGGAGCCTTTCTTCCGCTTTTGAGCGTAAAATCACCAAACTTGAGAACTTTGCTCTCAACCATAAATTTAATAAACTCTTCTTTGTACGTCATATTGAACCCTCCTGTATTTTTTACTCATCGAGCTTCAAAACGCTCATAAACGCCTCCTGCGGAACCTCTACCGAGCCGAGCTGGCGCATACGCTTCTTGCCTTCTTTCTGCTTTTCAAGAAGCTTTTTCTTTCTTGTGATATCGCCTCCGTAGCATTTTGCCAAAACGTCCTTGCGCAGAGCCTTAACAGTTTCACGAGCGATGACTTTTCCGCCTATCGCCGCCTGAATAGGAATTTCAAAAAGCTGTCTTGGTATATTCTCCTTGAGCTTTTCGGCAATTCTTCTTCCCCTGTCGTATGCTTTGTCTGTGTGGACAATAAACGAAAGGGCGTCGACTACCTCGCCGTTTAAAAGAATATCGAGCTTGACAAGCTTAGACGGCTTATAGCCGAGCATTTCATAGTCAAACGAAGCGTAGCCTCTGGTTTTTGATTTAAGCGCGTCGAAGAAATCATAGACTATTTCGTTTAAAGGAAGCTCATAGTGAATGTCGACTCTTGTGTCGTCGATATATTTCATGTCCTTAAAGGTTCCGCGCCTGTCCTGACAAAGCTCCATGATGTTTCCGACATAGTCTGACGGTGCGAAAATATGAGCGTTTACAACAGGCTCTTCCGCGGAAGCAATCAGCGCCGGGTCGGGATAGTTTGTCGGGTTGTCGATATACTGAACTTCTCCGCTTGTGAGGGTGACTTTATATATAACAGACGGAGCGGTGGTAATCAAATCGAGATTGTACTCCCTTTCAAGCCTTTCCTGAATAATCTCCATGTGAAGAAGTCCGAGAAATCCGCATCTGAAGCCGAATCCGAGAGCTATTGATGTTTCGGGCTCAAAAGTAAGAGAAGCGTCGTTCAGCGACAGCTTGTCCAGGGCGTCTCTGAGGTCGCCGTATTTCGCTCCGTCGGCAGGATAAATTCCCGAATATACCATTGACTGAACCTTTCGGTATCCCGGCAGAGCCTCTTTGCAAGGGTTATCTGCGTTTGTAACGGTGTCTCCCACTCTTGTGTCTCCGATATTTTTGATAGAAGCTGTGATATATCCTACCTCGCCGGCTTTTAATGTTCCGCTCGGAACAAGGTCTTTTGCGCCCATGTATCCGATTTCGACTGTCTGAAACCGGGCGTCGGTCGCCATAAGCTTTATTGTGTCTCCGGCTTTTAAAGTGCCCTCCATAACTCTCACATAAATAATTACGCCTTTGTAAGAGTCATAGCAGCTGTCGAAAATGAGGCATTTAAGCGGAGCGTTTTCATCTCCCTTTGGGGCAGGAATGTCTGTGACTATTTTTTCAAGCACCGCTCTGATGTTTGCTCCGACTTTCGCCGAAATTCTCGGAGCGTCAAGAGCGGGTATTCCAATTACGTCTTCTATTTCTTTGCAGACTTTATCGGGGTCTGCGCTCGGCAGGTCGATTTTATTCACAACAGGCATCACCTCAAGGTCATGCTCAATAGCGAGATACGTGTTGGCAAGGGTCTGCGCCTCAATTCCCTGAGAGGCGTCTACAACCAAAACCGCTCCCTCGCAGGCGGCAAGGCTTCTTGAAACCTCATAGTTAAAATCGACGTGTCCCGGAGTGTCAATAAGGTTGAAAACATAGTCCTCGCCGTTGTCGGCATGATAGTTTAGCCTTACGGCACGGGCTTTTATTGTAATTCCGCGCTCACGTTCAATGTCCATATTGTCGAGAAGCTGGTCTTCCATTTCACGAAGCTCCACCGATGACGTAAGCTCAAGGATTCTGTCGGCAAGGGTTGATTTTCCGTGGTCTATATGTGCGATAATGCAGAAATTGCGAATATTTTTCTGATAGTTTGACTGCATATAAGCAAATGCTCCTTGTGAAAAGTTTTACAATTAATCATTATAGAATTATAGCATATTAATGGCTGTCTGTAAATAGCCGCAGCGGAAAATAATCGCAGAGAGGAAATAATGAAAAGCAAGAGCTTTTTCACTTGCAAAAAGTATAAATATGTGTTAATATTAATTGTTAAATTGGGAGAGTATAATGTGTCAAAGAGGTGAGCCTCAGAATGAGGATTATCGGGATAGACCCCGGCTACGCAATAATCGGCTTCGGCATACTGGATTATGTAGGGAACAACTTTCAAGTAGTTGATTTCGGGGCGATAACCACTTCGGCTCACACGCCTCTTGAACTTAGGCTTAAAACAATATACGACGACATGAACTGTATACTCAGCCGGTATAAGCCTGAGAGCATGGCGATAGAAAAGCTTTTTTTCAATACAAACCAGAAAACGGTGATAGATGTTGCTCAGGCAAGAGGAGTTACGGTTCTTACGGCGGTGGAGCACGGGATACCGATAACCGAATACACTCCGCTTCAGGTGAAAAACTCGGTTGTAGGATACGGGAGAGCGGAAAAAAAACAGGTTCAGGAAATGACACGCTCGATTCTCAGGCTGACAAAAGTACCGAAGCCCGACGATACGGCAGACGCGCTTGCTCTTGCGATAACTCACGGCCACTGCTCGTTTTCAAACAATATTCTTTGCAGAATAAAGGAATGATATAAATGATATACAGCGTAACCGGAAAGCTTATTCATACCGAATCGGATTTAGCGGTAATTCAGTGCGGAGGAGTCGGATACGCATGCCGAACAACCCTTAACACTCTTGCGCAAATCAGGGATAAGCAAAACGAAGTGACCCTGCTGACATATCTCAACGTCCGTGAGGACGCGGTTGAACTGTTCGGGTTTTACTCAAACGAGGAGCTTTACAGCTTTAAGCTTTTAACCTCTGTCAGCGGAGTAGGGCCTAAGGTCGCTCTTTCGATTCTTTCGTCGGTAAATCCGTCGTCATTCGCGCTTGCGGTCGCAACGGAGGATTCAAAGGCTTTTACAAAAATAAAGGGAGTAGGTCCGAAGCTCGCGCAAAGAATAGTGCTTGAGCTTAAAGATAAAATTACTAAGGAAAACGCATTTTCGGCTGCTCAGATTCCCGATTTTGAGCCTGTGCTCGGAAACGCTGACAGCTCGGAGGCAATATCCGCTCTCGTTGTGCTGGGATACTCACAGTCGGAAGCGGCGGCGGCAATTTCAAAGCTTGACAGCAGTTTATCTGTTGAGGAAAAAATAAAACAGGGTTTAAAAGCTCTGTCATCATTTAAATAAAAACGATAACATCAACCGAGGAAGGAGAGGGAGAAAGTGATTGAAACCGGAGAGTTTGACCTCGAAAACCGAATAGTTGCGCCTTCGCAAATCAAGCAGGACACAACCGACGATATCGACGTATCTCTGCGCCCGAAAACTCTTGCGGAATATATCGGACAGCAAAAGGTAAAGGAAAACCTGAAAATATATATCGAAGCGGCAAAAAAGAGAGGCGACTCTCTTGACCACGTGCTTCTTTACGGACCTCCGGGACTCGGAAAAACAACTCTCTCGGCAATTATCGCCCACGAAATGGGAGTGAATATCCGAATTACCTCAGGACCGGCTATAGAAAAGCCGGGAGATTTGGCTGCGCTTTTGACAAACCTTCAGGAGGGCGACGTGCTGTTTATAGACGAAATTCACCGTCTCTCACGTTCAATCGAGGAGGTTTTGTATCCGGCGCTTGAGGATTTTGCGCTTGATATAATTATCGGAAAAGGTCCTGCGGCACGTTCGATAAGAATTGACCTGCCTAAATTTACCCTCATAGGTGCGACTACAAGAGCCGGTCAGCTCACGTCTCCGCTTCGTGACCGTTTCGGGGTGATTCAAAGGCTTGAGCTTTACTCGACGGATGAGCTTTGCGATATAATAATGAGGTCAGCCGTTATCCTCGGAGTCGCCTGCGACAAGGACGGAGCTTTGGAGCTCGCGTCACGTTCAAGAGGAACGCCTCGTATCGCCAACAGATTTTTAAAGCGGGTCAGGGATTTTGCCGACGTTATGGGCAACGGAGTAATAACAAGGGATATCGCAAAAATCGCCCTCGACCGCATGGAGGTTGACTCGCTCGGTCTTGACAACCTTGATAAGAGAATGCTTACCATGATAATCAAAGGCTATAACGGAGGGCCTGTGGGACTTGACACGCTTGCGTCGGCAATCGGCGAGGAAAGCGTGACATTAGAGGACGTCTGCGAACCGTATTTAATGCAGCTCGGTTTTATCGCGAGAACTCCGAGAGGAAGATGCGCGACAGAGCTTGCTTATAAGCATCTGGGATTTTTAAAGGACGGTCAGACAACGCTTTGAGAGAAATATTTTAACGGGAGGCTTAACCATGGGAAGACTTTTCGGAACAGACGGAGCCAGAGGCGTCGCTGTGAAGGAACTTACATGTGAGACAGCAATGAATATAGGAAGGGCGGCGGCTCTTGTCCTTACAAAAACAACAAACCACAAGCCGAAAATCCTGATAGGCAAAGATACAAGAATTTCAGGCGATATTCTTGAAGCGGCGCTTGTCGCGGGCATAACTTCAGTGGGCGCTGACGCTCATATTCTCGGAGTTGTGCCTACTCCCGCGGTTGCGTATCTTGTCACTAAATACGGAGCGGATGCCGGCGTTGTAATATCGGCGTCTCATAATCCTGTTGAATATAACGGAATAAAGCTTTTTTCTTCAAGCGGATTTAAGCTTTCGGATGAAATTGAAAATGAAATTGAATCGCTCATTCTCGACTATCCCCAGGATATGAAGCTTTCAAGCGGAGCTTTTTTGGGAAGAGTTGTTTATGAAAAAAACGCCGAGTGGGATTATGTCAGATATATCATGAAAAAAATCGGCGCAGATTTTAACGGACTGAAAGTTGCGATTGACTGCGCGAACGGAGCGGCTTCAAGCTGTGCGGTAAAGCTTTTTAAAGGGCTCGGAGCAACCTGCTTTTTCATAAACAACGAGCCTGACGGACTTAATATAAACAAAAACTGCGGCTCAACGCATATTGAGGCGCTCAGCCGTGCCGTTTTAGACTATAAATGCCATGTCGGCCTTGCTTTTGACGGCGACGCTGACAGATGTCTCGCTGTTGACGAAAAGGGCGAGGTGGTTGACGGAGACAAAATAATCGCAATTCTCGCGAAAAGCATGAAAGCAAAAGGTACTCTCAGGCACAATTCCTGCGTGGTAACCTGCATGACAAATCTTGGCTTTTTCAAATGGGCAAAGGAAGCGGGAGTTGTGGTTTCAACCTCTGGAGTAGGGGACAGATATGTTTTGGAGCAGATGAAGCTTTTCGGATATAATCTCGGCGGAGAGCAGTCGGGTCATGTAATTCTGCTTGACGAAGCGACGACGGGCGACGGAGAGCTGACAGGAGCAAAGCTTTTGGAAGTACTCTGCGAAAGCGGGCTTAAAATGTCGGAGCTGGCTTCAGAAATGACGCCTTACCCTCAGGTGCTTGTCAACGTAAAAATACGTCCGCAGGCAAAGGGAAAATGGAAGGAATATTCCGAAATAAGCGATATGATTTCTGCATGTGAGAAAAAGCTCGGAGACGAGGGAAGAATACTTGTAAGAGAGTCTGGTACCGAGCCGCTTGTAAGGGTTATGCTTGAGGGCAAACAGCTCGGAGTAATCACTCAGTATGCTAATGCGATAGCGAAAACAGTAAAAGATTTGATAGGAACTGCTGAAGAATGAGAATAGCTGACAATTGGAAAGACTACAGGATAATAGACACATCAAGCGGAGATAAGCTTGAGAGCTGGGGAGGAAAGGTGCTTGTCAGGCCCGACCCTCAGATAATATGGAAATCAGAAAAAAACGCAGACGAATGGAAAACAGCCGACGCGGTATATCACCGCTCAAATCAGGGCGGAGGAAGCTGGGAGGTAAGAAAAAAACTTCCCGAAAGCTGGACAGTCGATTATAAAAACCTGCGTTTTATCATAAGACCTACGGGATTTAAGCACACGGGGCTTTTTCCCGAACAGGCTGTAAACTGGGACTTTATGAGCGAGAAAATCAGAAAATCGGGCAGAGAGATAAGAGTTTTAAATATGTTTGCCTATACAGGAGGAGCAACTCTCGCGTGCGCCGAGGCAGGAGCGTCGGTGTCGCACGTTGACGCCTCAAAAGGCATGGTTCAGTGGGCAAGAGACAACGCAAAGGCTTCGGGACTTGAAGAAAAGCCGATAAGATGGCTTGTTGACGACTGTCAGAAATTTGTTGAAAGAGAAATAAGACGAGGAAAAAAATACGACGCCGTTGTCATGGACCCTCCGAGCTACGGAAGAGGGCCGGGCGGCGAGGTATGGAAGCTTGAGGACAATATTTACGACCTTGTAAAGCTCTGCGCGGGAGTGCTGAGCGACGAGCCTTTGTTTTTCCTGCTTAACAGCTATACGACGGGGCTGTCTCCGTCGGTTATGGCGTATATACTTCACGATGTGCTTAAAAAGCGCTTCGGAGGAGAGGTTTCTGCTGATGAAATCGGACTTATGGTTGAAAACAGCGGCTGTCCTCTTCCGTGCGGAAGCACTGCGATATGGCAGAAATAATTAAAAAGAAAGGGCATAAAAGCCGATGGAAAGCAATGCCGGAAGAATAATAGAAATAAAAAACGTAAGCTTTTCATATGTCAACGAGGTTGCGGAGCCGCCTGTAAAAACACAGGTTATAAGCAATCTTTCACTTGATATAAACCGAGGAGAGTTTGTCGCTGTTTTGGGACATAACGGAAGCGGAAAGTCAACTCTTGCAAAGATGATAAACGGGATAAATCTTCCCGAAAACGGAGATGTTGTTGTTGACGGAATGAACACAAAAGACGAAAGCAGACTTTTGGATATCCGCCAGACAGTGGGAATGGTTTTTCAGAATCCGGACAACCAGATTGTCGCGACAATCGTTGAGGAGGACGTGGCGTTCGCGCTTGAAAATATGGGAGTTGAGCCGAAGGAGATACGCAGGCGTGTTGACGAGGCGCTAAAGACGGTAGGAATGTATGAGTACCGTGAGCACGCTCCGCACAAGCTTTCGGGCGGACAGAAGCAGAGAATAGCTATAGCCGGAGTTATCGCCATGAACCCCGAGTGCATAGTTTTAGACGAGCCGACCGCAATGCTTGACCCAAACGGCAGGCAGGAGGTTATGAAAACAATAAAGAGACTTAACGAAGAGCAGAATATAACAATTGTGCTGATAACTCATTATATGGACGAGGCGGCGCAGGCAAAAAGAGTTGTTGTCGTCGACGACGGAAAAATAATAATCGACGATGTCCCGAAAAAGGTGTTTTCACAGGTTGAGCTGCTAAAAAGCAGAGGTCTGGACGTTCCTCAGGTAACAGAGCTTGCATACAGGCTCAGACAGGACGGAATAGATATCGGAAGCGAGATAATAAACGAAGACGAGTGCGTGAGCGCTCTGCTCGGTCTTTTGAAAAAATAAAAGGATATGATAGCTTGTCAGTAATCAAAACAGAAAATATATCTTATATATACAGCGACGGAACGCCCTTTCGCAAGGTCGCCGTTGATAATGTCAATATAGAAATTAACGAGGGTGAGCTTGTAGGAGTGATAGGTCATACAGGCTCCGGCAAATCCACCCTGATTCAGCATTTTAACGGGCTTTTGAAGCCGTCGGAGGGAAAGGTTTTTATTGATTCCGAGGAGCTTTGGGCTGATAAATCACGCCTGAAAGCGATAAGATGCAAGGTGGGACTTGTTTTTCAGTATCCTGAATATCAGCTTTTTGAGGAAACGGTATACAAAGACATAGCGTTTGGTCCGAAAAATATGGGACTTGATGACGCCGAAATTGATAAGCGCATACGTGATACGGCAAGGCTTGTCGGAATTTCGGAGGAAATGCTCGGCAAATCCCCGTTTGAGCTTTCGGGAGGACAAAAGCGCCGTGTGGCAATTGCCGGAGTTATGGCAATGGAGCCGAAGGTGCTCATCCTTGACGAGCCTACGGCAGGTCTTGACCCTAAAGGCCGCAATCAGATTTTGTCTCTTATAAAGGAGTATCATGAGGAAAAAGGAAACACGGTTTTGCTGGTTTCACATTCAATGGAGGATGTAGCCAAGGTCGCTACTAAAATTCTTGTGATGAACAGCGGCAGACTGTTTTGCTATGACACACCCGACGAAGTTTTCAGGCGCGCGAAAGAGCTTGAGGAAATCGGTCTTGCGGTTCCGCAGATAACCCGAGTGTTTAACCGCCTTAAGGCTGAGGGTATTTCGGTTCCTGACAATGTTTACACTGTTGACCGTGCGGAAGAGGTTTTGCTTTCAATGCTGAAACAAGGGGGCGAGGCTGATGATTAAGGATATCACGATAGGTCAGTACTTTCCGGGAAAGTCCGTTATCCATCGTCTTGACCCGAGAATGAAGCTTCTTTTAACTACCTTATATATCGTAATGCTATTTGTGGCTGACGGATTTTTGGGACTTGCGGCAGGCTTTATCTTTTTGCTGTTTGCGTTTTTTATTTCAAGAATCCCTCTTACTCTCATGATAAAAAGCATTAAGCCCATAATCCCCATTATGATATTTACGGGAATTTTAAATATTTTGTTTATAGATACAGGAACAGTGCTTTTTGAGTGGTGGGCGGTAAAAATAACTACCGGCGGTTTAAAGACCTCGGCGTTTATGATTATAAGAATCATATGCCTAATATGCGGAACGTCGCTGCTGACATATACAACCTCGCCGATAATGCTCACAGACGCTATCGAAAGAGTACTTTCTCCGCTTAAAAAAATCAAGCTTCCCGTGCATGAGCTCGCTATGATGATGACAATCGCTCTCAGGTTTATTCCGACCCTTATTGAGGAAACCGATAAAATAATGTCGGCTCAAAAGGCAAGGGGAGCTGATTTTGAAACAGGTTCGCTGATTAACCGTGCGAAAGCTCTCGTTCCTGTTTTGATACCTTTGTTTGTTTCGGCGTTCCGCCGGGCAGAGGAGCTGGCGCTTGCAATGGAATGCAGGTGCTATCACGGCGGAGAGGGCAGAACAAGAATGAAACAGCTCAGTCTCGGCGTTAATGATTATGCGGCGCTTGGGATTACAGTGGCTTTTCTTGTACTTGTGATTGTTGTAAATATATTTACTGTAATATAGCTTATGAGAAATTTTAAAGTAATGATGTCATATCTCGGGACAAACTACCATGGCTTTCAGCGGCAGGACAATGCGGTTACGGTTCAGGAGACGGTTGAAGACGCCGTGTATAAGCTGACAGGCGAAAAGGTTCCGATATTCGGCTGCTCACGCACCGATACAGGAGTCCACGCGAACGAGTTTTGCTTCAGCGTGAAGCTTGAGAGCAATATAACCGAGCGTGGAGTTGTTTTCGGTTTAAACGGCATACTTCCCGATGATATTTCAATAAAAAGCGCCGAGATCGCTCCCGACGGTTTTCATGCCCGTTATGACTGCAAGGGCAAGGAATATATATATTTGATTCACAACAGCGAAATAAAAAATCCGTTTTATCTCGACAGAGCCTACCGAAGCTGGTATCCGATTGACGAAAAGCTGCTTGACGGTGCGGCAAAAGTTTTTGTCGGAACACATGATTTTAAATCTCTCTGCTCGACAGAGTGCGACAAAGAAAACACCATAAGGACAATTCACAGATTCAGCGTTGACCGTGAGGGAGACATGGTGAAAATGACAGTTAGCGGAGACGGCTTTTTGTATAACATGGTAAGGATAATGGTCGGAACGCTTTTGTATGTAAACGACGGAAAAATCAAAGCCGAAGACCTGCCTGACATAATTTCAAAAAAGAGCAGGATACTTGCCGGAAAAACCGTTCCGCCTCACGGATTGTACCTTAATAAAGTTTATTATTGATAAATTGATGAAAGGAAAGGAATATGTCAAATATAAATACATACCGCGCCGATGTGCGGAGCTTGAGACGCAAAAAAAAGATAAAGAAAAAAATCAAGAATTTTATATTTCTGGCATTCCTGACTTCAATTGCGGCGGCTGCTTTTTTTACAAAAGACTATTGGACAAGCTATCTTGACGGAATTATCGCAAAAACCCAGGAAACAATTGTTTTCAGCGGCGACCTTGCCGAGGGAAATTTCCCGGTTGATTTGGGTGAGAAGAATGTCAGAGAACTTCAAAGCGTTGAAGAAAATGTGTTTTTTATTGCCGATACTCACCTCTATATTTATAATACGGACGGCACACTTGATTCTGCCGTGCAGTTTCCGTACAATAACATAGTGTTGCGGACAAATGAAAAGAGGTCGGTTTTGTACAGCCTCGGAGGCAAGAATGTCATGGCTTTAAACGGCACAAAAAAAGCGTTTGAACTGCAAACCGAGGACACTATATGCTATGCTTCGGTCAGCCGAAGGGGAACAGCGGCGGTCGTGACTCAAAACGACAGGTATGTTTCATACCTGACTATTTACGACCGTTCCGGGAACGATATATTTTACTGGTCTAACGGTGCGAGGATTACTGATGTTTCGTTTACTCACGACAGCTCTCAGTGCTTTGTGACAACAGTTTCGGCAGTCGGAGGTTCGCTTGTCTCAACGGTGAGCGGAGTAGACATTTCAAGCAGCACCGAGACGTTTAAGTGCACAGGAATAGACACAGTTGTGCTTCAAACACAGCACTTTGATGATGGAAGCATACTTTGTATAGGCGACGATAAGCTGGTTTGGCTTGATTATGAAAGAAATATTGCCGGGTCTTACGAGTATCCGGGTGAGCTGATTGATTATTCCTGCGACAGCTCCATGGCTGCTTTAGCGTTTGAATCACCTGAAAATAAAAGCTCGGTTTTCGGAATTTTCACAGGCGCGGAAGATGAAAAGAAAAGAGTAATTGAATTGGAGGAAAGAATTAAATCGGTAAAAATTGTCAATAGTTCCGCGTGCGTATTGACAGATAAGTCTCTGATGAGTTATAATGACAGATGTACTGTACAAAAAACAGCGCCGGTTTCAAGTGAATATATAGATTTTTCAATAATAAACGACGAGGCTTGCTTATTGGGATACAGACAAATAGATAAAATAGATTTTTAAAAGCCGGCAAAGAGAAAGGAAACATTATGGGAACAGAGTTCTGGTGGATATATGATGTTTTGTTCGCCGCCGTTTTTATAGTTTGCATATACATGGGATTTAAGCGCGGCTTTTTAAAAAGCGCAGTTTTAGTGGTGGGTTATGTAATTGCGGTTATCGGAGCGTTTTTTATTGCGAAAGCAGTAAGTCCGTCGATATATGATGGCTTTGTAAAGGACAGCGTAACATCGGCTGTGCAGACAGGAATAGAAAAAACCGATATTTCATCGGTCATAACAAAAGCAGTTAACAGCAGTGACTGCGGCGTTACTCTTGAGGAGAGCGACGTAAAAGCGGTTATAGATACCGCAAACGACGCGATGAGCGGTGTTGTAGATTTGGTAAAAGAAATGGGCTCGACAGTGGCATATGAAGACATAAAGTCTGCTGTCAGTGAAAACATAGGAAAAGAGTTTTTAAGCAGTATAACTGAATATATACCAAAAGAAACACTGGATTCAATATTAAAAAACTTTGAAAGCGAAACTGAAAAAATTAATCAGACTGTCGAGCTTTATGTATCCGGAGATATCCAAAGTGCGGCTCAGGCGGTTGAGGAAACTGTAGTAAGGCCGATAGCGATGATGCTCATAGAGCTTATTATATGGCTTTTAGCGTTTGTAATTATAAAACTGATTGTAAGACTTATCGCTCAGCTTTTCGGTGCGGTTAACGCCATTCCGATTGCAGGGCAGCTGAACGCTTTGCTTGGAGGTTTTTTAGGAGCGGCTCAGTGTCTGCTTATAGTGTTTATTGCAGCGTCGGTTATAAAAATACTGATAACGCTGACAAGCGGAGAGCTGATGGTAATTAATGCGGAAACAATTGCAGACACCAAAATATTCAGACTCATATATAATTTAGAAATGTTTTAATAGAAACAGAAATGGAAAGGAGAGCTTCGAAAACGAAGCGATATATATAAAATTATGATGATGTGTTCAAGATGCCACAAGCGGCCCGCAGTGGTATTTATAAGCTCGATAAACGGAAACGAGCATAAAAATGAGGGACTTTGCCTTGTGTGCGCAAAGGAATTGGGAATTCCTCAGGTTAAAGATTATCTCAATCAGATCGGAATGTCTGATGAGGATTTGGAGGCTCTTGCCGAGCAGATGTCGGCGGGAATACCCGAGGGCGATTCGTTTGAGCCGGGAGGATCAGGAACAATGCCTGAGTTTTTCGCGAATTTTATGGGCGGCAAGCCTAACTTCAAGAAAAACGAGGAGAAAAACTCAGCGGCGTCAAGTGAATCGTCTGGAGCGGAAAAGTCCTCAAAAAAGGATAAAAGCGGCGGAAAAAAAGAATACAGATTTTTAAACGCTTACTGCACAAATCTCACTCAGCGCGCCAAGGAGGGCAAGCTCGACAGGATTATCGGAAGGGATAAGGAAATAGAAAGAGTTATTCAGATTCTTTCAAGAAGAACCAAAAACAATCCGTGCCTGATAGGCGAGCCGGGAGTCGGAAAAACAGCGATTGCAGAGGGAATATCGCAGAGAATAGCCGCTGAGAAAGTACCGTTTCACCTTATAGGAAAACAGATTTACCTTCTTGATTTGACCGCTCTTGTTGCGGGAACTCAGTTTAGAGGACAGTTTGAAAGCCGTGTCAAAGGGCTTATCGACGAGGTAAAAGCCGCAGGAAATGTTATTTTGTTTATTGATGAGGTCCATAATCTCGTCGGAACAGGAGACAGCGAGGGCACAATGAATGCCGCCAATATCCTTAAGCCTGCCCTTTCAAGAGGAGAGGTTCAGGTAATCGGTGCGACTACATTCAAAGAGTACAGAAAATATATCGAAAAAGACAGCGCTTTGGAAAGGCGTTTTCAGCCTGTAACGGTTTCAGAGCCCACGGTTGACGATACGGTTGAAGTGCTTAAGGGGATTGCGCCTTACTATGAAAGCCACCACAAGGTAAAGATAACCGATAAGCTTTTGAGAATGTGCGCAGTGCTTTCGGAAAGATACATTAACGACAGATTTTTGCCCGATAAGGCTATCGACCTGCTTGATGAAGCGTGTGCCTGCGCAAGTATAAGAAGTCCTGAAATTGCCGATGAGGAAAGGCTTTCAGCCGAGCTTCTCAGACAGCAGGAGGCTTTGAAAGACGCTGAAGAATCGGAAACTCCTGACTATGAAAGCATAGCGCAGATAAAGGAAACGATTTCAAAACTTGAAACCTCTCTCAACGAGGCAAAGGCGAAGGCTGAAAAAGTCACGGTTTCGGAAGAGGACATTTCAAAGGTCATCGAACTTTGGACCGGCATTCCGGCAAATAAAATCGTTGAGGCTGAGTATGATAAAATCAGAAATCTAAAAGCGGCAATGCTTAAACGTGTAATAGGTCAGGATGAGGCAGTTGAAGCGGTAGTAAACGCGATAAAGCGCTCAAGGGTTCAGCTCACAGAGCGCCGCACACCGGCGTCGTTTATATTTGTCGGACCGACCGGAGTAGGAAAAACCGAACTCGTAAAGGTTCTTGCTCAGGAGCTTTTCAATTCGCCGGAGCCTTTAATAAGAATTGATATGTCCGAATATATGGAAAAGCATACGGTGTCACGGCTTATCGGTTCACCTCCGGGCTATGTCGGATACGATGAGGCGGGACAGCTCACAGAAAAGGTCAGAAGGCGCCCGTATTCAGTCGTTTTATTTGACGAAATCGAAAAAGCCCACCCCGACGTTATGAATATTTTGCTGCAAATACTTGACGAGGGCAAGGTTACGGACGCTCAGGGCAGAAATGTCTCGTTTGAAAACACAGTGATAGTAATGACATCAAACGCAGGCTCGACCGATAAAAGCACAGGAGTCGGTTTTAATAAAACCGAGGAACAGATTTCGAAGGACAGGGCGGTTAAAGGTCTCAGAGAGTTTCTGCGCCCCGAGTTTCTCGGCAGGGTAGATGAAATTGTTGTGTTCAATCCTCTGACAAAGGAAAACTATGAGCAGATTGCGGGACTGATGCTTAACGAAATGAAAGCACCGCTTGAGGAAAAGCTCATATTCTTCAGCTATGACAGCGAAGCGACTAAGCTTATTGCCGAAAAGGCATACGGCAAAAAATCCGGCGCAAGAGATATCCGCCACGTTATCCGAAAAGAGGTTGAGGATAAAATAGCTGCTCTGATTATCGACAGCGGTGTGGAGAAGATAAGAGGACTTCACCTGACTGCTGAGGGCGGAGAGCTCAAAGTAGTGCCCCAAATGTAAATTTTCTTTGAATTTTTAACACGAATGTTGACTTAAAGCGATAAATGTAGTATGCTATTTAAGCCGCTTATGCTCGGCAGAAAGACAGTCTGAAATATGGCTGCGCCGATTCGTAGCGAGTTTTTGAAAAAAAGGCAGGTGCCAGATTTAAATGTACGCAGTAATTGAAACAGGCGGAAAGCAGTATCAGGTTAAGGAAGGCGACGTAGTATTCGTTGAAAAGCTTGATGTTGAAGCCGAAGCAAACATAACCTTTGACAAGGTAATCGTTTTAGGAAACGAAGCCGGCACAACAGTAGGAGCTCCTTATGTTGACGGAGCAAAGGTTGAGGCTAAGGTTCTCAAAAACGGCAAGGGAAAGAAGATCACTGTTCTCACCTATAAGCCTAAGAAGGGTTCCTCAAAGAAGAAGCAGGGACACAGACAGCCTTACACACAGGTTAGAATTGAAGCTATCAAGGCATAATAATGTCGTATAAATGATTAATGCCAAATTTTACGAAACCTCAGATGACGAGCTTGTTGGATTTTCGGTAAGCGGTCATGCGGGGTATGACGATTTCGGAAACGATATCGTATGCGCAAGCGTTTCCTCTGCGGTTATGCTTGCGGCAAACACAATAACCGAGGCTTTTAAAGCTGAAGCCGAAGTTAAAGTGACTGATAACCGAATTGAAATGAGGCTGAAAAAGCATGAGCAAAACGCCGAAAAGGTTTTGCTCGGGCTGCTGACTCATTTGTACATGCTTTCGGAGGATTATCAGGGAACAATAAAAGTAAGTATTGAAAAAGCATAAATATGCAGAAAGGATGGTAATCCACATGATAAGAATCAGTATGCAGTTTTTTGCTCATAAAAAGGGAGTAGGTTCTACAAAGAACGGACGTGATTCCGAGTCAAAGAGACTTGGCGTTAAGAGAGCCGACGGACAGTTTGTTGTATCAGGAAATATTCTTGTTCGTCAGCGCGGAACACATATCCACCCGGGAGCAAATGTAGGTCGCGGATCTGACGACACACTGTTCGCAACAGTTGACGGAACAGTAAGATTTGAAAGACTCGGACGCGACAGGAAAAAGGTAAGCGTATATCCTGTTCAGTAAGTAATACATGAAGTCTTAAACCCCGGCTTATGTCGGGGTTTTCGTGTGTTTAATGATAACTGCGCATACCCTGAAAGCCGAAGAGAAAGGAGTGAGGGAATGTTTGTTGATGAGGCGAAAATATTTGTAAAAGCCGGCGACGGCGGAGACGGAGCCGTGTCTTTTCATAGAGAAAAATATGTGGCGGCGGGAGGCCCCGACGGCGGAGACGGCGGCAAGGGCGGAGATATAGTTTTTCAGGTTGATGACAATCTCTCAACGCTCGTTGATTTCAGATATAAAAGAAAGTTTTCCGCGCAAAAGGGCGAAAACGGCAGAGCGGGCAATTGCTACGGAAAGAGCGCCGAGGATCTTGTTATAAAAGTGCCGAGAGGTACTGTCGTAAGAGACGCCGATACAGCCCGGGTTATTGCTGATATGTCAGATTCAGAGCCTGTGGTTATCGCTCACGGCGGCAAAGGCGGCAAGGGCAACGCCCATTTCGCAACCCCAACCCGTCAGATTCCGAGATTCGCGAAGCCCGGATTTAAAGGCGAAAGCTTTAACCTGAGCCTTGAACTGAAGCTTCTGGCTGACGTGGGGCTGGTCGGATTTCCTAATGTCGGCAAGTCAACCCTTGTTTCGGTCGTTTCGGCGGCAAAGCCGAAAATCGCGAACTATCACTTCACAACTCTTACGCCCGTGCTGGGAGTAGTGAAAATAGACGAGGGCAAGTCTTTTGTTATGGCGGATATTCCCGGACTCATCGAAGGGGCGTCGGAGGGCGTCGGTCTCGGTCACGAGTTTTTAAGACACGTCGAACGATGCAGGCTGATTGTCCATGTTGTTGACGTTTCGGGAGTTGAGGGAAGAAATCCTGTTGAGGATTTTGAGATAATCAACCGTGAGCTTTCAAATTTCAGCGAGGAGCTTTCAAAAGCGCCTCAGATTGTTGCCGCGAACAAATGCGATATGGCAACGCCTGAGCAAATAGCTGAGTTTAAGGAGTATATTGAAAAGCTCGGTTTGGAATTTTATGAAATATCGGCGGCGACAACTCAGGGCACGAAAGAGCTTGTAAACGCCGTTTGGGAAAAGCTTTCGGGACTTCCCCCGATAAAGAAATTCGAGGCTCAGCCGATGGCTCGAATAGACGCCGATGCGCTTGATAACAGCAGGGCGTTTGAGGTTACAACCGAAGAGGGAATTTATTTTGTCGAGGCAGAGTGGCTGTGGGATATAATGAGAACTATCGATATGGACGATTATGAATCATTGCAGTATTTCCAGCGTGTGCTTCGCAACAGCGGAATAATAGACAAGCTTGAGCAAATGGGTATTAATGAAGGCGACACAGTGTCTATATTCGGATTTGAGTTTGATTACGTAAGATAGTCAGACAACATGTTCAGAAAGGATTATCGCATTGGATAAAAAAGAGGCAAAACAGTACAGTCCGCTGGCTTTGGCGTTTTTGGGAGATGCGGTTTATGAGCAGAAAGTCAGAGAAAAGATTGTTTTGAGCGCGAATATGCCGGTCGGAAAGCTTCATGAAATGTCAATAAAAAGAGTGTGCGCTGAGTATCAGGCAAAGGGAACGGACATAGTTGAACCTGTGCTCAGTGAAGATGAGGCCGATATTTTGAGACGCGGAAGAAATGCGAGCGGGATAGCTCATCCTAAGCATGCGTCTGTAGCGGAGTACAGGCGCGCGACAGCGCTGGAGTGCTTGTTCGGTTATCTTTATTTAGCCGGACAGGAAAGCCGAATTGATGAATTATTTGATTTAATATGGAAAACGGTTGAAATTTAATTAAATAAATGATAAAATAAAAAATTATATATAAAGGAGTTTTGTTATGTCAGGTCATTCTAAGTGGAATAATATCAAAAGAAAAAAAGAAGCAACCGACGGCGCTAAGGCTAAAATCTTTACCAAAATGGGCAGAGAAATTACGGTCTGCGTCAAGGAAGGCGGTCCTGACCCAAACAATAACTCGAAGCTCCGCGATTTGATTGCGAAGGCAAAGGCAAACAACGTTCCTAACGACAACATTGAAAGAATAATCAAAAAAGCTGCCGGTGACAGTGAAAAGACAAATTATGAAACAATGGTATACGAAGGCTACGGTCCGTGCGGAGTCGCGGTAATAGTCGAGTGCCTTACCGATAACAAGAACCGTACAGCCGGAGACGTCAGGCATTACTTTGACAAATTCGGCGGAAACATGGGTACAAGCGGCTGCGTATCGTTTATGTTCACAAAAAAAGGCGAGATAATCTGTGAATATAACGGACAGGACGAGGACAAGATAATGGAGGACATATTTGAAGCGGGAGCCTCTGACTTCAATATTGACGATGATATTATCGAAATCGCAACCGAGCCTAATGATGTTTTCAAGGTAAGCGAAAGTCTTTCTTCAATGGGCTACAAGGTAATTTCCGCGGAGGTGGCTCAGGTTCCTTCTACTTATACGACTCTCACTGATGAAAAAGCAATAAAAATGATGAATTTGCTTTTGGAAAACCTTGAGGATAACGACGATGTTCAAAACGTATTCCATAACTGGGATATGCCTCAGGTACCCGAAGAGGAATAAATAATAATTAACAGTCCCTTGCTGTAATAATTGCAAAGGACTGTTTTTTGATAAAAAACGACGAAACGGAAATAAACATTTTAAAAAAATAGTATTATTGTGCTGAAAATTTAATAATTTCCACTAATATAGTTTGAAAGAAATCATATACTACTTTTGCAAACCCAATAATTCATCGAAAAGGAGTGAATAAAATGAAGGGTATTACAACTAACGAAGGCAGACAGACACTTGAAAGATTCAAGATGGAGGCTGCAAACGAAGTAGGAGTTAATCTCAAGAGCGGTTATAACGGCGACCTTACAGCTCGTGAGGTAGGTTCAGTAGGCGGCCAGATGGTAAAGAAAATGATTGATGCTTACAAGACCGGTTCTCAGAAGTAATGATTGATTAATAAATATACGCCCGGCGGAATAATTCGTCGGGCGTTATCTTTATATAATTCTGAAAAAAGCGTCTGAGCGCGCAAAAAGCGAGAGCTTAATATTATTTAAGCTTGATTGAAACTGAGCTTCCGTTATAAACAACCCTTTGGCTGTCTTTGCCGGCAAGTTTTATATCAAATGTTCTTTCCCGCGGCATATTTTTGTAGCTTCCGTTTCTGTCTTCGATAGTCAAAATCCCGTCGCCGTCGTTCCAGTTAAAGGCGATTTCCTCATATTCACCTTTTTCATAAGCGTATGTTTCGCTGTCGTCGTTGTAAAGAATAAAGTTTCCGTCAGCGCCGTCATATACAGTAACTGTAAACACAGGATTTTCAATTTCATTTGTATACTGCATGACAGGTGCGGTAACGATTATTGAGCCGGCACGCACGAACAGAGGAATAATATCTATCGGGGCTTCAGACTCAATTGTTTTTCCGCCCGAAAGCTTTTCGTTTGTGTGGAAATCGTACCATGTGCCTTCGGGGAGATATACTTTGCGCCGTTTTTGCTTGTTCTCAATAGGCTTTGAGTCAACGTCATAATACATAGGCTCGGTTACAGGACATACCATAATATCTCCGAACATATACTGGTCAAGGTTGTCGCGCGAAGCTTTGTCGCTTGGAAAAACAAGACCGAGCGGCAGGATTATTGCCGATGAGCGGAAGGTGTTTGCGGCGGCAAGGGAGTATGTATACGGTAAAAGAGAGTATCTGAGGCGTATATTTTTTTCGATAGCGTCATAGAACATTTCGCCTTTTTCGCCGAACTGCCATATCTCTCTGTAAGTGTCTGTTCCGTGCGAACGCATCATCGGAAGAAAAGCACCGTATTCAAGCCATCTTGTGTAAAGCTCGCGGTATCCGAGGTCTTTGTTTCCGTTCGGGTAGTCTCCGCACCAGAACCAAGCGTTGCTCTTGCCGGCAAAGAAGCCGCCGATATCAAACGACCAGTAAGCCTCTCCTGTGCAGGTAAAGTTGACAGCGGCGGGAATCTGACTGCGTAGCCTGTGCCAAGTAGCCTCGATATCTCCCGACCATGTTATGGTTGCGTATCTGTGCTGACCCGCAAATGAGGAACGGGTGAGAGTGGCGACACGCTTGTCTGTGCATCCTCTCATTCCTTCGTAAAGACCCATTGTGTGATATAAGCAGTACAATGAAATTTTGTCTCTGTCAATATATTTTTTAGCTGTATCCGTATTCATTTTATAGCGTTCTTCCTCTGTCGGCTTTGGAACTTCCCACTGCCAGTCAGCTTCAAAAGGCTCCGAGCAGTCGCACCACCAAAGGTCTACGCCGTAATCGAAAAGCTGTTCTTTTGTCTGCTTCCAGTAAAGCTTGCGAGCGTCGGGATTAAATGCGTCATAGTTGCAGTTGTTGCCGAGCATAAATCCGTGGGAGAGCATTTCCTGAGCGTCCTTGCAGTCGTCTCCGGACATGGTAGGCCAGATAGAAAACTGAACCTTTGAGTGCATGTTGTGAAGCTCGTCAATCATTGCTTTCGGGTCTGGATAGCGTTCGGGATCCATGGATTTCTGACCCCATTCATTTGAGCGCCAGTACTGCCAGTCCTGAACGATAATGTCAAGAGGAACCTGACGTCTTCTGTATTCGGCAACGGTAGAAATGAGGTCGTCTGCACAGGCATAGTGCTCCCTTGACTGAGCGTAGCCGAAAAGATACTTTGGCATCATAGGAGGGCGACCGGTGAGAAAATAGTAACCGTCCATAATTTCGGTGTGATTCTCTCCGCAAATTAGAAACACGTCAAGCTCTTCAACGCAGTCAAGTGAAATTGTATGCGAATCTAAATCGTCGAAAATCATCGAGCATCCGCAGTTAAATAAAACAGCATAGCCGTATGTAGAAAGCATCATAGGAACAAAAGCCCTGAGATTTTGCTGGTATAAATACTGATGTTTTCCTCTGAGGTTGCCCGCGCCGTCCTCCTGAGAGCCGAGACCGTAAACAGCCTCGTCTTCTCCGAAATCAAGAGGAATTACGGCTGTGTAGGCGATATGAGAAAACTCGTCCATTCCTCCTTCGGCGTATGTTTTTTCGCCGTCGGCGGTTTTTTTCTTGGTGACAGTGGAATTTCCGTCGAAAATGTGTTTAACTACTTCGGTTTCTACAAGCTTTGCCGGCGAGCTTTGAGCGAAATAAATTTTTCCGTTGGAGTCCGAAAAAGCAAGTCTTCCGTCTGAAGTGAAAACGCTTAAGCAGGCGTTTTCGGTTGAAAACTCAATTTTTCCGTCGCCCTCTGCAACTTTAAAATCAACCTTTTCAGGCTTGCAGTCCGGCGCGAGAACGTTGTAATCGACAAATTTAAGCTCGGGTTTTTTTGCCCTGATAACTCTGAAAACATTTTTTCTGTAAGGAATAACCGCAACAGTGGTTTTCCCGTCAGGGAGAGAAATTTTATAAGGGGAGAGCTCAGCGTTCATTTCATTCAATCCTTTCATAAAATATGCGTTGCTTAATAATTACATTATACTCCAATTTATATTTAAATACTTGCAATTAAATACAAAAATATGTTATAATCGTGCAAAGATACGCATGCAGAGGTGATTTTATGAGCAAAAGCGAAAGAGCGGTAATGGAGCCGCCTTATTTTAATAAAAACGGAGCTTTTCCGTTTTGCGCATACCGGCTTGAAGCCCACAGAGCTGCGGATTTTGTACTTGAGCACTGGCATGACGAAACAGAAATTATTTACGCAATGATTGACATGATAGTTTATGTAAACGGTGAGAGGTATAATTATAAAGCAGGAGATATAATGGTTGTCACAAGCCGTCAGGTTCACGCAACGCATACCCTTGCGCCGGGAATATGCTATCATATTGTTTTCGGAGCGCAGCTTTTGTCAACAGTTTACTGTATAAGGGAGATTGACTCGATAATACACGGAAGGTCGGGAATAAAAACATATATAAGCGCGGACGAGCCGTATTTTGCAAAGCTCGAAAAAAGCATAAAAACAATGATAGAGTTCCATGAAAACAGCGATAAGGTGCTTCCGAGCGAGCTTCTGGCTGAGATTTTCACATTTTTCAGCGTTTTGATACGAAACGGGTGCGTAAGTTCAAAGGCGCCGGCTGCCGATGCAAAAATCGAGTGCTATAAAAATGCAATCGACTATATGAGAAGCAATCTTTCGGAAAATCTGACAGCAGAGACGATAGCCGCACATCTGTTTATATCAAAGTCGGGATTTTTCCATATGTTCCGTGAGTTTTCGGGGCTTACTCCGACAGCGTATATAACAATGCTCAGAATGGAGGAGGCGGTTGCCTGTATCCGTGACGGAAAAAGTGTTACCGAAACCGCCGCTTCGGTCGGCATACCAAACGTAGGTTATTTCATAAGATGCTTTAAAAAGACATACGGAGTCACCCCGAAGCAATATGCAAAAAATCTTTGATAAAACGCGATTCGCTCTTGAATAAAAAACAAATTTGTGGTATTATCGTATAGAATAACGTGTTTGTAAAATAATAAATTTCTAATTCGCCCGGGCGGGCATATCAAATAAAAGAAAAGAGCGGCGTCTCATGGAACAAAAAACAAAAAGCGAATCCGGAAATTTTTTTGAAGAACTTATCGACTGGCTGAGCTCTCTTTTGGTCACGTTTCTCATCATGCTTTTGATTTTTACTTTTATTATGCGTGTGGTAAGGGTAAACGGCGACTCGATGAACATGACTCTTATTAACGGCGACGGACTTATAGCCGTCAGGATTTACGGTACTCCGGATAACGGCGATATAATAGTTGCAAACAGCGAAAGCCTCGGCGAAGCGATTGTAAAAAGAGTAATCGCAACCGAAGGGCAGACTGTCGATATTGATTTTGAAACAGGGTCGGTTTATGTTGACGGCGAGCTTTTAAGTGAAAGTTATATAAACAATCCGACAATTAATGACGAGAGAGGACACCAATATCCCGTAACAGTCCCCGAAAACTGCGTGTTTGTAATGGGAGATAACAGGCAAAACTCGCTTGACAGCAGAAGTTCGAGGGTTGGATTTGTAAAAGAGTCGGACATAATCGGCAAAGCTGTACTGAGAGTTTTTCCGTTCAGTTCTTTCGGCGGATTATATGACTGAAAAAGGAAGGTGTTCGGGTGGTAAACAAGAAAAGTGTTTCCGAGCGGGCGAGCAACGAAGTCTTTGATTGGCTCAACTCTGTTTTATGCGCGTTTTTGGCGGTTCTATTAATTTTTACTTTTGTTTTCAGAATAGTAAAGGTTGACGGAATATCCATGAACAAAACGCTTGAGGAGGGCGACAGGCTGATTATAGGGCATTATTTGGGCAGGCCTGAATACGGAGATATAGTTGTTGCAAACTGCGAGGGACTGGATAAGGTTATAATAAAAAGAGTAATAGCGACCGAGGGACAGACCGTGGATATAGATTTTTCTTCTGGAGCAGTGTTTGTTGACGGAAAAAAGCTCAGCGAAAGCTACATAAACAATCTGACTATAAATGACGAATACGGTCATGACTATCCGGTTACGGTGCCACCAAACTGCGTGTTTGTCATGGGAGATAACCGCCAGCACTCAACCGACAGCAGATCTCCCGATGTTTCGTTTGTAAGCGTTGATGACATTATCGGAAAGGCGCTTATCAGAATAACTCCGCTTGAGAAGTTCGGAAGCTTATATAACAATTGAAAGGAATAATATGAATTTAACACCTAATATACAGTGGTTCCCCGGACATATGGCGAAAACCAGACGTCTGATGACCTCAAGCCTGCCGCTTGTCGACGCTGTGGCGGAGGTAACAGACGCGCGAGTGCCAAAATCGAGCAGAAACCCGGAAATGGACAGGCTTGTAGGGAAAAAGCCGAGAATAGTCCTTTTAAACAAATGTGACGGGGCTGATGAGACAATAACCTCGCAGTGGATAGATTACTATAAAAGAAACGGCGTCTCTGCTCTTGCGACAGACTGCCGAAGCGGAAAGAATGTAAACAGGTTTCTGCCGCTTTTGCGTGAGGAGCTTAAAGACGAGACAGAAAAATGGAAAGCCCGCGGAATGACGGGAAGACCTATAAGAATAATGATAGTCGGAATTCCGAACGTCGGGAAGTCGTCGTTTATAAACAGGCTTTGCGGCGGAAAGAGAGCAAAGGTTGAGGACAGGCCGGGAGTTACGAGAGGAAAGCAGTGGGTAAGCCTTGACAAAGACGTCGAGCTTTTGGATATGCCGGGAGTTTTATGGCCGAAGTTTGAGGATAAAACGGTCGGCGAAAGGCTGGCGTTTACCGGAGCGATAAAAGACGATATTATGGACATGGAGGCGCTTGCCTGCCGTCTTATAGATACGCTGAGGGAGATTTATCCTCAAAGAGTCTGCGAAAGATACGGAATTGATATTGATGACAGCGACGAAAGCTATGATATACTTCAAAAAATAGCTCGAAAACGCGGCTTTTTGGTTTCGGGCGGAGAGGTTAACACCGAAAGGGCGGCAATTATTCTCCTTGATGAGTTTCGTGACGGAAAGCTCGGAAGAATAACTCTTGAAAGACCGTGACATTATGGATTTATATGAATATGACAAAGCTGTAAGCGAAAAATTCGGGATTGTGTGCGGAGTGGACGAGGCAGGCAGAGGTCCTCTTGCCGGAGACGTGTACGCCGCCGCGGTGGTGTTTGACCGAGATACCGTGATTGAAGGAATAAACGACAGCAAAAAGCTCAGCGAAAAGAAAAGAGAAATGCTTTTTGATAAGATAACATCAAAGGCAAAGGCTTATTGTATCGCACGGGCGACGGTTGAGGAAATTGAAGCGCTTAATATTTTAAACGCCTCAATGCTTGCGATGAAGCGTGCGGTCGAGGGACTCGATACCGAGCCTGATATCGTGCTTGTTGACGGGAACAAAACTCCAGATTTAAATCAAAAATCCGCGGCGATAGTTAAAGGCGACGCAACCTCGCAGTCGATAGCGGCGGCGTCAATTTTAGCAAAGGTCGCAAGGGACAAATATATGAAAGAGCTTGCCGAAAAGTATCCTCAGTATCAGTTTGAAAAGCACAAGGGCTACGGCACAAAGCTTCACTACGAAATGCTCGACAAGTACGGTATAAGCGAGGTTCACCGCCCGAGCTTTTTGAAAAAGTATATGGAAGGCAAGCAATGAACAGCAGGGAAATCGGAAATATCGGCGAGGATTTTACGGCGGAATTTCTTGAGAAAAAAGGCTGTGAAATAATAGAGAGAAATTTTACGGTTAAAGGCGGAGAGATTGATATAATCGCTCTTAAGGGCGGACTGATTCATTTTGTCGAGGTTAAAACTAGAAAGAAAAATTCGCTTTTGAGCGGCGAGCAGGCTGTAAATTCGGCAAAAAAGCGGTTTTTAATCAGAGCGGCTGAAAGATGGCTGTCAAAACAGGAAAATGAGTATAATTGCGTGTTCGACGTTGCGTCGGTTGAGCTTGACGGCGAAACGGTAACTGACTTCCGCTATTATCAAAGGGCGTTTACTGCGTCTGAAATATAAAAGTAAATTTAAAGTGGGAGATGCGTTTATGTATTATAAAAGCACAAGAGACAGTGCGGTAAAGGTAACGTCCGCACAGGCAATCGCACAGGGCATTTCGGCTGAAGGCGGACTGTTTGTTCCCGAAAGCATTCCGTCAATTACGATGGACGACGTTAAGAAACTCGGAGCAATGAGCTATTCTGAAAGGGCAACCTTTGTCTTTTCAAAGTTTCTGACCGACTTTGACGAGGCTGAAATCCGCTACTGCACCGAAAACGCATACAGCGTGAAAAACTTCGACACCGAGAATATCGCCGAAATCGCTCATCTTTTCGACGGAACATATATGCTTGAGCTGTGGCACGGACCCACATGCGCGTTTAAGGATATGGCTTTGCAGATACTGCCTTATCTTCTGACCGTTTCAACCAAGAAAATAAAGCTCGACAAAAAGGTGGTTATCCTTGTTGCGACGTCGGGAGATACCGGAAAAGCGGCTCTCGAGGGCTTTAAGGATGTTGAGGGAACACAGATTCTCGTGTTCTATCCCGAGGACGGAGTTTCCGCAATGCAGAAAAAGCAGATGACCACTCAGGACGGAAACAATGTCGGAGTGTGCGCTATTAAAGGAAACTTTGACGACGCTCAAAACGGCGTTAAAAAGATTTTCACAAGCGATGAAATGAAAAAGGCTCTTGCAGACAACGGAATGATGTTTTCAAGCGCGAACTCCATTAACTGGGGAAGACTTGCTCCGCAGATAATTTACTATGTTTCGACATATGCTCAGCTTCTTGCTGACGGAGAGATTTCAGAGGGCGAAAAAATCAATATTGTTGTTCCGACAGGCAATTTCGGAAATATTCTCGCCGCTTACTACGCAAAGAAAATGGGTATACCCGTAAACAAGCTTATCTGTGCCTCAAATTCAAACAATGTTTTGACTGATTTCATCAACACAGGCGTTTATGACAGAAACAGAAAGTTTTATACAACCATATCTCCTTCAATGGACATACTTATCTCCTCAAATCTTGAAAGACTGCTTTACATTCTCTGCGGAGAAAACGACGCTCAGATAAGAGAGTGGTTCGGAAAGCTTGCAGAATGCGGAAGATATGAGGTTACGCCCGAGGTTAAAAAAGCGCTTTCCGAGGAGTTTTGCGCCGGCTTCTGCGACGACGCCGCAACCGAGGAAACAATCAAGAAGATTTACGACAAGTATTCCTATACCTGCGATACCCATACAGCGGTAGCAGTAAAGGTTTACTCAGATTACCGTGAAAAAACGGGAGACAAAACCAAAACTGTTATAGCTTCAACCGCAAGCCCGTATAAATTCAATACAGCGGTTTTGGAGGCTTTAGGCGCAGACATCAAAACCGACGACGAGTTTGAAAAGGTCGATGTTTTGGCGCAGATGTCGAAAATGCCTGTCCCTAAATCCCTTGCGGAGCTGAAAGGCAAGGAAGTAAGGTTTAAAGGTTCTGTCGATAAGGACGAAATGAAGGATTATGTTTTAAAAGCGCTCGGAATCAGCCGATAAAATATGTAAGCCGCCCTTTTCGGGCGACTTATTTTTAGCTTATCCTCTGGGCTTGAATGTGACGCACTCCGTGTCCTTGCATGTGCAGGGGTCTGAGCATGAACGTCCGATTTTAATATCGCCCGCCATGCACTCACAGTCATTTTTGTTGTATACGCAGTTTGAAACGCTGCATTTGATTCCGTAAATTCTTTCGTTTTCCATATTTTTTAGCTTCCTTTCGATATAATCGGCGGTTGCCGCATCAGTATTATTTGCAGATTTACTCGCTTTAGTATGGAAATTATTTCAGAGGTGATTATTTGAGCTTGTTTGTTATCGGCGATTTGCATCTTTCGCTTTCGTCAAATAAACCTATGGACATATTTCACGGTTGGGATAATTATGTAACAAAGCTTGAGGAAAACTGGCAAAAAAGCGTTAAACCCGATGATACCGTAGTTTTGGCAGGCGATTTGTCTTGGGGAATGAGTCTTGAGGATTCTCTTGAGGATTTTAAATTTGTCGATAAATTAAACGGCAGAAAAATTATTTTAAAGGGAAACCACGACTATTGGTGGACGACAAAATCAAAAACGGAGCGTTTTTTTTCGGAAAACGGACTTAACACGCTCAGTATTCTGCACAACAACTGCTTTGAATATGAAAACATCGGTATATGCGGAACAAGGGGCTGGATAAACGAAAACGGCGAAAGCGCCGATAAAAAGGTGCTTAAGAGAGAGGCGATGCGGCTTGAAAGCTCAATTGCCTGCGCCGAAAAGCAAGGACTTTTGCCTGTTGTGTTTCTTCACTATCCGCCTGTTTTTAAAAACGATTTCAATTATGAGATTCTTGATGTTTTACAGAACCATAACATAAAACACTGCTTTTACGGTCATATTCACGGGAAAAGCATGCTGTCCGCGG
The DNA here is from genome assembly GCA_944385905.1 of uncultured Clostridia bacterium. GTDB lineage: Bacteria > Bacillota > Clostridia > Oscillospirales > Ruminococcaceae > CALWZA01. The sequence continues at coordinate 47,972 of CALWZA010000004.1, forward strand.
TGAACGGAAATGTAAACGGAATAGAATACAGGCTTATATCGAGCGACTTTTTACAATTTTCGCCGCTTGATATATCATATATTGTGCAAAACGACAAAAAGTAAAAATCCTGTAGAAAAGTTATCGGGGTTGTGATATAATTATTCAGATGTTTTAAGGTCAGAGCCGACCTTGGTAAAAAACAAATATGGAGGATTTATAATGTTAAAGTCAAAAAACCGGATTGAAACAAATAAGTATGAATTGGAGATAGAGGTTTCTGCCGAGCAGTTTGAGGAAGCTGTTCAGAACGCTTATCTTAAAGCAAAGGCAAATATAACCGTTCCCGGATTCAGAAAAGGAAAGGCTCCGAGAAAGATTATCGAAAGAACATACGGCGAGGGCGTTTTTTATGACGACGCCATCAACGCTATCTATCCTTCCGTTTTGCAGGAAGCTGTTGACGCGGCAGAGCTTGTTTTGGTTACAAGACCTGAGGTTGAAATCACAGCGGTCAGCAAGGAAGCCGGAGTTACAATGAAGGCTGTCTGCATAACAAAGCCTGTCGTAAATGTTTCGGACTACAAAGGAATAAAGGTAACAAGAAACGTCGATACTGTAACCGATGAGATGATTGACGCGGAAATTGAAAAGCTTCGCAAAAAGGGTGAAAGGATCATCGATGTTGACGACAGAGCCGCTCAAAACGGCGACGACGTTGTTATCGACTTTGAGGGCTTTTGCGACGGAGTTGCTTTCGACGGTGGAAAAGCTGAAAAGTTTACACTCACACTCGGAAGCGGTCAGTTTATTCCCGGCTATGAAGAGCAGATTGTCGGACACAATATCGGCGACGAGTTTGACGTAAACGTAACTTTCCCCGAGAAGTACCATGTTGCTGAGCTTGCGGGAAAGCCGGCGGTATTTAAGGTAAAGCTTCATGAAATCAAGGCAAAGGAGCTTCCGGCTGTTGACGACGATTTTGTTAAGGACACAACAGATTTCAACACAGTTGACGAGCTTAAGGCTGATATCAGGACAAAGCTTGAAGAATCGGCAAACAAGAAGGCTGACGCTGAGGTTGAGGGCAAGATTTTCGACGCTGTTATCGAGAAAATCGAGGGAGAAATTCCGGAAGTCATGTATGACAACAGAGTCAACGAAATGGTTGAGGATTTCAGCCACAGACTCGCTTCTCAGGGCATGAACATCGACATATACTTGCAGTATATGGGAATGGATATGGACGGACTCAAGAAAACATACAGAGAGCAGGCTGAAAAGCAGGTTAAGCTCCGCCTCGCTCTTGAAAAGATAACCGAGCTTGAGGGTATTACGGTTTCTGACGAGGAAGCTGACGCTGAGATGGCTAAGATAGCAGAGCAGTATAAAATGCCGGTTGAAGAAGTTAAAAAATATATCCGTGTAGACGATCTTATGAAGGACGTTGCTGTCGGCAAGGCGGTTGAGCTTATAAAGTCAAATGCAAAGATTACAAAGCCGAGAGCGGCAAAGGCAAAGGCGGCAGAGGACAAGAATAAGGAATAATAATTGTCCGCCGTCAAACGAAAGAGAGGTCATACTGAATGCCATTGGTTCCAAACGTAATTGAACAAACGAGTCACGGCGAAAGATTTTATGACATTTTTTCAAGACTTTTAAGTGACAGAATAATTATGCTCGGCGATGTCGTTGACGACGCAACCGCAAGTATAGTTGTAGCTCAGCTTCTGTTTCTTGAAAGTCAGGACAGCGAAAAGGATATCTCGCTTTATATAAACAGCCCCGGAGGCTCTATAACCGCCGGAATGGCTATTTATGACACAATGCAGTACGTAAAATGCGACGTGTCTACAATCTGCGTCGGAATGGCGGCGTCAATGGGAGCGTTTTTGCTCGCAGGAGGCGCAAAAGGCAAGAGATTCGCATTGCCTAACAGTGAAATATTGATTCATCAGCCGCTGATTTCAGGCGGAGGACTTTCCGGACAGTGTACTGATATCAAAATTCATTCAGACCATATGGTGAGAACAAGGGAAAAAATGAACCGTATACTTGCGGAAAACACAGGAAAGCCTGTTGAGCAGATTATGATTGATACTGAGAGAGATAATTATCTTACTCCTTTGCAGGCTGTTGATTACGGACTGATAGATAAAGTTATCGAAAAAAGATAAACTGTCGCGTTAGGCGCGAAAGGAAGGTCGCTAAATGGCGGGAAATGACCAGATAAAAAGATGTGACTTTTGCGGAAAGCCTGAGAATAAGGTAAAGAGCCTGTTTTCGGCAGGAGACGTTCACATATGTGACGAGTGCGTTCTTTTCTGCTATGATATACTTGATGAAAAAGGCTTTGTGCCTGAAACTCAGACAAAGGCAAAGGAACTTGATAAAATCTCATCAAAAAGTCTTAATCTTACCAAGCCGTCTCAGATTAAAGCTGTTTTAGACGAGTATGTTATAGGGCAGGACGATGCGAAAATCGCACTGTCGGTCGCGGTATACAATCACTATAAAAGGCTTATCAACAACGCGAAGACTGGAGACTCCGACAGCGTTGAGATTCAGAAGAGCAACGTGCTTTTGCTGGGACCGACAGGAGTCGGCAAAACGCTTTTGGCGCAGACTCTCGCAAAAATTCTCAATGTTCCGTTTGCGATAGCCGACGCAACTACTCTAACTGAGGCGGGATATGTCGGTGACGACGTTGAAAACGTGCTTTTAAGACTTATTCAGGCTGCCGACTATGACCTTGAAGCCGCTCAAAAAGGAATTATTTATATAGACGAAATCGACAAAATAGCGAGAAAATCCGAAAACGTGTCGATAACAAGGGATGTAAGCGGCGAGGGGGTTCAGCAGGCGCTGTTGAAAATTGTCGAGGGAACAGTTTCAAATGTTCCTCCTCAGGGCGGAAGAAAGCACCCGAATCAGGAGTTTATCCAGATTGACACCAAAAATATTCTGTTTATCTGCGGCGGAGCGTTCGACGGTCTTGAACGAATCATCAGAAAGAGAACAGATACATCGTCGGTCGGCTTCGGGGGCAGACTTAAGGAAGAGAATCTTAAGGAAAACGCGCTTAAAAAAGTTTTGCCGGAGGATTTGGTCAAATTCGGACTTGTTCCGGAGTTTGTCGGAAGACTTCCTGTAATCACCGTTTTGGACAGCCTTGACGAAAATGCGCTTGTAAGGATACTCACCGAGCCGAAGAATTCATTGGTTAAACAGTATCAAAAGCTGTTTTCCTATGATAAAATCGAGCTTGAGGTCACCGAAGACGCAAAGCACGCAATCGCAAAGAAGGCAATCGCTCAGAAAACGGGAGCAAGAGGACTTCGCTCAATAGTTGAGCACGCTTTGATGAAGCCGATGTTTGAAGCTCCGTCTGATGAGGAAATTTCAAAGGTTATCGTTGACGCAGACGTTATAAACAACGGCGCCGATGTAAAAATTGAGCGCAAAATCACAGCCGATAAAAAAGCAATGTAATTAAACACAATAAAAGCGCCGGAGTTTTTGAGCTTCGGCGTTTTTTGTCATCATAATACCCGAAACAGCCTCGGCACTGTGCTTTCAAGGACAAGATACGCCTGAGACCTGATTGTGTCAAGCTCGGCGAACAGCTCTTCGCTTTCTTCGCTGAGAAGTCCCTCAAGCCTTGAAACGCACACGCTCATCTCGTCAAGCCGCTCGTCTGGGATAAAATAAGATAGAGAGATATAATATCCGTCAAACTCATTCATGAGGTTTTGAAGAGCTGATTCACAGTCCTGACGCCGATTGGCGTTTTCACATATTTTTTCAAAAGAGTCAATCCGCTCAATCAGTATTTGAGTTTTGCCTTTTATAAACAAAGGAGAAAGTCCTGCTGAAATAACCGCCGCCGTTAAAAGAATAAAGCAAAAAACTGCTCTTTTCATTATCATAAAATCCTTTTTGCATCAGAAGTCCTTTTGAGGCTTCTGTTTTTTTATTATTTTCACGCTTTTTTCGTCAGACGCAGTCATGATAAACACGTCGGAAAGGTTAGTGTTTTCGCTTTTCAAACGCATCCTAAGCCACTTTTCGTCAAGCCCAAGCCTTTTCAGAGCTGTTGGAACGATTTTGCCGTCGTCAACTATAAGCTCAGGAGGATTTGACGATTTGCCTTTTAGCGAAAGCATTTCGGCGGTTACAGGCTGGTTTTCAAATTTTTGATAAACGGATATTTTACCGGTTGTTTCAACTACCGCAAACTGTATTTCGCTTATATCGAAAATATTGTACGAGCGTAGAGATTCCATAAGGTCGTCGGTTGTATACCTCAGCTCATGAAGAAGCTTTTGGTCAATTTCCCCGTTTGAGATAATGACTTTCGGACTGCCTGAAAGAACCCTGCGAAGTCCTCGGAATTTCATCGACGCCACCGACATCAGCACATCAAGACAAACCAGCGTGATAATCGGGATAATCCCCGTTATAATGGGGAGAGTTAGGTTTTCAATCGGAAGCGTCGCTATATTTGAAACCAAAATTGTTATAACCAGCTCTGATGGCTGAAGCTCGCCGAGCTGTCTTTTTCCCATAAGCCGGAGCGAAAATATTACAAGAGCGTACATAATAACCGCCCGAAACAAAGCAATCAGCACATAATCACCACCGATTGAGTTTAATCCATGCTTTCTGTTCCAGTCATGTCCTGAAGCACCTTTTGAGGACCGTTTTTCTTTTTAGGGTTTTTCATATACGCTATATCTCCCATTGCCCATCGTGAAAAGGGACTTACAGGAGCAAAGTAAGGTACGCCCATATTTTCGGTTGAGCAAAGAGAAGAAAAAATAAATATAACGAGAACAGCCACACCGAAAAAGCCGAAAATTCCGCCTAAAAGTATGCCGGCAAATCTTAGTATGCTTATTTGAGCGTTTAATGACGGAACCACAAAGGCGCTTGTTTCGGTTATGCCTATGATTATAAGAATAGGTGCGGAAATAAGTCCGCTGGTTACAGCCGCATCGCCGATAACAAGAGCTCCGACGATTGAGACAGCGGTTCCTACTGCTTTAGGAAGTCTTATTCCGGCGTCTCGTAGTATCTCAAACAGCACCGTCATAATTATAAGCTCAAGCATAACCGACATCGGAGTGCTTTGTGACGCGGAGGCGATATTATATATAAGCATTTTAGGAAGCACCGACGGGTGAAAAGTAACTGCCGCTACATGAATACACGGAAGGAAAACGCTCAGCACAAACGCCAGGTATCTGAGCCACCGCTGAGCAGCGGCGAAGACACGGTTTTCTGAATAATCGTCAACTGCCTGAAAGTTTTCAATAAAAAGTGAAGGAACAGTAACAGCAAAAGGTATTCCGTCAATCAATATTCCTATTCTTCCCTCAATAAGCTTTGAGCAGAGAATATCCGGTCTCTCTGTAAAAGCTGAGCCTGAGAAAAGTGATCTTCGTTTTCCATCAACAAAACTTTGAATGCTTCCGCTTGTAAGAACGATTTCAGAATTAACCGATGAAAGCCGTTTTTTCACCTCGTTCAAAAGATTTTTTTGAGCCTTACCGTAAATATAAGCTATACAAATGTCAATTTTGCCTCTTGAGCCGATTTTCATTGATTCGAATCTAAGGCTTCCGTCCTTGATACGCCGCCTTACAAGGGACATGTTTGTTCTGATGTTTTCAACAAATCCTTCGTGAGCCCCCTTGACGTTGACTTGAGTGGATGGCTCTTCAACCGACCGCTGCGCAAATCCCTGAACGCCTAAAGCGACGACCTCGTTTTCACCGTCTATCGCGATAACAGCAAAGCCTGACGATAACCGAACGACTATATCGCCGTATTTGTCGAGAATTTGTCTGTCAAGAGCAATAAGGCTGTCATAGCGGATAAACTGTGAAATTTCTTTTTTGCTGACTTCCCTAAACATCAGCCCCGTTAGGGGTCTGAAAATTAAATCCGTAATGAAGCTTGTTGAAACCATTGCCTCTAGCGTCAGAACAACCATCTGAGTGCCTGAAATATTGAAACGTGTGACGTTTAAATCCGAGGTATCTCCGAAAATTTGTCTAATATCCGAAATGAAATCTTCCAGACGGTTTTTTAGATGTACGTCGGTGCAGTTTTTACAGTCAAGAATTTCGTTCATTAAGCGCCGGTCCTTTCGTTGTTTTTAATATTTTCCGCAAAAACGGATAAAATATGTCTTATAAAATTATTTACCGAGTATAATATTTTATTCCGAAAGGATGAGTTTTTTGTCAAAATCAGAGCTTGGTTGCAAAACGGGAGTAATAAGCGGAGTTCAGGCGGTTTTTTTATTGTTTATAACAAGGGCGTTTTATACATTGATATTTATTCCGTCTGACAGTTTCAGCGGAAAAGCGGCGGCGGCAGGTATGTTAATATCGGCTTTTGCGGAGCTTATTTGTGTAATACCTCCTTGGATATTGGCGAAAAAAAGAGGCGAAAACGCATATGAGAGCATAAGCAGACGGTTTCCGAAGGCAGGCAAAGCGATAGGCTTTGCGTACTCTTTATTTTTTATATTGTTAAGCTCCTGGGGAATAACAACATATTCTGAGTATATAGTTTCTACGACAGGTGAGGCGCCGTCGCTGATTGTGTATGTAATACCGGTGGCAGTTATCTGCGCGTATATGGCAGGCTTGGGAATTGACACACTCGGACGGGTTGCGGGAATAGTATTTGTAATATTTATAGTCTTCTTGCCGCTAATGTGGATAATTTGTATGCCTGACAGTGCGAGCTTTGGATATGCGGAGCACACCGGCAATTATTGGAGAAATGTTTTCAATTATGCCGTAACTGATTTTTCGTTAAGCGGATGGACTTGCATATACGCGGTTTTAACACCTAATATCAGAGGTAAAAAGCCGGTTGCGTTTTCAGCAATAGGAATAAAGGCAGTGTTTTCTTGCTTTATATTTATATTCTGTTCAATATTGCTCGGTCTTGCGGCGTCAGTGCAGAGGTATCCTTTTTATGCAGTAGGAGGGTATCTTCACTTTGGAAAGACCGGCAATCTAGACCCTTTTTCTGTTTTTGCGTTCAGCCTCACCGCACTCTTTTCAATAGCCGTTTCAATTTACGCTTCGGCAAAATGCATAGGCTATTGTTCGGGCGCGTTTAAGTCTCCGGCAGTTCTGACTGCGGTGCTGTCAGCGGCAGTTTCGGTATTAATGATTCTTGCAGAAATAAATCCCGGTGCGGAGACAGTCGCTGCTGTTGGAATTGCGGCGACATTGATATTTACAGTAGCTTTGCCTCTGGCGGCATTGGCTGTCAAGCCGGCAGGGAACCGAATGAGCGGAAAGGATAATGTAAAATGTCATTAAAAGAGCTTAAAAAAGCTGCGGCGGTTTTGTTTATAACGTTGGCTGTATTATCAGCGGGAGGATGTTCCCAAAGCGGAAGGCAGGCACTTACAGGAAGGGTGCCTATTCAGGACCGTCTTATAGTAACAGCCGTCGGGATTGACAAGCAGGAAGGCGGAGAAGGATATCATCTGACATATCAAATATTTCAGGGTAGTGCGTCGTCCGGGGAAGCAGAAGTAAAGGTAGGAAATTCAAACGCAACAGTTTTGAATACAACAGGAAGAACGATGTATGAAGCGTACTCAGAGCTTGAAAGGAAAACAGGAAGACATGTATATCAGGGAATGTGCAATGTGATAGTCATCAGTTCTGAGGTTGCACAGGAAGATATAAAAAAGATAGTATCATATTACGCTACAGATTGGATGATTGGACTGTCGGCAAAGGTAGTTTGCTCTGAAGGCAAAGCCGCAGATATAATAAATGTAAAACAGAAGAATGGGATTGTGCCGGCTGATACGATGCTTGACGTAATAAACGCGGCGGAAGAATGCGGTATGAGTTCGCCGTGTTCACTGGTACATGTATACCCGGCGGTAGAGAATATACCTATATTATTGCCTATGGTATCCTTATTGGATGTAAACAATGAGTCGCAGAGCGATGAAGGGGAGGAGTCGGAAAAAAGCGGTTCGGATGAAGAAGAAAACAAGGCTTTTTCAATAGATAGGTCAGTATTAATAAGCAGCGGAAAAATGGATGGAGTTTTTGGATCGGAGGAAACTCAGGGCGCAAATCTTCTGACAGACGGAATAAAAAAACTCACGGCGACATATCAAAACAAAGAAGATATATATACTGAGGATATAAGTGTGCAAGTAGATTCAAAAAAGATTATATTTAATGATAATGAACCTTGTTTAAGAATAAGTCTTTCAGTAAAAACGGTTGTGCCTGAAAGAAACAATTCAATTAAGTCAATGCCCGCAACAGAGTCTGAGGAAATCAGAAAGCTTATTGAGGAAAGATGTGAAAGAGCGTGGAGAGTGTTTGCGCTTGAAAAGAACGCAGATGTATTTGAGCTTGAAGGCATGATACAGAAATATTCACCTGAGTATAAAGGAAAGATTTCAGAAATCAAATTAGATATCTTGGTCAGTGAGAGATAAACGCAGCTTTTTTATAAAAAGTCTTGAAAAACAGAAGCATATGTGGTATTATTCTTATAAGTACTGCCGCTATTGAACCGTTATAAATAAAACTTATTGGAAAGGAGCAATTCCCGAATTTAATTTGGGAACCGACAGAAAATATGATAAAAATTGAAAATCACATCGGAGCTATTGAATTATCAAATGAATATCTCACCTCTTTGATAGGCCATACAGCCACAGGTTGTTTCGGAGTAGTGCAAATGAACCCGTTTGGGCCTAAGCAGGGGGTAAGGTCGCTTCTGAACAAAGAACCTATGCTTGACAACGGTGTAATAATACGATACTCCAGGGGAAGAGATTCAATAGTAATAGACTTGCATATAACGGTATCATACGGTATAAATGTATCGGCAATTGTAGACAGCATAATAAACAAGGTACGGTATACAGTTGAAACCGAAACGGGAATCAACGTAAAAAAAGTCAATGTATTTATTGACAATATGAAAGCATAACAACAAGGAGGGAATTTCCATGATAGATGGGAAGCTGTTGCGCAACGCATTTATAAGCGCAGCAAACTGCATCTCTAACAATAAAAGAAAGGTTGACGAGCTAAACGTTTTTCCCGTTCCTGACGGAGATACAGGCACAAACATGTCAATGACAATGGGTAACGCACTGAAAGAACTTGAGCTTTTAGACGATACAGTCGGAGTATCTCAGGTTGCGTCTGTTACGGCATCTGCGCTGCTTAGGGGAGCAAGAGGAAATTCGGGAGTAATTCTTTCACTTTTGTTTAGGGGATTCGCAAAGGGATTTGCTAATGAAAAAGAAATAAACACTCAGAATTTGGCTAAGGCTCTTGAGCTTGGAGTCGACGGAGCATATAAAGCGGTTATGAAGCCGACAGAGGGAACAATACTGACTGTTGCAAGGCGCGGTGCGGAAAAGGCGCGTGAGCTTTGCGATACAACTGACGATGTCGCGGAAATGTTTGAGGCTGTATGCGCTGAAGCTGAAGAAACCCTTGCGCAGACTCCCGAAATGCTTCCCACTCTTAAAAAAGCGGGAGTTGTTGACGCGGGAGGAAAAGGTCTGTGCCTGATTTTCAGAGCGATGCTAAATGTGTTTAAAGGCGGACAGATTGAAACATCAGCTGATTCGCAGACCGCCAAAGCCGCTGTTACTATTGAAACCTTTGCGTCAACAGTCGGTCAGTTTGACGACGAGATAACTTTCACATACTGCACCGAGTATATTGTTAAAAAGCAGGAGGGGTGCGAGGACTGCCTGAAGCTCAGGGCTTATCTTGAGACAATCGGAGACTGCGTTGTCGTCGTTGAGGATGATGAGATTATCAAAGTTCACGTTCATACAAATAATCCGGGACTTGCGATTGAAAAAGGTCTTGAATTCGGCTCGATAAATCTTCCTAAAATCGAAAATATGAAGATGCAGCATGAGGCAAAGCAGAGAGAAGCAAAGGTTACAAAATCAAGCTCGAATCAGGAGTATGTTTCGGTAAAGCCCGAAAAGCAGTATGGTTTTGTTGCTGTTGCGGTCGGCGAAGGAATCGAGGAAATGTTTAGGGATATCGGAGCGGACTGCATAGTTAAAGGCGGACAGACGATGAATCCTTCAACCGAGGATATTCTCGCCGCAATACAGTCCTGTCCGGCTGAAACCGTGTTTGTGCTTCCGAACAATAAAAATATAATTATGGCTGCCGAACAGGCAGTAAAGCTTGCAGACAGAAAGGTGTGCGTTCTTCAGACAAGAACAATTCCTCAGGGAATATCAGCTCTTCTTTCGTTTGACCCTGAGGCGGATTTCAATACAAACCGCACAGATATGACTAAGGCTTTTGAAAGAGTTTCGACCGGTCAGATTACTTTTGCCGCGAGAGACAGCGAGTTTGACGGACATTCTATTAACAGCGGGGAAATTCTCGCGCTTGAAAACGGAAAGCTTGCTTTTGTTGAAAAGGACATTAACAAGGCGGCAGTTAAGCTTGTCAAAAAGCTTTTAAAGAGCGACAGCTCATTCGTAACAGTCATTTACGGCGAAGACATTTCTGACGGTGAAGCGGAAAAACTCAGGGAGCAGCTTGAGGAGAAGTACGGCTCAAAGGTTGAAATAAATATGGTGACGGGCGGTCAGCCGGTTTACTACTACATCATAAGCGTTGAGTAATTACAAATTTTTTTAAAGGGAGGAGCCGAAAGGCTCCTTTTTTGTATATCTGAAAAGCAAACGGATATAATATTTTCGGAAGAATTTTAAACATTTCGGAGGCATTGGATTGCAAAAAGCCAAAGCCGTCGGAACATTTCCGGAAAGGAACGGTAATTACAATGAATTTAACTCAAAAAGAAATGTCGCTTATTAAGGACATGAAATCTCAGGAACAGCTTTGCGTAGACAAGTACAACAAATACGCTTCAGAAGCCTGCGACCCTCAGCTTAAAAATCTTCTGGGACTTATCGCACAGGCAGAACAAAATCACGTAAATACACTCAGCCAGATGGAAAAGGGAACTGTTCCGAATATGCAGGCGGGAACATGTCCGACACTTCCCACTGCTTTCTCCGCGTCAACATGCCCTGCGGACGGAAAAAACAACGATAAATATATCTGCTCCGACCTTCTTTCAACTGAAAAGCACGTTTCGGCAGTTTATAACACAAGTATTTTTGAGTTTGCCGATGTGGGAGCAAGAAACGCTTTGAACCATATCCAAAAGGAAGAACAGGAACACGGTGAAAAGCTTTTTGCTTATATGAACGCAAACGGTATGTATAACGTATAAAAAAATACAAGTGAACCCCCCTTAATGCGCAGTTTGCTTTAAGGGGGATATTTATAAATACGCCATGTATTAAGCATGCTTAAACTGTGTATAATTATTATAAATACCACGGCAGGAGGGCTTTTATGTTGCAGTTTTGTGTGGGAATGTTTGCGGGCACGCTGTTCGGTGTTATGATAATGAGTTTGATGACAGTATGTAAAAAAGACAAGTAAAATGGTTGCTGTTTACTGAGCTTTTGAAATACATGAATAACATATTATAACTATATGCCGTTTCAAATAATATCATAATGCATGAAATAAAAAAACAAAAGATTATGTTAATTATTTAATATTAATGTTTACTTTTATTATCAAATGTGTTAGTATAATTTTGTAATATAAAAGCACATAAATATGAAAGCATGATTGAACGACGGCATGTATAAATTTTTACTTTAAGTGTTTTTTGTATGAGTATAAATAGATTGGAATGATAAAATGGAACAGCAGGAAAACACCATTGATTTGTCTACTTTTGTAAAAGTACTGTTGGTTAATTTAAAGTGGATTATATTAGTAACGGCGATTACAACCGCGGCTGCTGTGTGCTACGCAAGTTTTTTTATAACAGAAATGTATTCGGCAAGCGCGAAGCTCTATGTAGAAAATAAGCAGTCGTCAAGTGAAGCGTTGAATATAAATGACATTAACGCGGCTCAAAAATTAGCTAATACCTGCGCGATACTTTTTAAAAGCGAACATGTAATGCAGAAAGCAATAGATGATTTGCAGATTTCATACAGTGTAGGCCAATTGCAGGATATGGTATCGGTATCTGCGATTAACAACACTGAAATTATGCAGATTACCGCTACAACCGCAAATCCAATTCTTTCCGCTGATTTGGTTAATCACTTGCTTTCAGTTTGTTCTGATGAGTTTGAAAGAGTGATTGAATCGGGTACAATGAAGATTGTAGATTATGCATCGGTTAATACATCCCCTGTTTCGCCAAGTATACCAAAATACGGCGTGCTCGGATTTTTATTTGGTTTTATTGTTTCATACGGTATTTTTGTACTGATTGAAATGCTTGATGTTAAGGTAAAGCCTGAAGATGATTTGTTTATGATGTATAATGTACCGGTATTTGCTGAAATTCTTAATTTTGATTTTGATATTGAAATAAAGGAAAAAAACAGCGGAGGTAAAGGAAAATGAGCAAAAGCCAAAAAAATCTTTCCGCCACAAGCAAAAGAATGTATATGCTCAGCAATGACACCCCGTTTGTTATCACCGAAGCATATAAAACAGCGGTAACAAATTTAATTTTTTCGCTTGCGACCTCGCAGAAAAAAATTGTTGCTTTTACAAGCTGCGCTCCGAGCGACGGAAAAAGCACGACTTGTGCGAATATGGCGATCACAATGTCGGAAATGGGTTCAAAAGTTCTTATAATTGACGCCGATATGCGAAAGCCTTTCGCGCATAGATTTTTCAGCATAAAAAATGTAAACGGACTGTCGTCTGTATTAGGCGGATTTTGCAATGTTGGTGAGGCTATAAATGAAAATATCAAGAATAATCTTGATATAATGTCTGCCGGCCCAATTCCTCCGAACAGCACGGAATTGCTTGCTTCCGATAATATGAAAAAGCTTCTTGAAGTTTTAAATGAGCATTACGACTATATATTTATTGACACACCTCCGGTAAATGTGGTGAGCGACGCACTGCTTTTAAAAACAGAAATAGCGGGTTTTGTATTTGTAGTTAAGGAAAGAGTAACAACTCACCCCGCTATTAAAGAGGCTTTCAGGAGAATAGAAATCGCTGACGGTAAAATTCTCGGGCTTGTAAAGACAAACAGTATCGGAGAGGGCGGAACAGGTTATCATAAGTACAAATACAGCAGGTATTACAGATACGGTAAATCATATACGTACGGGTATGGAACCTCACCAAAAATTGATGACGATGATTAAAAAATGACGGAGGGATTATATGAGAGTAGATTTTCATTCTCACATACTTCCCGGCATGGACGACGGAGCAAAGAACAGTGAGATGTCTTTGGCAATGCTTGAGAAGGAAAAAGAAGACGGGGTCGATACGGTTGTCCTGACTCCTCATTATTATATGCACAACGAATCTGTTAAAACCTTTTTAAAGCGAAGGGAACATTGTCTCAAAAGGCTTAGGGAAGCTGCGGAAAAATCAGGAGCTGACATACCGAAGCTTGTAACTGCTGCCGAGGTATCTTTTACTCCTTCGCTGATAAATGCCGACGTGTCAAAGCTTTGCATCCTTGATACAGACTATCTTCTCCTTGAACTGCCGTTTAAGCCGTTTTCGACATCCCTCGTAAACAGCGTTGCGAATTTTGTAAATGCCGTTCAGGTAAAGGTTATATTAGCTCATATTGAAAGATACTATCCTGTCGCGGGAATGGCCGGAATTCAAAATATGCTTTCACTTGACGTTTTGGCGCAGGTCAACTGCGGAGCTATGCGTTCCGCAATAGGTAAAAGCGCGGCGATTAAGCTTATTGAGAGAGGACAGGCTCAGGTTATAGGCTCTGACTGTCATAATACTGTCATAAGAAAGCCGAATATGTCTTTTGGGACTAAACAAATAGAAAAAAAGCTTGGAAAAAAAGCGCTTGAAAGAATTGATTCCGCTTCCGAAATGATATTGTCAAATGCGGATATTGACGAAATTTTCAGCAAACAATTATGGTAATATAAAATATAAGCAGTAAAAAAACAGCCGCCCCATTAAGCGCGGTGAGATAAGAAAACAAGCAAAAACCCTTATATCATCGTGTTTTAAGGACAGCGGGCAAACAGGTTACAAGTGAATAACCAAGCAAAAGGGACGTTATCGAAAGATAGCGTCCCTTTCTGCATACTACGCCGCAGCTTCAAAGAAGTTGTGGCGTTTTTTTATGCCCGCAGGAAAGGAGGTGCAGCCGGAATGTATTTCACAGAGGGCAAGCAGCGGGCGTTTGAACTGCTCATGCAGCAGAAGCCGGGATTTGACCGCTATCAATCCGGTTGTGCCGGAGATGATGAAGATTGCGGCACTTGCCGTTTCTACCGCCCCGGGTGGAAATATGAGT
>CALWZA010000005.1 GCA_944385905.1 uncultured Clostridia bacterium
CGCTAACTACAAAAGCGGTTAAAATCGCTGCGATTTTTCTCATAATCATATTCCTCTTTTCTGTGTTGTTTATTATTACATCATATGCCTAACCGCCTTTGTCAGTCAGACATATTAACATAACCTTAAGGTAAGACATCAATTACCACATCTGTTATATTTGACTCGACCAGCGCCTTTTCGCCTGTTTGAGGCTGATAAAATGATACGATAAATAGCCCTTCATAACTTCCCTCTGACAATATTGCCGCATTGTCTATCAGCTTCATTTCAGTCAGTCCGTATCCGGGCTGAATACGCCCTGACTCAGCAATTTTAACTGTACTGTCATCATCGACAATATACAACGACAAAACTATGTCCTGGTTTGAGGCGTTAGGGTTAAGGAAATACATTTGTATATTTCCTGTTGAAAGCGTCAGCTTTGCGTTTAAGCTGTAGGTTAATGTAACCGACCCTCCGCCGTCTTCCGACTCTTTCTTTTCGGAATTGTCGTTTTCAATTATTCCAACATTTGGATCGACGGGTACGGGTTGAATCACGGGAACCGTATTGTTCAACATAGAGGAAAAGCAGGTGACACAGGTCAGCAAAATCGCTAAAAACAATACAGGCAAAATATATACTAATCTGTTTTTCAGGACTATAACATATTCGTTGTCATTAACACACACATATCCGGCTTCCCAGTATAACAAACGGCTTCGGGCTCCCTTTGCCGTAACATGAAACCACTCAGAGTTTATTTGAATTTTGTCTGTATACTGATCGCCTTTTTCGCTTTTAACCATTTCTCCGACTACATGCTTCTGACAGTCGCTGTACACCTGCTTTATTTTCTTTTTGGAATAACAAAACAAATTGTTGCCGTTAAATTTGATTTTTTTATCATAATCCTGTCTCATTAAAGTTTTGTAATCCATATACTACTCTTCCACCTTTGATATAGTAATTGTGCATGTTCCTATCGTCATTTCGCCGTTAAGTCCTGACGCTGCCATAGCTCCTTCCGATGATTCGTTGAGCCACAACCATGCTTCTCTTCTGTTATTCGCGGTATCAGTACCTAAAATAAAACTTAAATCAGAAACCGCCGGATCACCGCTCATATCACCCTCGGTAAAAAAGCTGTCAATATACGGAGTATAAACACTGTCGATTGCTGCGTTCACTGTTGCAGATACGCTGACAGTTGAACGGTTAATCAATTTTACATAATTTGCCCCGGATGTTCTCGGAGTAAAATGTACATCGTCATAACTATGCGTTTTGGGATTCCAGCCATCGTATTCCGCGTGAAACACAAATTCTCCCCATTCGATATCCACGCTGATTATTTCGGGAACCTCACCAGGGTAATATGTAACTGTTATTTCTTGGTCAGCAGCACCCATTACACCTGAAACAGTCTCTATAGACGGAACATAAGCTCCGTATGCAGGAGAAATAACTGAATATGTGCTTGCGTAAACATAACTTCCCTTGTAATCATCAAATATCCTTACGCCATCCTCAGTTTGATAATGTATAGTCAGCGTGTAGCTGTTAGGAGCATATGTCACCTGTACTTCCGTATCCTCAAAAATCCCGTCTCCCTGTACGATATAATTATCCGGGGAATGTCCGGCGACTTCAGGTGACTCAACACTGTATGCGCTGCCTCTCGGGATTTCTTCTGCGTAGGTTTGGTGCGCCTCCCGTCCGTCAGCATACAGATAATGAATCGTCAGCAAGTAGCTATTCTTGAAATATGTCACCGTAATAGTGGTGTTCTGAGCCATCATGGTTCCAGTAACGGCAGGCTGGTCCGGCGTATATCCGAAAATCGGCGGAGACTGCACATAATACTGCTCACCGTAAGCTACTTTTATGTCTGCGCTTTCTGCCGCCGGCAAGCCTGTTTCGTATACATATTTAATGGCAAGCTGATACTCCATGCCTATCCATTTCGCGGTCAGAGTGTGATTGTCAAATTGTGTTACCGGAGTAGTCTCTGTGATTTCCATGTCTCCGAGATACCAACCTGCGAACTCATATCCGACTTTTATTGGCGTTGGCAGCGCTGAATATTCTGTGCCGTTATATCCGTAAATATTGTTAAAAACGACGGTCTTTTCCGTTACTGTGCAATTACCTCCCTGCGCGTCAAAATATACCGTATAACTGTCCGGAACGTAGTATACATAAACAGTAACCCCGTCGCTTGTCATTATTCCCTCTACCGTTGTTTGATCGGGCGTATATCCTGCGACAGACGGAGACTCAACACAATACTGTTCATCGGTTCCATAGCTCTGCTGATAAACACTGTGCACCGTAGTGCTGTCCTTGAATATGTAAATAATATTCAACTGATTGTAAGTAGGCGTATATACTACTCTTATTACAATATTATCTGACATTTTTCCCGAAACTACCGGCTGATCGGCAAGGTAGCCAGTCTTAACCGGAGATTCTACCGTGTATTCCGAATCATATGCAAGCATGCTTTGGTAATCTTCAAAAAGCTTGCTGCCGTTTTCATCCGTATACTCAATTGTCAGGGTATACATAACTGCTTCATATGAGCCAAACACCCAAATGTCACGATCAGGCATGACAGTTATCCCGTCATCAGCTCCCCAGTCCCAGCGAAATACATATCCGTTATACTCCGCCGGTATGTATTCTTCGGAAAACTTGTTGTATATCTGGGTATTTGCCTCGTATTGATAATCAACCTGTGAAAACTCCGCTGAGCCCGGCTTTGTTTCATACACATAGTGGATGGTATATACTTCATTAACATCAGAATGAGCTGTTATAGTAATATTATCCGTAACCTGATCAGCCGGAATCAGAAAATCCCCTGTCTTAGGGTCATACGCGTACTCATTCGGTGAAAGAGTTCTGCCGCCTATTTCCACAAATATCTGTGCAGGCAGTATCGTTCCCTTATCTGCCATAATTGTTGAAGAGTATCCTTGACCGGGCTCTGCAAAGTATCTCCCCAGCTCGTCATCCGGAGTATCGGCAACTTTTAAATTTGACAAATTGAACATCACTTGATACAGCACATTAATAACAGCGTTTTTATATTGTATCTCCTCCTGCGCAACCGTTCCCACCGAAGCTTTCACCGGAACAGTAACAATTGGACTGATTCCTACCTCAATCGGAATCAGCTCCGTAACAGCCGGAGCATATACCGCGTTTACCGACAAAGGATTAATGATAATAACATAATCATCCTCCCAAGTATACTCTGCTCCTTCTTGGTAAGAATAAAGAGCGGAGTGCGGTATGCCGGCATCCCCGCGCACATAATTGACCTCGTTGACTGCAAGTCTGCTAATATCTATATCATATCTTATAGAAATATTGGCAAAATCAGATTTATTAGGGTCATTTGGGTTATTCGCTCCCTGACGGTTTACCGTAACCGTCTGTTCCTTTTGCGATATTTTCATTCCGGTACTGTTAGCCGCATTTTCATAACTCAGCACCGGCACGTCATTTCCGCCGAGAAACCCTTCTCTGACTTTTAAATGTACGCAAACAGTAAAATCCACTCCGGCGTGCACATCAACCGAACCGTCGCTGTGAACTGTCTCTTCCGCGGTAATAAAAGGATTAATTCCGGAAACCGATACATGCTGTCCGCTTATATTCTCTGTATATGTACAGTTTGTTTCGTCAGAGCTGTTTTTAACCGTAACGCCTGTTATTGTAAAATAATCCGATATATCTACATCTACTGAATAATCAGACAAAGCCTCATTGACATCTTCCAACACGCTGTCATGAGTATCGTCTAATTGGATAGGAGTAACATAAAATGCTCCTCCGATGTCATTATTGCTGTAGTCACTTTGAGAAGCCGCGCCGAACACCGACTGCGCTTGCGGGGAAAGATTACTGACGTCAGTTAAAACATTGTTATGGCGGAAATTATTACCTGCAGCTCCGGCTTCACCTGCCGCTATCCAAGTACCTGTGCCTCCGACTCCGCCTGAATAATCAGAAAGCTCACCGGAAAATTCAATATGAGTATTTGAAACAGATTCTCCGGCTTTTCCGGGGTTAATCCATCCGATGAATCCTCCGTATCCGCCCCCGCCTCCGCCGCCTCCCGCGATTAAAATAATCTCGTTTCCGACTTTAACAGAGGTATATTCCCCTCCGCCTCCGCCGCCGTTTGAAGAAGACGAATCAGCTCCGTTAGCTCCTATAGAAACGGCTATTATTTCTTCGGCATTAAGGTAAGCCACCCCGTGAACATACCCACCGGAACCGCCTGCACCTCCGTTACGGCCGTATCCTTGTCCGCCGTTTCCTCCCCAAATCTGGAACATATAATACCCGCTTGCCGGTACAGCCGCTGTCCAGTTTTTACTTTCCGTACTGTAAGCAGCTCTTATCGGGCTGACATTGCTGAAGCTGTTGTCGGTACCGGATGTTATCTGCAATGACAAATCATACTCATCAGTTTGTTCATCATAGGAAAGACTTTTGACATAACTTAAACGATTCCCGTTTAAAGCACCGCTGTTTGCTGAAAATACAGTAATAGTCGCGGGCTTTGAAAAAATCTGAACAGACACAGGCTCTCCGACCTCGGACACCGCCCCTGATTTTGGAACAACCGTAAAGGCAACCGTATATGAACAAGTATCTGTTGCTGTGATAGTATCCTGAGCCTGCAGAACCGAACCATTGGCGTCAGTAACCGTATACGCTCCGATTGAATCAATAAAATCATATTGCCAGTAATCGTCAAGCGAATTCCTGACCGCGTAATAATTGTCGCTGTATAATTGAGAAGCCGAAAAAGTCTGTCCGATTATATTCGTAACATGACTGTGTGATATTACCGTAAAGTTTAACGGAATATTTACACTTCTGCACTTCTCATTCAGTTCTATTTGCGCTGAATCTGTACCTAACGTACATTGAATCACATTGCCTTCAACAATCGGGACGTTGTTTCCTCCGGCAAATCCGTCCTTTGCTTTAAGAAGCAGTGAGACTGTTAAGCTTCCTGTTTTGTAGTCGCCTGACATTATAAAAGACGCGTTGTTTACAGTAAACACATCGTCCTTTAACGCGGCACTTCCGCTTGAGGTAATTATATCTTCAACATCAAAATACTTGCTTATTATACCGCTGAAAGAAAAAGAATATTCCTCAGGACGCTGTTCGCCCAAAAAGGTTATATTAACAGCCCCTCCCATAGCACTCGGATTATCATTTAACAGCAAGCTTTTAGCTTTATCTGATAATTCCAAATAATTCACATTAGTTGCTAAAAACGAGGAGCCTCCTCCGCCTCCGCCTACATTTGTAGGTATCAGCAAACCGGTCATTATTCCTCCGGAACCGCCGCAAAAGCCTGCTCCCCCACTGCCGCCTCTCAAATTTCCTGCTCCGCCTGCGCCGCCTAAGGTATTGACATTATATGTCCCTTTCCAGTCATTAGGAACCTCTACATCAAATAAAGTGGTAATTGTATCCGAAACAGTACCGGGAACATTGGTGGCTCCTATTCCGACGTATGCTGTTGAAGTGCCGCTGGACTTACCGTTTTCACCGGCAAAAAACGTTCCGGGAACATCATAGCCGGCTTCAGATATTACTCCGAAATTTCCTCCGACCGACCCGCCTGCCCCGCCGTCTGCCAATCCTGTTGCGTTACTGCCTATGGAAAAGCCGTTTCCGGCTCCTCCGCCTCCGCCTCCGCCGGCAATCATAATATATTTTGTTATTCGGTCTGACTCTGTTATCTCTGTATGTACATTACCGTTACTATCTATGTATTTCTCCTCAAACTCGCCCGAACCGAATAAGAAAACAGCTGAATATCCTCCGCCGCCTCCTACAGCATAACTTCCTATTTCTCCGTGATTTCCTCCGCTGCCGTTTGCGCCTCCGCCCGAATCTGTATTTACAGTTTGAATACCGTTTCCGCCTAAAGTATAATATAATGTTTCCCCGGCGTTTAAATATATTTCTCCGTACACATGGCCGCCGTTGCCGCCGCGTCCTCCGCCGCTATATGACGTGTCTTGACCCGCAGCTCCGCTCCCGCCCCATAATTCAATTAAATACAGCCCGCTTTGACCTGCGGTAAAGTAGCCGTCTTTTGAAAACTGTGAATCCTCATTTTGGTCACTGTTTCCAAGTTCCGACTGTAGAGATAATGTTAATGTGTATGTATTATTTCCTGATTCTTCTAAAACCTGTGTCTGTTTAAACGTAAGACCGCCTAAAGTAACATAATCACGGGACACTGCATTGACTGATCGAAGTCCAATATTCTGTCTTGGCAAAGCGGCCGCAAGATCTGTTGTTACATGGCACAGCATCACCGCGCTTAAAAGACACGCAACTATTTTATTGCTTTTCATACCATCACCTTTTTGATTTTCTGAAATAAAACCATCGTATGCTTTTATATCAATATTTAGTATTTTCGTAAAGTATGACACTTGACGGTTAAAAACATTTAACGTATAACGTACATTGTTATTATAACAAACAGTAATTTATTTGTCAATAAGACGGGAAACAATTCAAATTCTTTTCACATTTCCCTATTTGATAAACATTATTGAGCTTGTTTCTGATTTATTACCGTCAGTTTTTCCGTCAGTAAATTTAAAATAAGGAGAGATCAATATGCCTAAAAAGGGTGAAAACATTTATAAGCGTAAAGACGGAAGATGGGAGGGAAGGTATATAAAATATTATGATGTTGACGGCAAAGCCAAGTATGGTTATATATACGGAGCAACATATTATGAAACAAGAAATAAGCTTCGTGAGAAACGTGCTGCTCCTTGCAGTGAGATTTTTGAACAATCAAAAATTACAAAATACTCTGATATATTAATAAGATGGCTTGAGTCAACTCGTATTAATGTAAAAGAATCTACCTACGCTCGTTACAGGCAGCTTGTTGAGCGGCATATTACTCCTGATTTAGGAAACTATCAAATAAACAAAATCAGTACGCATGTAATTGAAAAATTTGTAGAGGAAAAGTTTAAAAACGGAAGACTTGACGGAAAAGGCAGCCTTTCTCCCAAAACGGTAACTGATATTATTGCTGTTGTAAAAAGCTCAGTGGCATATGCCGCGTATCATGGATTCAATATTTCTTGCAATTTAAGTAAACTGACCGTGAAAAAAAAGGATAAAGAGATGACCGTTTTGACAATACAGGAACAAAAGAAGCTTACTTCTTTATTGCTCGATAGCACCGATTTATATAAATTAGGAATACTGATAAGCTTATATACAGGTATAAGAATAGGAGAGCTGTGCGCGCTAAAATGGGAAAATATAAATTTAAGCAATAAAACTCTGAAAATTAATGAGACAATGCAGCGTATCCAGAACATGAATCCCAATGAAAACACGAAGACAAAAATAGTTATAACCGAACCTAAAAGCAGCGGATCAATTAGGGATATTCCTATTCCGGTTTTTTTAATTCCTGTAATTAAAGAGTTTCAGGATAAACCGGATACCTATTTATTAACAGGCAAACGCAATAAGTATATTGAGCCTCGTACGATGCAAAATTGTTTTAAGCGTTTTATAAAAGAAAGCGGACTGAGGAGCGTAAATTATCATGCGCTTCGGCACACATTTGCCACAAGATGCGTAGAGGTCGGATTTGAATTGAAAAGCCTAAGCGAAATTCTCGGGCACTCTAATGTAAATATTACGCTTAATCGTTATGTCCACTCGTCATTTGAACTTAAAAGCATAAACATGAATAAGCTGTCTTTAATTCCTTAGCGCCGTCAAAAATATAGTCAGAACATCAATAATGTGCGTAAAATACGTGCTTGAAGGCTTGTTGACTTAAAGTGTCATACTTTACGAAAGAACAGCTAAAAGTTTACTTGATAAAATAATAATTAGTCAAGTGCCGATTTAAATCGGCACTTTTTTTGTTTTATGTGCGTTACTACACGCTGAGATCATATCTACGAGCGCAATTACACTGTATTTTGATAAATTTTTTCATAATTCAGCAAAAAAGAGTTTGCAAAGAATAAAAAGTGTGGTATAATATTTTTGTATAAATAATTCAGGAAATGAGTAAAACAATGTATACAAATAACAAGAACGAAAGACGCCGTAATTGCGAAAAAGGAATTCAAAAGCCTTTTTCAAAAAGCTATACAGCCAATTCACGAGGTTCAGATAATATATCTTCTGATTACGATGAAGAACAGGTCTTTGACGGTTCGTACATCATAGGCCGAAATCCCGTTATTGAGGCTCTTAAAGCTGAAAAGCTTATTGACACCGTTTTTGTCAACCCCGACGCCGGCGGCTCGATTTCGCTTATATGCCGCATGGCTAAGGAACAGGGCATTGTTGTAAAACAAGTGAACGAGACAAAGCTCAACAATATGGCAAAAGGCGCATCACATCAGGGAGTAATCGCGATGGGCGCATGTGCTGAATATGTCACTGTAGCTGATATTCTCGATATCGCAAAAAAGAAAAACGAGCCTCCTTTTATTATCATCTGCGATGAAATTGAAGACCCGCATAACCTCGGCGCGATTATACGTACCGCAGAAAGCGCCGGAGCTCACGGAATTATAATACCGAAACGCAGAAGCGCTTCTTTAAATCATACTGTATTTAAAACCTCCGCCGGAGCCGCGAGCTGGCTGCCGGTCGCTAGGGTTCCGAATATTCCTCAGGTTCTTGACGAGCTTAAAGAAAAAGGCATTTGGATTTACGGCACCGACGCTTCGGGAGAAGATTATACAAAATGCGAGTTCTCCGGAGCAGTAGGACTGGTTATCGGCTCTGAGGGCTTCGGGATGGGCAGGCTTGTAAGGGAAAAATGCGATTTCCTTTTAAGGCTTCCGATGCTCGGCAAAATAACTTCTCTGAATGCTTCTGTCGCGGCGGGAATATTTATGTATGAAATCGTAAAAAGACGTCGGCAGTCGTCAGCATCAAAAAACAACTAACGGGGGTGTCTGTATTGTCAGAAAAAGATTATTCCATTGATGAAATATTAAGTGAGTATTCAGGAAAGAAAAGTTCGGGTAGCGGAAAAAAAATTCCCGATAATTTTGACGTTGACGAGTTTTTAAACTCCGGCTCTTCATCTGAAGCCTTTAGAAAAAAAGACGGAGCTGAAGCATTGGGGCAAAATAACGATTCCTCATCGTCCTATGACACTAACGTCAGCAGCGAAGCTAAAAAAGCCGACGCTTTTGAGACAAAGCTTGAGAGCAAAACCGCCCCCGATGATAATAATTCCAAGGCAAAGCAAAATTCTTCCGTCTTTGACACGGATGCCAATCAGAGAGATGTCAAACCCTTTGTGCCTTTGAAGAAGTCCAAATTCAAAGACAAGAAATTAAAGGCTTCAATGGCTGAAAACACCGGAAGCAATAATTACAAACCGGTTGCTGAGCCTGTTTTGACCGACGAACAGCTGAGTCTTGAGCGTAAAAACCTCAAGCCGATTAAACCAAAAAGCGGAAACACCGCAATTATCAACAGCCTTATGAAGCTTAAAAGCGAACGGGGTACTGTTAAGAACACAGCTGTGATTCCTCCCGTAAACAGGGCGAGCATCAACGATATCGACCTTAACCTTAACGAAAAAATCATTCCGAAAACTGAAATCGGGCTTGACGAAAACGCGACTGAGGCTGAAAAAATAGCTTATCTTAACGCAAAACGGCGTGAAAAAATCAAGGAATTTGTTTTAAGCACCGATGATGAGGACGAGCAGAAAACTCAAACCTACACCGAAGACGACGTTCCTGACTTCAACGACTTCAGCGAGGCGGAAAAGGTTTCTTCCGAAATAGCCGCTCTAAAGGGCAATCTTGTCATTAGGCTTTGCTTTTTAATTATAACCTGTCTGCTGAGCGTATATATGACTGTTGCTAATGACATGGGCTGGAGACTTATCTCGGCTTTGAGCAGAACTGAGAACATGGGCACCGCTTATCTATTTATTCACATTGTACTCGGTCTTCTCGCTTCGTTTGTTTCCTACACGGTTCTTACCGTCGGAGTCAAAAAACTTTTTACACTGAAAGCCGACAGCGACAGCCTTGCGGCAGTCAGTATGATCACAAGCCTTGCTTCGGCTATAATAATGCTTTCCCACGCTGAGCTTATGCAGACACGATATATTCACATTTACATAAGCGTTGCGATTTTGGGACTCTTATTCAACACTCTCGGAAAGCTGCTCATAGTTTCGAGAACAGAGCGCAATTTCCGATATGTTTCCGGAGGCTATAATAAATACGGTATTTTCGCTATCCATGATGAGGATGTCGCAAACAGGTTTACAAAAGGCGCTTTGAGCGATTTTCCTTCCCTTTCGTCTATGCGTCAAACCGAATTTGTCAGGGACTTTATAAAAAATTCCTATTCAGCTGACCTTTCAGACAGCTTTTGCAGGCTTTATGTCCCTGTTGTTTTCGGAGTTTCAATTATAGTCGGACTGATTTGCGCCTTTATACTCCCGGACAGAATTCCTGATTCGACTATTAACCGTGTATATCTCGGATTCGGAGGCTGTGCAGGAACTATGGCTCTTTGCTCCTCCGCAGCTATGATGCTTGTCGTAAACCTGCCTCTTGCGAAAGCCGCTAAAAAGTATCTTCAGTTTTCAGCGGTTATGCTGGGGTATTCTGCGGTTGATGAGTTTGCGGACACAAACTCGGTACTTATCGACGCGCGTCAGCTTTTCCCCGACGGTATGGTTGAAATAGTAAATCTCAAACCGATGTCTGCTACCACAATCGAAGAAGGAATATTGGTCGGAGCTTCTCTCGCCTGTCAGGCTGACAGTATTCTAAAACCGGCGTTTTACAAAATGCTCAGGGGTAAAACCGAAATGCTCTACCCTGTTGAAAGCTATATATACGAGGACACTCTCGGACTTTCAGGCTGGATTGAAAATAAGAGAGTACTTTTAGGCACGAGAATGCTGATGGAAAGTCACTCAATTGACGGGCTTCCATCGCTTGAAAAGGAAGCTCAGTACGCCAGAAACGGAAATCTCGCTCTTTATCTGTCAATCGGAGGAACAATATCAACCGTTTTTATCATTCAGATTAAGGCATCAATGAGTGTCGCCAAATCCCTTAAAGAGCTTGAAAGGAACAAAATCACCGTTATTGTGAGGTCTGTTGACGCTATGGTATCACTCAGCAGGCTTTCAGAAATGTTCGGAGTAGCTCCGAGTATGTTCAAGCTTTTGCCTTTCAGGTTCCACGCCGACTATGACAATCAGACATCATACACACCTCAGATGTCTACACCGATGATTTGCTCGGGCAGATTCACTTCTTTTACAATGCTTATTGTCGGCGCTAAGCGCATACTTAAAGCCTGCACTGCCGGCCTTTCAATTCAGCTTCTTTCGGCGGTTTTAGGCGTTGTTCTTGCAGCCGTACTCGCTTTGGTCGGATCATTTTCACAGCTCACAGCCTCAATTTGCATACTCTATACCGTTATCTGGGCGGCTGTTACTCTGCTTATTCAGTCATTTTTCAAAAGCTGACAGCTTAGGCTTTCAGCAAAATAAAAACTTAATGGCATATCTGACGATTAACCGCAGATATGCCATTATTGTTTATAGTTTGTATCTATCCGGTGATCCGACCACGCATACTATTCAATCTTTATGATTGCAACGCTTTTGATTACACAGAGGGTTAATCGTTTTTATGAAACTTAATTATTTCCGTATATCATGATAGATAATTCATATTCCGGACACACAAGCCCACAGTATTATATTATATATCTATTTTAACAGCGCATTGTCGATTGAAATCTTTGTTTTGGCAAAAAATAACCGGCGGGTTATAATAACAACCTGCCGGTTTGGTTTTATACTAGAGTTTTATGACTGTTACTTAACGGCTTTATTGGCTTTGTGGTTTTGCCATGTTACCCAGAGAGTCGGAGCGATGCAGTTAGACGAATAAGCTCCTGCGAGCAAGCCGACAATCAGCGGGAAAGCAAAGCTTATAATTGACGTTACGTTGCTGACTACAGCTACTATACATACAACAACCATTGCCATAATTGTTGTTACGTTTGTGTGAATTGTACGCCTTAAAGTCTGAGCTATACTCATATTTACAAGTTCATCCAATCCGACGGAGTGACCGTAAAGCCTCTCGTTCTCTCTGAT
Organism: uncultured Clostridia bacterium; assembly: GCA_944385905.1. Classification (GTDB taxonomy): domain Bacteria; phylum Bacillota; class Clostridia; order Oscillospirales; family Ruminococcaceae; genus CALWZA01. The sequence goes on from CALWZA010000005.1 coordinate 12,191, forward strand.
ACGGTCATAGATAATAATAGTTGCGTTAATGGAATATCCGAGAATTGTAAGCAAAACTGCCATGAAGTTTGCGTTAATATCAAATCTGAAGAATACAAAGCACGCAAATACTATTAGCATGTCATGAATAAGCGCCACAACCGCGAAGAAACCCGCTGACCATCCGCCGATTTTCTTGAATCTGAAGCCGATATAAACAATCATTATGATTGCTGAAAACACTACCGCTACAAGACATTTGTTGAAAAACTCGCTTCCGGATGTCGGAGAAACGTCTGTCGAATCATATATCGCGAGTTTATTTTCCGCAAACTCGCTTTCCAATACATCGGTGATTTGATACTGCTTGTCGGCTGTAAGACCATTTTGTGTTGAAAATGATATAGTTACGGTTTTTGTCTGCCCTGACATGCTTTCTCCTGTTGAAACCGAGCAGTCCTCGCCAGAAGCATCCTTTACAGCGTTTTCAACAGCAGACGCATCAATCGTCCCCTCATAAGTATAGGTAATGAGGGTTCCGCCCTTAAATTCGATAGCTATATTAAGTCCCGCAACAACGGATACTATTATAGCTGCGACGATTATAATTATTGAAACCGCGTAAAAAAGCTTTTTGTGTCCGGTTACATTGAGAGTCTTGATATTATTCATTATCAACACCTCCGTAAAGCTTTACGTTTCGGAACGCCTTGAATTTTGACAATGCCGCAAGCATAAGTCTTGAGCAAAGCACTCCGAAGAAGAAGTTGAACAAAACTCCCATAAGAAGCGTATAGCCGAATGAATAGATTGTTCCTGCGGTTGAGGCCGGGAACATAAAGAACAGGAAACGAAGAGCCTGTGCGAAAATACTGTCCGGAGGTCCGAAAGCGCCCATAAGAATTACCGCGACGAAAACAATTGTGATATTTCCGTCGAAAATCGCCGCCCACGCTCTCTTGTAGCCAAGCTCAAGAGCGGAATTAAGGCTCTTTCCGTTGTTGATTTCCTCTCTGATACGCTCAGCAGTAATTACGTTTGCGTCAACTCCCATTCCGACAGCAAGGATAATACCCGCAATACCCGGAATGGTCAAAGTAAAGCTCGGGATAAAAGCGAAGAATCCGGTAACCGCTGCTATTGAAGCCACAACCTGTCCGAACAGCGCTATTACCGCCACTACTCCCGGCAGTCTATAAATAGCAATTACATATACAGCTATTGCGATAAAAGCGATAACTCCTGCTATTAGCATCGCGTCTCTTGCGCCCTCGCCGAGAGTCGGAGAAATTGTGCGGTAGTTTGCAGTTGTAAGCTTAAACGGCAAAGCTCCTGAATTGATTTTATCAGCAAGAGCCTTTGCAGACTCCCATGTAAATGTCGAGCTTGTAATCTGAGCCTGTCCATCTGTAAGAGGTTCCTCAACATTCGGATACGAAATGCACGTATCGTCCATCCATATTGAGATTATTCCGTTTGTTTCTGCAAGCTCGGTTGTAGCTTCGGCAAATTTCTCTTTGCCGCTGTCAAGGAGCGTAAGCGAAACCGCAAAATTCTGCTTGCCGTTTTCTTCCCACCAAACAGCTTGCGCTGACTCTACATCCGCGCCGGTTATTATAATATTTTCAGCGGTTTCACCTGTGGGCAGTCCGACAGAATCGACCTCATAGCCTTTTCTGAATGTAAGCTCTGCTGTTTCTCCGAGTTCCTTGACCGCCTGCTCGGGGTCAAAATCAGCTTCTCCTGCCTGCCATGGGAAACGGACTATAAGATGATAATTCGCATAGTCTACATAAAGCTCGTAATCTGTAATTCCGAGGCTTATCATTCTCTGCTCAATTACCGCACGCGCTGCGTCCATCTGCGATTCGGTAGCCTCAACGCCTTCAGGCGGCGTAAACGTTACGTCTACTCCTCCGCGTATATCGATTCCCCATCGAATCCCGTCAACACCGCGTATATATGTGGTCTTTACATCGCCGTACTGTGTGCTTATACCGAAAAACGTCAGGCATGTAAACACAGCTATGCATGCAACTATAATAAAGAACACACGTTTCTTTATTTTACGCACTATTAATCCTCCTATACTTTAATAAAATAACGCCACGGCGCACAAAAACGCGTCAGACATTCACTTGATAAGTATAGTTGAATTCGCCCAAAAAGTCAATAGCATTTTACCTCTATTAGGTTGAAAAAGATTGTTTTATGTACTATGGCGCCGTCTTTTTCCAATTCGGCGTGTTTATATCAAATTATGCACTGCTTCATATATTTTTCTTGCTATGTACGGATTGTTCATAGTATACAAGTGAATACCATCCACCCCCTGCGATATCAAATCCACTATCTGATCAGTCGCATAGGCAATTCCCGCGTCACGCATTGCCGTCGGATTGTTTTCATATTTCTCCATCATCGCTGCGAATTTTTTAGGCACAGTCGCTCCGCACAGCGAGCTCATACGCTCAATTTGCTTTTTGTTTGTAACAGGCATTATTCCAGCCTCAATTGGCACATTTATACCGGCAAGCTCGCACCTTTCCTTGAACGAATAAAAGTAATCGTTGTCAAAAAAAAGCTGGGTTATCAGATGATTTGCTCCGCAGTCTACTTTTTTCTTTAAATTTTGAATATCCGCCACCTTGCTTGCAGACTCGGTATGTCCTTCGGGATAGCACGCCGCCGTTATATCAAAATCACCGTGCTCTCTGATATATTCAATCAGTTCCGACGCGTATTTGAAATCCCCCGGAACATAACCTTCCTGGGGTATGTCTCCGCGCAAAGCAAGTATATTCTCGACGCCTATTTTTTTAAGCTCACTTAGCTTTTCGTCCACATCGCTTTTTGTAAGTCCGATACAAGGCAGATGAGCAACGCTTTCTATGCCGTAGCTCTTGATTACGGAGGCAATTTTAAACGTCTCCTGATTGTTTTTTCCTCCGCTGGCTCCATAGGTTACGCTTATAAAATCCGGTGACAGGTCCTTTAACTCATTAAGCGTATTGTAAATCGTATCCACCGGCGATGAAGGCTTCGGCGGAAAAACCTCATAAGAAAATACCGTCTTTCGGCTGAACAGCTCGGCGATTTTCATTATATCACTCCTCATAATGTTAAAATGCCCCAAACACAACGGCGCTTTAATTCGGCGCATTTTTCAGCGTTTTTGAAATCCAAATTTCTCAGCTCTGTTTTTCCTATTATAACTCATGCGAAAAATATGTGTTAATATATGTTTTCAATGATTGGACATAGCTAAAAGCTATGGACGGTATTCTTCGATGTATTTTTTTAAATGGCTCAAATACCTTTCGCTTACTTTGCCGAGCGGTCTGTCGCATGGCGATATATATCCTATTTCCATTTGCTCGCTGCTTTCAAGAGGTACTGCAGCAATATCAGTTCCGTTTAAATCAGAGCTGAGTATTCCCGATGAAATTGTATACCCGTTTAGTCCTATCAAAAGGTTAAACAAAGTCGCCCTGTCGGTAACTATAATACTTTTGGGGCTTTCTTCGGTGCTGTGAAGCTCCTCGGAAAAATACAAAGAATTATTTATCCCCTGCTCATATGTAAGTCTCGGATAAGCTTTCAAATCGCTCAGCGTGACTTTTTTCAAGGATGCAAGCGGATTTTTTCTGCTTACAAACACATGCGGGGAAGCAATAAAAAGCGGCGTAAATTTTAAATCCGCATTATTTATAATCCGCATAACCACATCTCTGTTGAAATTGCTTAAAAACATAACCCCAAGCTCGCTGCGGTATGTTCTCACATCCTCAATTATATCATTTGTTCTCGACTCCCGCAAAGTAAACTCGTATTTGTTTTCACCATATTCTTTCACTAACGCCACAAATGCGTTTACCACAAACGCATAATGCTGCGCAGATATGGAAAACACCCGTTTTACAGTTTCCTTTACCTTATACTGCTGCTCAAGCAAGTCCGCCTGCTCAACCACTTGTCTGGCATATGTCAGAAACTTAAAACCGTCTTCAGACAAATATATTCCTTTATTGTTTCTGCAAAATATAGTTATACCCATTTCCTTCTCAAGCTCGGATACCGACTTTGAAAGGCTGGGCTGAGCTATCAGCAGCTTTTGCGCCGCCGACGTGATAGACCCGCTCTCCGCTATCGCTATAACATATTTTAACTGCTGCAAAGTCATAATAAATCTCCCCCACGACTATATAAATACATTGTATAATATTTTATATCTGATTTCAACTCATTAAGTTTGGGTTTCGGTTTTTCTTTAATACATATAACAAGCGGCAGGATAACTCTCCTGCCGTTAAAGCGATAAAACAAGGCTTTCGATATACATATTGCTATGAGTTTTTAATACTTAACATATTATTAAAGCACTAAACTATGACTGAAGCACCTTAAGCTCGTAAAACTCGCCCTTTGCAGCCATAAGCTCGTCATATGTGCCTATCTCCTCAAGTCCGCCGTTTCCGATAACCGCTATTCTGTCGGCGTTTCTGATTGTTGACAGTCTGTGAGCCACTATAAGGGTTGTTCTGTCCTTGACAAGGTTTGAAATCGCTGACTGTATTTTCTTTTCGGAGATGCTGTCGAGAGCTGATGTCGCCTCATCGAGAATAAGTATTTTCGGGTCTCTGACAAACGCTCTCGCTATTGAAATGCGCTGACGCTGGCCTCCGGAAAGATTTCCGCCGTGTTCCGAAACAATTGTGTCAAGCCCGTCGGGAAGAGACTCTATAAGCTCGTCAAGATTTGCGGCCTTTATTACCTCCCAAAGGCGTTCTTCCGATATATTATCCATTCCGTAGGTTATATTTTCCCTTATTGTTCCAGTAAAAAGTATAGACTGCTGAGGAACAACCGCGATATGCTTTCTGTATGACCTGAGGTCCAGATCCTTAATATCGTTGCCGTCTATCAAAACCCTGCCCTTTGTTGTTTTCAAAAATCCTATCACGAGATTGAGGATAGTTGTTTTTCCGGCTCCCGAACCGCCAACGAACGCTATTGTTTCGCCCGGCTTTATCTCAAAATTTAAGTCCTTTAGCTGAGGCGTGTCCGCATCGTCAAACTGAAACTCGACATGGTCAAAAATGATGCTTCCGGTTATATCCTTAAGCTTTTTCTTTTTGCTGTTGTTTTCAATATCATGGCAGTTAAGGATATCGCCTATTGAATTTACGGCTTCAAGTCCCTTCGCAATCGTCGGCAAAAGCGTTATGACTCCCGAAACCTGTGCGACTATTGTTCCGAAATACGACTGATACATTACTACGTCGCCCACCTCGATAACATTTTTGACTGCAAGAACCGCTGTAAACGCAAGAGTTATTACCTGAAAAATCTGGAACGCCACCCAGCTTATTGAGCCGAAAAGCGACTGAAGCATATCAAGCTTCAGACCTTTCTTCGCGACATCAGAAAGCTGAGTATTCATTTTTCTTGTCTCCTGCTTTTCGAGAGCATGTGCTCTCGTTACCGGGATAAGCTCCACCATTTCCATAACTCTGACGGAGGTTTCCTCGATTTCCTTTCTGAAATCCCTGTTATAGCTCCTGATTTTCGTTCTGAACGCGACCATTATTATTACGGCGACAGGAATTGTCGCAAGGAAAAACGCGAATACTGTCAGGCTTTTGAACACTACTACTCCGAAAGCAACAAAAATATTGAGTATAATGCTTAGAACCGAAATAAATATCTGCGACGACAAAGCCTCAACCTGCTCGACATCCCTCATGATTTTTGACTGCAGACGTCCCGACTGCATTTGCTTATGGTATGTAATTGAAAGCTGCTGCAGCTTTCTTACAAGCGAGCTCCTAAGCTCCCTTTCAACAGTTCGTATTGTCTTGGCATAAAGCCACGTATGAATATAGTTTGTAAAAACATTTTGAGCTATCAGCACAAGCATTACAAGAACGTTTATTAAAATCGTCCTTACAGCATCGTCGCCGCCTTCGGTCGCGGCGTTTATAATATTAGCCGTTACTATCGGAAGCACCCAAACCGGCGAATGCTTTATCGCAAAAAAGACTACTGACAAAAAAAGATCGAGATAGTGCCCTTTGTAAAGCCCTAAAAGGGTTCTTAAACTGTGATTTTCGTTGCGCTGAAAATTCTCAAGAAGCGCTTTTTCCTCGGCGTTAAGCCTTTGCTCCTGTTTTCGTTCGTTAATGTTTTGCATAGCCCCATTCATGCCCCCTTCAGAGCACACCTCCTTATCCTGACTGCTTTATCAAGCCATTAAATTGCGATATGAGTATAGCATAATGATTATATTTTTACTACTGATTTTATAAAAAATATTAAACAAATTTTACAATATTATTTTGCCCTGCTTTATGGATTATGCTCTGATATTTACAGGCTATAATTTTCTTTGCATTATGATACTAATATCTGATTTTATTTAATTTTTTTTATAAAAACCTATTGTAAAAAATCATTATGAGTGGTAATATAAAAGAGTAAATAATTTTACCGGAGGTTTGATTATGAAAAATATCCCTGAAGTTAAACTCGGCATTGTTGCCGTATCTCGTGACTGCTTTCCTATGAGTCTTTCCGCCTCCCGCCGCGAAGCCGTCGTAAAGGCTTTTGAGGCTAAGGGAAAGACAATTTTTAACTGCCAGACCACTGTTGAAAACGAAAAGGACATGCTTAAGGCTCTTGACGAAGTCAAGGCTGCCGGATGCAACGCTCTTGTTGTTTATCTCGGAAACTTCGGACCTGAATCCGCCGAAACTCTACTAGCAAAGAAATTTGACGGGCCAGTTATGTTTGTTGCCGCTGCGGAGGAACCCTGCGGAAACGAGCTTAAGGACAGAAGAGGAGACGCTTACTGCGGTATGCTCAACGCTTCATACAACCTTGCTCTCAGAAACATCAAGGCTTACATACCTGAATACCCGGTCGGCACTCCTGCTGAGGTTGCTGATATGATTGAGGAATTTCTTCCTGTCGCGAGAGCGGTTGTAGGTCTCAGAAACCTCAAGATTATCACTTTCGGCCCCCGTCCTCAGGACTTCCTTGCCTGCAACGCTCCTATCAAGCAGCTTTACAACCTCGGCGTTGAGATTGAGGAAAACTCTGAGCTTGACCTTCTTGCCGCATACAATGCTCACGCTAATGACCCGAGAATTCCCGATGTTATTGCAGACATGGCTGAAGAGCTCGGCGACGGAAACAAGATGGCGGGTATTCTACCCCGTCTTGCGCAGTATGAAATTACTCTTCTCGACTGGATGGAAGCTCACAAGGGTTCAAGAGAATACGTTGTATTCGCTAACAAGTGCTGGCCCGCTTTCCAGACAGAATTTAAATTTGTTCCCTGCTATGTAAACAGCCGTCTTGCTGACAGAGGAATCCCTGTTGCCTGCGAAGTTGACATTTACGGTGCGCTCAGCGAATATATCGGCACCTGCGTTTCTCAGGACACAGTTACTCTTCTTGATATCAACAACTCTGTTCCTGCCGATATCTATGATGAAGAAATCAAGGGAAGATTTAACTACACGCACAAGGACACATTTATGGGCTTCCACTGCGGAAACACCGCAAGAAGCAAACTTCGCTTCGGTGAGATGAAATATCAGCTCATCATGCACAGAGGTCTTGAGCCTGATGTTGAGCCGGATATTACAAGAGGTACTCTTGAGGGTGACATCGTTCCCGGAAACATCACTTTCTTCCGTCTCCAGTCAACTGCTGACGCCCAGCTCCGCGCATACATCGCTGAGGGTGAGGTTCTCCCTGTCGCGACACGTTCGTTCGGTGCTATCGGTATTTTCGCTATCCCCGAAATGGGAAGATTCTACCGTCACGTTCTTATCGAGCGCAACTATCCTCATCATGGCGCTGTCGCTTTCGGTAAGTTCGGCAAGGCTTTGCACAGTGTGTTCACATATCTCGGATGTGAGGAAATCTGCTTCAACCAGCCAAAGGGTATGCTTTACAAAACTGAAAACCCGTTTGCATAATCAATAGGTTTTAGCAGCGTAAAGCTTAAACTGAAATTTTAAAGCGTTATGTCTTTAATCAGGCATAACGCTTTTTGTTTTATATTTCAGATTCGGAATTTCTGTATTTTGTAGGAGATTCTCTGTATTTTACATCCAAAAGTTCTACCGATTTTCTGATTATCTTGGCACCACTTCGCAAATGTCGGAATTGCTTGGAATATCAAGCATTTCCGGCATTTTGCGTTTCGGAAGATACCCCGCATATCATGGCATATCGGAGCC
>CALWZA010000006.1 GCA_944385905.1 uncultured Clostridia bacterium
AATTTTATCACTATATTTAAAAACTTCCCTTGAGCATTATTAAACGCTCAAGGGAAGTTTCGGTTAAAAGACAGTTAATTCAGAAAACTTAGAGGCACAGACATAAATAATTATCACATCCTGCCGCCGTTTAACTGTGGGTATTTGCTGAACGGATGATATTCCGGAGGATTTTCAAATTCAACGTCAAGCATTGTAATACCGAGAATTTTATCTCCGTTTACCATTCCGCTTATCAGTATTCTTTGGTTTTCCTCGTCAAATCTAAACGGAAGTTCCTCTCCTGTAGAGACAATTTTAATACTCTTCGGAGAAGTTTTATATCCTCCCAAAGCAATTTTACCGTCATGCGGTAAAATCCAGTTCCAAAGATAAACATGGCGCAGATCAACTGAAGAACAAGCCGAGCAGGTTCCGCTTCCCCCGTTAGGCCAAGCCCAGCGTCCGCCGAGATATGATTTCTGAGTATAAAAGACTTCCTCATGAAGTTTAAGCCATTCACCGATTTTAGTAAGCGGCTCAATTGCGTCCTGAGGGATAGAACCGTCAGGACCGGGACCAATGTTTAGAAGAAGATTTCCGTTGCCCTGTGAACAAGTGAAAAGCATTCTTGCGATTCTCTGAGCAGTGTAAGCGTACGGAATAGTGAGTTTATCATCGAGATATCCCCAAGAAATGTCGTTAAATGTCATGCAGGCTTCCCAGTCTCTGTTTCCGGCAGTAACATGTCCTTCAGGAGTGCCGAAATCCTCATCAAGACGGCTTCTGTCATTTATAATAATATCAGGCTGAAGCTCTCTTAAGCGCTGATTTCTCTCAAGCGAATCCCAGCCTTCCCAAGACTGCATTGGATTTGCGACGTCATACCAAAGGATATCTATTTTGCCGTAATTGGACAGAAGCTCGACGTTTAACGCCTCTATGTAATCAAGAAATCTTCTTCTTGCTTCGTTGTCATAAGCGCATTTATATCCGTCTTCATGATGCCAGTCCATGAGAGAGGAATAAAAACCTATTCCAAGGCCGTACTCACGGCACGCCTCAACAAACTCCTTGACAATATCTCTCTTGCATCCGTAATTTACGCTGTTAAACGGATTGACCTTTGAATCCCAAAGAGAAAATCCTTCATGATGTCTTGTGGTAAGAACCATGTATTTCATTCCCGCCGATTTGGCAAGCTTAGCCCATTCGCGGCAGCATCCCTCTTTGAGCATAAAATTGTCGGCAAGCTTTTCGTATTCGTCTTTCGGAATATTCTCAAATGCGCGAGCCCACTCGTTTCTTCCAAGCTGAGAATAAAGACCGATGTGGATAAACATTCCGAATTTAGCTTTTCTCCACCACCCCATTCTTGCGTCACGGGTCTGAGCAAGTTTTTCTTCATATTCCGGCTTTGATAAAATGTTCATTTTAATACCCCCAATAAAAAATATTTAATTTAATTATAAGTATAAGAATAATTATGTCAATAAATTTTGTTAGATTTAATTAATTAATTTTCTTAAAATAATCAATATTCAGATGAATACAAGCAGCCATAATAATTTAAATATATATATTAATAATTATTCACTAACATATAAAGACAAATTTTTTATGTTATCAATAATAGAATATAATACACAGAAGATGAAATAATTTCATTTTTAATATGAGAATATTTGTATATTATATATTATAATAGTTAAATATTTTATTAAAAACTATACATATATACAAAATTGAACAAATAAAAATACAAATTGTATATTAATGAGATTTAATAAAAATATAAAATCATATTATATTGAAAAATAAAGAATTATGTCATATTATGTCGAAAATTTAATGTGCAAATAAAATAACAATGGTGTATAATGGAAAACAGCCGAAAATAATATATAAATTAAGAAGGGAAAGTGATTAATATGCAAAACAATTGCATGAATATTCATGAGGAGAGGCAAATAAGAGATGAGAGGGGGATGATTAAAATATTAGAGGAAACAATAGGAAACGGACATCTCAGCTATGCGCTTATAAAACAGTCTCAGGAGTACGAAGGGGACATTGTTGACAGCTATGGAATAAGAATAATATGTTCTTTGTTCGGAGCTCAAGAAGAAATAGAAATGTTAGATATAACTTCCGATTACTCGGTGGCAAGAGAGTTGTTTGAGTTGGTTACGGTAAATTTAGTTACGCCGGTCACCCTTAAAGATGTTGTCGAAGACTACATATATGATAAATATCAGTAAAAATAGTTGCAAAATATCAAAAGCTGTGCTAATATATAATAAAACATAGTTTTTGAGAGGAGGATGCTTTATGCGTTGTCCGTTTTGCAATTATGAGGATACAAAAGTAATAGATTCAAGAAAAAGCGAGGGTAAAAAGCGCCGCCGCAGAGAGTGTCCAAAATGCGGACGCAGATTTACTACATATGAAGCGGTTGAAAAGCCTATGCTAATTGTATGTAAAAAAGACGGAAGCTTTGAGCCGTTTGACCGCAATAAACTGATAGCCGGAATTTCTACCGCCACGAAAAAACGTTCTGTCAGCTATGATGAAGTCATAAAAATTGTTGATGATATTGAAAACGAATTTGCAAATGAAATGAAAAGTGAAGTGACAACCAGCGTTATAGGAGACAAAGTTCTTGAAGCTCTGAAAGAACGGGATCTTGTGGCTTATGTGCGTTTTGCGTCGGTATATAAAGATTTCACGGATGTAGAGAGCTTTGTCAAAATTATTTCTGAACTTGAGAAAGCAAAATAATACGGTTTTTGTTTATTTAATATTTAACATGGAAAACCCGCCGCTTTTTGAGCGACGGGTTAAATTTTTAATCGATATAGTTTCTGAACGGAGCAAGCGGAAGACCGCGCTTGCTGAAAATTTTGACTTCGGCATAGTTTTTAAATAAGTATTTTACATAGACAGGATATTTAACTTCCTCGCTGCTTAAGAAAATCACATTATCCTCAATTTTAATATTGCACGGATGAAAGTGCATATCATTACCGGCAATTTCAAATCCGTCAGCTTCGGGCAAAACATCAAACCCATCATCAGCATGATTAAAATGAAGCTCAAGTGAATCATCATGCGGAATCGCGTATGCAAATTCGGGAGCATATGGGTTAATGTCGTTAAACGAGTAAACATTTTTTAATGCAAGAGCTGCAAGACGTTCACCGACCGGTTTTTTATTTTTCGGGTGAATATCGTCTTTTTCACCGTGCTCAAGAATAACAGCCATCCAAGTGTTTGCTACGGTTTTTGAAACCTTGTCCTGACATTCTCTGATATAAGCCCAGGCATTTCCTTCAGCGTCACCGTATCTTGAGAACATTGGTAGCTGTACAAATATAAACGGGAGCCTGTAATCACCCCAGTCATGTCTCCACTGCGCGATAAGATTTGAAAAAAGCGAATAATAAGCTTTCGGGTGATGATCGTCCGACTCACCTTGGTAATAGATAAAACCGTTAATGGTATACGGGCAAACTCGTGAAACCATGGTTTCATACAACCCACAGGGTCTCAGCCGGTTTTTGCGGCACATTGGACCTGCCCAATCCCACTTGCTTTTTCCGATTATATTTTCCGCGTACTGTACGCACTCGTCCCAGGTTGGATTTTCGCGCGGTGTGGAATAATATTCGGCAACAAGCTTGTCAAATTTCTTTTGGTAAACTAAGTAATTGCCGTAATCAGCGTCTTGTTCCTCAATTGACTTACCATCAATAGCCTTTTCATAATCAGATTGATAAACCAAAGTATCAGTAGACTTTGTTAAAAACTCTTTACTCATCCATGTACTTGCCGAGGTTCCGCCCCAGTTGCATCCGATGATGCCTACTGTACATCCAAGCTTTTCAGATAGCTGCTTAGCGAAGAAGTAGCCGACTGCAGACCAGCGTACGGCTTTGTCAGGAGAGAATAATTCCCAGCAGGTTTTTGCTTCAGAGTCTAAAAAATCCTCATCAATAAACTCTTTCTTTTGTGTGTAGTAAAACCTGACATTTGGGCAGTCGTTTTTTAAACAGTCCTGACCGCCGATGCAGTCTCTGATTTCAAATTCCATGTTAGACTGTCCTCCGGCAAGCCAAACCTCGCCTATCATGACATTGGAAAAGCTGACAACAGATGCTTTATCAGAGACAGTTATAGTGAAAGGACCGGACGCAGTCATTGGAGGTAAAACACATTTCCACTGACCGTTTAAAGTCTTTGAGGTGCTTTTCACACCGTTTAAGGATACACTGACGGTATCTGAATCGGACGAACCCCATACAGTTATGGGTTTATTCCTTTGAAGAACCATGTTATCTGAAAAAACAGCAGCAATTTTAAGCGACATATTAATTATCCTTTCTACACTATTGATTAATTTTTCTATATTCAGTCGGAGTCATTCCGAACTTTTCCTTAAATTGACGCATAAGGTGAAACTCATTGCTGTAACCACACTGCTCGGCAATGGAACCGAGAGTAAGATTAGTAGTGGAAAGCAGATATTTTGAACGCTGAAGTCTGCTCATTATTATATCGCTCATAACATTAGTTCCGAATATTTTTTTATATGTATGCTGAAAGTTAGAGCGGCTCATTGAAAGCTCAGCGGCAAGGCTGTCAACGTCAGGTATATTTTGCGGAACATTATAAATTTTTGCTCTTATTCTTACAAACTTATCTATTTTCTGAGAGTCCTTAGTGGATACAGAATTTTTAGGAAGCGAATGAAGTTGAACGCTCAATTTTATCAGAAGCATCTTTAGATATAAAATAGCAATATCAGTTCTGTAAGCGTTTGGAGAGTAGTATTCGTTTACCATGTTTTTCATAATTTCTGAAAGTTCTGAAATATCACCAATATAGATAACCGTATTAAGTGGGAGGTCTAAAGAACAAATTAACTCTTTATCTTCGGCGTCAACGTTAAAATGGATCCAGTCATTAGTGTATATATCACCATAGGTGCGATAATATTGAGTAATACTGTCAGTATAGATAATAAAAGAATTGGCTCTGACTATAGTTTCAACGCCGTCAAAAAGAAAAACAGCGGGAGTTTTAATAAGTAACAATAGCCAGCTGTTAATTCCTTTAGGTCTGTCTATTACAAAATCACGACCATGAGAATTATTATATCCCATTGAATAAATCTGCATTAAGTTCACCATCCTTAAAAACAGTATATCACCGTTCAGCATATTTTGCAATATATTTTAAAATTTAATTAGCATTAATTCATATATAACTTAATATAAAAATAAGTAACTATGCACAAATATATATTGAGATAGACTGACCGGTATGATATATTAAAATAAAATAATAATAGGAGGTATAATATGGCAAATCCTTATTTACCGCTATGGGAATATATTCCTGACGGCGAGCCAAGAGTATTTGGCGACAGAGTTTATATTTACGGTTCTCATGACCGAGCAGGCTCGGACTCATTCTGCGATTGGAAGCTGAAAGTGTGGAGCGCTCCGCTTGATAATCTAAATGACTGGACATGTCACGGCGATATTTTTCACACAAAGGATGACAGAGATCATAAATCAGCGACATCTGAGTGGACTGAGCGTGAGCTTTTTGCTCCTGATGTGGTTGAAAAGGACGGAAAATATTATTTGTACGCATATATAATAGGCGCTGTCGGATGTGTTGCGGTAAGCGACAGACCCGAGGGTCCTTTTGAGCTTATCTCGCGCTATAAGTATGACTTTCCTAAGGGAAGCGTAGGGGAGTGCGGCTGGTTTATTGATCCGGGTGTACTTGTTGATGATGACGGCAGAGTGTACATTTTCTGCGGATATGAGCGCTCTTTTGCGGCAGAACTCAACCCGGATAATATGTATGAAGTCATAGACGGTACATATATCGAGGACATTATTCCTCCGGGTCAGGAACCGGATGACTTTTTTGAGGCGTGTTCTCCGAGAAAAGTAGGGGATACTTACTATTTGATTTATTCGCCAAGAAAAGGTAACAGACTGGCATATGCGACATCTAAGTCTCCTCTTGGCCCTTATACCCGCAGAGGCTATATAGTAGACAACGGAGTTGATTATCCGGCAGGAAATGATCACGGGTCTATTTGTCAGATAAACGGTCAGTGGTATATTTTCTATCACAGAATGACAAACGGTACCATAATGTCCAGAAGAGCTTGTGCGGAAAAAATATCATTTGAACCGGACGGCACTATAAAGCCTGTTGAAATGACGTCCCTCGGATTTGAAAACTCATTGTCACCATATAAAATAACTCCGGCTGAAATTGCGTGTGTATTAAAAGGAGGATGTTTTGTAACCGAGCTTGATACCTTTACAAGAAAAATTGTCGGTATAACTGACGGATGTATTATCGGATACAAGTATTTTGACTTTGGTGATGATTATTCAAGCAAAACTATGGAGTTTGAAGCCAGCACTAACGGCTGCGGATGCGATTGCGATGTAACAATAAAAATTGACAATTGGGATGAAAGCGGAGATGAGATTGGAACTTTTCATGTTGGGCTCTCCGGTGGCATAGTAAAAACAATTGTAAAAAAGGTTACCGGCGTTCATTCGGTATATTTCATTGTAAAGGATGTATACGGCAGCGGATGGACAGCCAATATGTTTAAAGGCAGACAGCTTTTTGAATTAAACGCATTTGTGTTTAAAAAATAGCTTAGGAGACTGCATGACTATTAAGTATACAATTAATTCTTTTGATTTAAAAGATATCAAAGTTTATGACGAATACTGCTCAAACGCATTTGAGAAAGAAATTGAGTACCTCCTATCGCTTGATGCCGACAGACTTCTTGCGGGATTCAGAGACAACGCTGGACTCGATTTGAAAGGCGCTGTCAGATACGACGGATGGGAAAATATGCTTATCGGCGGACATACTCTCGGGCATTATCTGACTGCTGTTTCGCAGGCAATAAGGTGTGCTGACGCCGAAGAGCAAGTGAAAACTGCGCTTAAAGCTAAGCTTGAATACATATGCAAGTCACTGCTTGAATGTCAGAACAACTCAAAGGGCAAGGCAGGATTTGTCTGGGGATCTTCAATTATTGACCGAACTAATCCTGAAATTCAGTTTGACAATCTTGAAAACTCTAAAACAGATTTTAGTCAATGCTGGGTGCCGTGGTATACCATGCATAAAATTCTTGCGGGGTTGATTTCAGCATATAAGCTTGGAAATTGTGAAAATGCCTTTATTGTTGCAGACAGGCTCGGCGACTGGGTGTATGACAGAGTTTCCGGTTGGAATGAGATGCTAAGGCTTAAAGTTTTAGGTACTGAATACGGCGGCATGAATGACGCTTTGTATGAACTCTATAGGCTCACCGGGAAGGAAAATCACTTAAAAGCGGCGAAAGCCTTTGAGGAAAAATCGCTTTTTGACAAGATTATCTCAGGCGGCGATAACTTGCTTGATAATCTTCATGCGAACACAACAATCCCGAAATTTATAGGCGAGCTTAACGGATTTATCGCAATTGAAAATCCAAACGATTATATGTATCAGGCGGCTGAAAAGTTTTGGGAGCTGGTTGTTTCAAGACACTCATATGTTACAGGCGGAAACAGCGAGTGGGAGCATTTCGGCAAGGATTACGTGCTCAATGCCGAAAGAACGAACTGCAACTGTGAAACATGTAATGTCTACAATATGCTTAAGTTGACAAAAATGCTTTTTATGCTGACCGGTGATGTTAAATACGCTCAGTTCAGTGAAAACGCATTTATCAATGATGTTCTTGCCTCACAAAATCCTGAAACAGGTATGACTACATATTTTCAGCCGATGGCAAACGGCTTTTTCAGAACCTTCAGCACCCCATACACTAAATTTTGGTGCTGTACCGGAAGCGGAATGGAGAACTTTACAAAGCTCGGAGAAAGCTTTTATTATCACAACGACAATTCATTGTTTGTAAATATGTATCTAAGCTCGTCTGTAAATTGGCATGATAAAAGTGTAGAGATAGAGCAAAAATCAGGCTTCCCGGTAAATGGAATAAGTAAATTTACTGTTAAAGCGGAAAAACCTGCGGAGTTTTCGTTTATGTTCAGGATTCCCGATTGGTGCGACGGAGTTGTGTCTGTAAAAATTAACGGTACACAGTCAGCCTATAAAGTTTCTGACGGATACGTAAAAGTAAGCGGTACTTGGAAAAACGGCGATGAAATATCCGTGGATATTCCGATATCCGTGAAAGCTATCGGAATCGCAGACACTGATAATGTGTATGCGTTTAAATACGGACCTGTTGTGTTGTGCGCGGATATGGGAACTGAAAACATGGCGACTACGGAAACAGGCGTTGCCGTAACAATTCCTAAAGATTCTGTTGAAAACAGCGGAATAATAAAGCGCAATAATCCTGCATCTGATATAACTGATTGCTTTGTGCGGTCAGGATATATGCGATGGAAGCTCAAAGATACTGATTGTGATTATGAATTTATTCCGTATTATATGGCGTATAACGTCAGATACGGGCTGTATTGGACGGTTGAATAAATTAACTAAAAAGAGCTGTACGAATAATCAGTACAGCTCTTTTCTTTTTTTCAAAAGTGTGATAAAATAATAAAAAATGAAAGGAAAATACATATGACAAACAAGGAAAGATTCATTGAAATATATAAAGCGAACATCAATAGAGAAGGAGCAGACAAACTTTTGGAATATTTGATGTCAAAAAATTCAGATTTTTTTACCGCTCCGGCTTCAACACGTTACCACAATGCTTTTGAGGGAGGACTTTTAGAGCATAGTCTCAACGTATATGACTGCTTGAAATCATATCTTGAAACAGACAGAGCAAAAGAATTCGGGCTCGAGTTTTCGGACGAGACAATAGCGATAGTTTCTCTTCTTCACGACATATGCAAGGTGAACGTGTATAAAGTGTCCACCAGAAATGTCAAGAACCCCGACGGGGTTTGGATACAGGTCCCTTATTATGAATATGACGATAATCTGCCTTATGGGCACGGCGAAAAGTCGGTATATATAATTTCCGGATTTATGAAGCTTACACGAGAAGAGGCTTTTGCGATTCGTTATCATATGGGTTTTTCAGGTGAAGAAGGAAAAGGGATAGTAGGGAATGCTCTTGATAAATTTCATCTTGCTCTGGCGGTTAATATAGCTGATATGGAAGCCTCATTTTTAGTTGAGGGCAAGTGATCAAATAAACGGAAAAATGGCATCGGATATATCCGATGCCATCAGTCTGTCAAATAACCATCGTTTTTCACTGTGTCGGATATCCTCTGTCTCTTCGGATTTTCCCTTGCTTCCTTTAGCGCTTTAATTATATATTTTTTGACAGACTGGGATTGCCTTTTTGTTTACTCGCTCATATACATTGAAAGCTTTCTGCTTGACTCAGAAATTGCGGTTTCAAGATCGTCTGTTTCTCCATCAAGATACTTGTAGATATCTTCAAAAGCCACTGAAAACCGTGAACCAATATCCACAAACCCGTTTTTATATATTTCAAAAACCGCCTTCTCATACTCATTTTCCTTCTCGTCAGGGTTGTTGAGCATAACGTTTTGAGTGTCATTCAAGCACGAGTCAGCCATGCTGCTTATATACTCTTTTGCCGTGTCTATGTTTTTTGCTGAGGGATTTAGGCAAAGCATAATCATTCTGACAGGGTATTTTGAGTTTTCGCTGAGTTTAGCAATCGGCGCAATGCTGTCGTTATAAGCTCCGTTGACCTGTTCCTTTGAATATCTTGAAGCGTTAAATATTGAATTTGAGCTGAAAGCCTGAATTGTAAAGTTATACTTATCCGAATTGGCGAAAAGCACCTTGAAATCAGAGCAAATCTGACGGAAATCATCTGTGTCAAGTGTTCCGTTTTCGTTGAGATATTGCTGTGTGAGCGATTCAATTACCATATAGGGAGGCAAAGCGTAGTTTCCGGCTCCTATATTGTCAAGTATTGGATATATCTTTTTGTAATCAGCAAAATCCTCAGCCGATATTCCTTTTTGTTCGCATTTGTCGGCGTTATATAAAACGCATGAAATGCTTGAGAAAACGGGGAGAGCCCAAATATCGCCGCTCTCGTTTGTTACAGCCTCCTTTATATAAGGGTGGCATTTGTCGATGTATTCTTCAACTCCGGGTATGTCGTTTAACGGCAAATAGGCGTTCTGCTCTCTGATCCTCAGCGCCGAATCGCTGTAAGAATTTACTGCGCATATCTCATAATCATCCGAGCCTGACATTACTTTAGTCGCATATGCCTGACCCGAAAGAGCTTTAACAGACAGTGTGTAGCCTATCGCTGACGGCTCTTCATACATCTCGGAAACTGTTATCATAATAATCCTCTGTGCGGGCTTATACAAGTCCTCAAGCGGCTGCCTGTGTATATAAACTTTTTCGGTCAGCATAACGTTCGGTGAAATTTCCGACATCTCCTCCTCGGTATAAAATAAATATCCGCCCTCATACGAAAATGCCCCGCAGTTTTCTATCGCAACCGTGATGCCGTTGTCGCTTTTCAAATCTGTTATCATAACATCCCGGCTGTAAGCAAAAACAATGTCATTTGCGCTGTTTATTACCTCAAATCGGCGAATGTTCCCGACTTGGTCGTTATAAAGCTTTGAAGAAAATTCTTTGGTTTTAATGTCATACTCAGAAAAATACGCGCCTTTTTCAGCGTCGAACCCGAATATCATCAAATTGTTATCGAGAGTTTTCGCGAACATCTGCGGATTGTCTGTCGGAATTTCAGAAAACTCCGAGGTTTTCAGGTCAAATCTGCATAGAACTCCTCCGCCGTAATAGGGAAGAGCGACAGGATTTGTGCGTATGTCGTCCTCAAGCATAAGGTAAAGCATACCGTCTGTAATTTCAAGCTTAGTGCTTCTTTCAAACTCGTCCAGCGCAATCAGCTCTCTTTGCTCTTTCGACGTTTTGTCATACTGTCCAAGAAAAAGGTCTCCGCCGTCCTGATCGGTTCTGTAAGCCGTAAAGTAGACCTTGTCGTCTGTTACAGTGAATGCCTGCACTGATTTTATGTTTTTCAAAACGTATTCTTCGGTAAGCTCGCCGTTTTTGTCATATTTTGAAATGTACTGACTGTTCATCTCAAATGCTGTATCGGGATATGCGCTTGTAATAGCTTTAACATACAGGTATCCGCTTTCGTCAACATCTATGCTTACTCCCATGTAGCTGTTTGCGATATTGTATGTATAGCTGTCCTGAGGGTATTTAAGCAAAACGCCGTCTACTATCGGCTTGGTGCTGTCTTCGTTTGAGCCTTTGCACGAAGCCAATAAAACCGCCGATATAATAACCGCAACAATCAATCTGCCTGCTTTCATAACACCGCCCCTTCATGTCTTATACAGGAAGAAACCACAGACAGTGGATTCCCGTAAATTGCTATTCAATCATTGTGAACTTGAAATCTCTTTTTTCATCATTTTCAAGAAACTCAACCCGGTACAAAATGTGAAAGTAATTGTTTTCCTTTGCAATCGGATATTTGTACGCGTATTGATACAGGTAATTTCCGTCCGAAAACAGGAAGGGTGATAATTTGACCTGAGCCCCTTCTCTCCATTCCCACGGTTCTTTGTCAGGGTTTTCCAGGAGCCACTTTGCCTGACGCTCATCATTTTCCTTTTCTGTCTTTTCATCATTGGAATAAAGGTTTTTATAAGGAATAAGTTTGTCTTTTTCCTCATCATAGCGGAAAAGAAGGGTTGCGTATGTTATATAAATCTCATCATTAAAAATTATATAATCAGAAATCCGTCCGTCAGTATAAACAAAGTTATACTCAAACGGTGAGCCCTGAGGCTCTTCATAATTATCAGGAACAACCGTTAAAGCCTTACCTGTTCTCAGGTCAACACGGATAATCTGTTTCATATATGAATATTCAAGAAGATAGCAGTAATCATCAATTATTATATACCATGCGTTACCGAAGCTTGGATTTACAAAAGGAATACATTCACTGCCGTCCTCGCTGAAAAACGCAAGCCCCTGATACCTGTTGTCCTCGTCAACATTAACCTTTAAAGTATAGTCGCCGTATTTGTGCGTCGGAGGTGCGTCGGTTTCAACCGTTTCACCGTCCCATTTATATAGAATGACGCTTGGAATATGCACGTAGTTTGAAAAGGTGTATGTAACAATAAATATTCCCTCGTCGGTCAGATACATTTCGTCAGCCTCTGATTTGTCATAAATCATTTCGCTTTGCTTGCTTTCAAAGTCATAGCAGTAAACCTTTAAATCAAGCACATAATAAAGCTTATCGTCATAAATCTGAAGCCACGACGCCAATCCCTCAAACAGCACAGAGTCCTTTTCTCCGTCAAAATGATGAATAGAGTTATCGTCTTTCAGGTAATATACTATACCGTCATTATAAGGGCAAAGGCAAGCTTGTGTAACGATATTGGAGTGTAAATCGAGCTTAAAATTTGCCGGAATATTGCCGTAGTTTACTTTATGCGGCTCGGTATCAAGCCCTTTGAAATTTTCATCAATAACCTCAGAGGCATAAAAAACCTTGTTGAAATAATAGCTGTCAAAACCGGTGATTATTTCGTCCTTTTGAGGTTCAGCAACAATTTCAGCGCTTGGTTCGGTATGAGTAACTGTTTGTTCTCCGTTATTGTCCGCAGCGTTTGAGCAGGAGGACAGCAGTAAAATCCCTGCGCACATTGCGGATAAACCTGTTTTGATAAATCCTTTCACAATAATACCTCCCAAAAACTATTGATGTAATTGCGTTAATCTTGAAAAAGCTTTTGTTATGACAAGCTATGTATATGCATAGCTTGTCATAACGGCATATCTAAAATAAATTTGTTTTAGAATCTGTGATACAATTACGGAGCATAAACCGGGATATGCGCATAGGCTCCGACAAACTTGAAAACTCCTATATCATCATCTAATACTAAATGACAGTCTTCACAAACTAAAACATGTTCTGCATATATTGCAGCTGCAATCCAGACTTTGCCATCGCTATCGGTATAAGAGTATGATTCCGGAGCGTTCATATTAGGGTATCCCGAGCCTGTTGGAACTAATATTTCATTATAATGATTACAAGTTTGCGACTGCATTCCGTCAAGAAGAGAATGGTCTCCGGTAAAGCCGTTTGAAAAATCCTGAGAGTTATTCTCAAGCACAACAGAATTAGGATCAGCGTGTTCGTTTACGGCTTATGATTTTATAGTGCTTAATCCCGATGCAACCACGCAGACTAATGCCAAAACTAACGAAAAAGCTGACTTACAAATGTTTCTTTTCATAATTATACCTCCATTTTATCTTTTAATAAGCAACCGTACGCTTTACTTATTAAAAAATTGATCTATAGTTAATGGCTGTTTAGCAAGCTCAGCATTTGGAAACACGTATTCTTGTTTACATATAAGTATATAACAAGTAGTTGATTTTGTCAATAAATTGTAACTATATAATAATATTTTGTATATTTCAACAATTATATACAAGGCTTGTTGGCTAAGTTGACGGCTGACTAAAAACATAAACTTTTTGTTGAGTTAAATCATTTAAAAGTAATTGCGTTTTTGTGAAGTATGGTGTATAATAAAAAATATTAACGTGTGATTTAATATAGTATAGGAGTTGGGCGAATGGATATAGCAAAAGGCGATGTGCTTGTTATGAAAAAAAATCATCCCTGCGGAACGAACCGCATGCTTGTCCTGCGTTCGGGAATGGACTTTAGGCTTCGGTGCGAGGGCTGCGGAAGAGAGTTCATGTCCCCTCGTTCTAAAATTGAGAGAAATATAAAAAGTATCCTGCGTGAAAGCAGCGAGCCTTAGCTGCGACTGCCTATTAGTAATAAAATATATTAAC
Source organism: uncultured Clostridia bacterium (assembly GCA_944385905.1). Classification (GTDB taxonomy): domain Bacteria; phylum Bacillota; class Clostridia; order Oscillospirales; family Ruminococcaceae; genus CALWZA01. The sequence continues at coordinate 13,897 of CALWZA010000006.1, forward strand.
AGGGAGCTTTGCTATGGTAGAAAAAATTCAGGCATTAGAGGAAAAATACAACGAGATCAGCGAAAGGCTTATGCAGCCGGAAACTGTCTCTGATAAGACGCTGTATACAAGTCTGATGAAAGAGTACAGCAGTCTAACGCCTATTATTGAAAAATTCAAAGAATATAAATCTGCAAAAGCCTCGTTTGACGAAGCCGTTGAGCTTTCCGAAAGCGGAGGACTCGACAAAGAGCTGAAGGAAATGGTTCAGCTTCAATATGACGAGTCTAAAGCGGATATGGAAAGGTTGTCGGAAGAGCTTAAAATAATGCTTCTTCCTAAAGACCCGAACGACTCTAAAAACGTCATTATTGAAATAAGAGGCGGGGCAGGCGGCGAGGAGGCGGCTTTGTTCGCAAATTCGCTGTACAGAATGTATACCATGTATGCGCAGACAAAAGGATGGAAATCCGAAGTCCTCAACGCAAACGAAACTGAACTTGGCGGATTTAAGGAAATCTCATTCAGCATAGAGGGTGAGGGTGCTTATTCAAGGTTTAAATACGAAAGCGGAGTGCACAGAGTGCAGAGAGTGCCCGAAACAGAGTCACAGGGACGAATCCATACATCCACCGTGACTGTTGCGGTTTTGCCTGAAGCGGAAGAGGTCGAACTTGGAATCAATGAAGCGACAGAGCTTAAAATCGACGTTTTCAGAGCGTCGGGAGCCGGGGGACAGCATATCAATAAGACGGAATCGGCAGTAAGAATTACTCATTTGCCTACAGGACTAGTTGTCGAGTGTCAGGATCAGCGAAGCCAGTATAAAAATAAAGATAAAGCGATGCGGGTTCTTCGCTCAAGACTATTTGAAATGAAGCAGGCTGAACACGACAAGGAGATTGCAGCTGAGAGACGTTCGCAGGTAGGAACGGGAGACAGGTCGGAGAGGATCAGAACTTACAATTTTCCTGAGAGCCGAATAAGTGATCACAGAATAGGCTTGACGCTTTATAAGCTTGACAGTGTTCTGAACGGTAACCTTGACGAGATCATAGACGCTTTGGCAACAGCGGATCAGGCAGCCAAGCTGTCAGCACAGGAAAATCAATGATTCATTTGTGCTTATTCCGAAAGGACTTATATAAATGACAACTAAAATTCTTGAGGCAACCGAACAGAATCTTTTGACAGCAGCCGAACTTATAAAAAAAGGCGAAGTCGTGGGAATGCCCACCGAGACCGTATACGGTCTTGCTGCAAACGCGCTTGACCCTTCGGCGGTTAAAAAAATATTTGAAGCAAAGGGGCGCCCCATGGATAATCCCCTTATCGTTCATGTATCCGATACAGAAATGATAAGACCGCTTGTAAAAGAGATACCGCCTTTGGCACAAGAGCTTGCTAAGCGGTTCTGGCCGGGACCTTTAACTATTATAATGCCGAAAAGCGACCTTGTACCTATGGAAACAAGCGGCGGACTTGATACCGTCGGAATACGCTTTCCTTCGCATAAGGCCGCCCGTGAACTCATAAGGCTGAGCGGAGTACCGATTGCGGCTCCTTCCGCGAATCTTTCGGGAAGCCCAAGCCCGACAACCGCTCAGCATGTTTTTGACGATATGAACGGACGCATACCCTTAATTATAGACGGCGGAGCATGCGCTGTCGGAGTCGAGTCATCTGTTTTGCTGTTAAACGGTGACAGCATAACCGTTTTAAGACCCGGTATGATTTCTGTTGAGGAGCTTTTGGAGATAACCGATAATGTAAAGGTTGACAAAGGCGTGCTTGAAATGGTGTCAAACGCCGAAAAGGTAATGTCTCCGGGCATGAAGTATAAACATTATTCTCCAAAAGCCGACGTTATTATATTAAGCGGAAGTACGCAGTCTTACCGCCGATATGTATCTGAGCATACGGCTGACGGAGTGATGTGTATGCCGTTTGAGAAAAGCGACGTACCTGACGGGGTCAAATGCATTCCTTTCGGAAAATCCGGAGAAGAGCAGGCTCATCTGCTTTTTGACTGCCTGCGTGAGTTTGACAAGCTCGGGGCAAAAACAGTATATGCAAGGTGCCCTTCGAGAAATGGAGCAGGGCTTGCCGTTTACAACCGGCTTTTGCGGGCTGCGGGCTTTAAAATCATATTTTTGTAAATCGGAAGTGATAATGTGAATACTCTTGACGGTATATTTGTTGTCGGACTGACAGGTCAGACGGGTTCGGGCAAAACGACAGTCAGCGAGGAAATATCAAAAAGCGGTCTTGCCGTTATAAACTGCGACAGAATCGCAAGACGTGTAACCGCAAAAGATACCGACTGTGTCAGGGATATAGCAAAGCTGTTTCCGTCATGCGTCAAAAACGGCGAGCTGAACCGAGCGCAGACGGCTAAAGTGGTCTTTTCGGATTCTCAGCGTCTGAGCACCTATACAGCTGTAATTTTTCCTTACATAACTACTGAGATACTTAAAGAACTGAGGAGAATAAAACAGACAGGAGCTAAAGTAGCGGTGCTTGACGCTCCAACGCTTTTTGAAAGCAGAGCAAATGATTTTTGTGATATGGTAATAAGCGTTCTTGCCGATGAACAAGTCAGGCGTGAGAGAATTATAGCCAGAGATAAGCTTGATTTGGAAGCTGCTGAAAAAAGGCTGTCTGCCCAAAAGCCGAATGAATGGTTTGAGGATAAATCTGATATTGTTTTATATAATAACGGAAATATATCTGAATTAAAATTAAAGACAGAAACCGCTGTCAAGACAGTTTTGGAGCGAGCGAATGGGTAGAATTCTGAAAATACTGTGCGCAGTCGTTCTGATTATTATAATAGTAATCGGGTTCGGACAAAAGGCAATACCTCAGCTTCTTAAAACCTATATATATCCCAAAGAGTTCAGTGAGCAGGTTGAAAAGTATTCGTCGCAAAATGAGCTTGATACAGATTTCGTATACTCTGTTATTAAAACAGAAAGCAGCTTCAATGAAAATGCTACCTCTCAGGTGGGTGCACGAGGTCTTATGCAGCTTATGCCCGATGCATTTGATTGGGTTAAATACAGGCTTTCGGATGACAGGAATTTAACATTTGACGATATGTATAATTCGGAGTATAATATTGAATACGGATGTTATCTTCTGGGATACCTTTATAAACGATACGGCTCGCACGAGCTTGCCGCTGCTGCATATCACGCAGGTATGGGTGCGGTCGACGGATGGATTGAAGACGGATTAATTAATGAGGATTCGGTTACACATTCAGATATCCCCGCATCTCAGACTTCTCACTATGTAAAAAAAATAATGAGAGCGTATAATATGTATAAAAAACTTTATAAATAAATAAAAATAAGAAAGGAAGAGTTTATAATGTCAATTGAAAAAAATAATAAATCAAAAGCGGAGGAACTTAAAGAAAAGCTTTTTTCAAAAAAGAAAAACGGCTGCGTAACTGAGTCTGAAAACGTAATAAAAGAAGCTGATTCCTTCTGCGAGGGATATAAAACCTTTCTGGATGCGGCAAAAACCGAAAGAGAAGCGTGCGCCGAAGCGGTAAAACTTGCAGAGAAAAACGGATTTTCGCCGTTTGATAAGTCTAAGAAATATCAGCCGAACGACAGGTTTTACTTTGTAAACAGAAATAAATCTGTTATACTCGGGGTTATGGGAAGCGAACCGCTTGAAAACGGTTTAAGAATTTCAGCGGCGCATATTGATTCGCCGAGGCTTGACCTAAAACAAATGCCGGTATACGAATCAGATGAAATCTGCTATTTCAAAACGCACTACTACGGCGGCATTAAAAAATATCAGTGGCCTACAATTCCGCTGTCACTTCACGGAGTTATTTTTAAATCCGACGGAAGCCGAGTAGATGTTTGCATCGGAGAAAACGATGATGAGCCGGCTTTCTGTGTTTCAGACCTGCTGCCTCACCTTGCTCAGGAACAAATGAAGAGAACGCCGGGAGAACTTATAAAGGGCGAAGAGCTCAATATTATAATCGGTTCACGTCCGTTTAAGGATGATGAAGTGTCCGAGCGAGTAAAGCTTTCTGTGCTTAATCTGCTGTTTGAAAAATACGGTATAACAGAGGATGACTTTTTGTCAGCCGAGCTTGAGGCTGTTCCCGCGTTTAAGGCAAGAGATATCGGCTTTGACAGAGCTTTGATCGGCGCCTACGGACAGGATGACAGAGTTTGCGCTTACACGGCGCTTCAGGCAATTTTAAACTGCCGAAATCCTAAAAAGACATGTCTCACTGTACTAACAGATAAAGAGGAGACAGGAAGCGATGGAAACACCGGACTTAACAGCTCGTATTTAAAGTTCTTCGTATATACTCTCGCTGAAATGTACGGAGCAAAAGGACATGACGTTTTATCAGCGTCCGAGTGCCTGTCTGCTGATGTTAACGCTGCGTTTGATCCGACTTTCCCGGATGTTTTCGATAAAAAGAATTCAACCAGAATAAATTACGGTGTCGCCGTAACGAAATTTCACGGTGCCAGAGGAAAATCCGGAACTTCAGACGCAAGTGCGGAATTTGTTTCAAGAATGAGATTGCTTTTAGATAAGAATCAGGTTATCTGGCAGACAGGCGAACTGGGAAGAGTTGATTTGGGCGGAGGCGGAACAGTCGCTATGTATATAGCAAATCTTGATGTCGAAGTAATAGATGTCGGTGTTCCTGTGATTTCAATGCACGCTCCGTATGAGCTTACATCTAAATTTGACGTATATATGGCGTTCAGAGCGTTTTCGGTATTTTTTGCCGACTGAGCTTAGAATAACGCAATAATCAATAGTTCAGCGCTGTGTTCCTGTATCGCTTTAGCAAGATATTGTATAAAAGCAACATTTATTTGAGCGATAGGGCTTCTGTTTTATAGAAAACAGATATCTTGAAATTTTTTTGTAAAAAGATATTGAAATGTCGTTTTAATTGTGCTATACTGATAAAAATTAAAAAGCGGGAGCAGATATAACGATGAGCTTTGTCTTGGCTTTAGGAAACATAATAAGCATATTCAGCGCTATAATTATTGCAATTATTACGGTCGTCGTGGTGATTAACAATAGAATAGATAGTGCTGTGTGTTATGCCGAAAAACGCGAGGAAAGTAAATCGTTTTAAAAAAGCACTGTGAAAACGGTGTCAGTTTTGCGATATCCCAAGATAGACTTTCAAAGCTTATGGCTCACCGGCCATAAGCTTTTTTTAAAATAAAACGAGAGGAATGGTATATAGAAAATGACCGGTGCTGATATAATTATTGAAACGTTAATCGAACAGGGAACCGAAGTCGTTTTTGGTTATCCCGGCGGACAGGCTATTAATATTTATGATGCGATTTATAAGCGGGCAGACAGGATTAAGCATGTTTTGACAGCACATGAGCAGGGTGCAGCTCATGCGGCGGACGGATACGCAAGAGCTTCGGGAAAAGTTGGTGTAGTAATTGCGACTTCAGGTCCGGGTGCTACAAATCTTGTGACGGGAATTGCGAACGCTTATCTTGATTCCATACCGGTTGTGGCGATAACCGGAAACGTTCCGTGCAGCCTGATAGGCAGAGACAGCTTTCAGGAAGTTGATATTGTCGGAATAACAATGCCGATTGTTAAGCACAACTATTGTGTAAAAGACGTTACAAAGCTTGCCGACACAATTAGGGAAGCTTTTAAGATTGCTAAAGAGGGAAGACCCGGTCCGGTTTTAATTGATGTTCCGAAAGATGTTCAGATTGCGGATATTCCTTTCGAAAACAAGCCGATATTGCCTGAAAAGCCTGACCCGATTGTTTCAGAAACCGACTTAAACGCTGCAATTGAAATGATAAATGCGTCAAAAAGGCCGTATATTTATTGTGGCGGTGGTGTTGTTTCTAAAGATGCAGGCAAGGAGGTTGAAGAGCTCGCCGAGCTTATCGACGCTCCCGTCGGTTTCAGCATGATGGGCCTTGCTGCAATTCCTCACTCGAATCCGAGAGCACTCGGCATGATAGGCATGCATGGAAAATACAGCGCAATAAAGATCAAATCAAAATCAGACCTTATAATAGCGCTCGGAGTAAGGTTCAGCGACAGAGCGACAGGAAACAAAAACGCTTACATGCCTAACGCAAAGATATTACATATAGATATTGACCCGGCTGAGCTTGATAAAAATATTAATTCTACTTTGGGCATAGTCGGAAACGTTAAAAGCGTTATTGCCGCTATTAACAAGCGGCTTGAGAAAACCGAGCGCCCTTACTGGCAGAACGAGATTGAGAATATTAAAGCTCTTGAGAGAACAATTCCCGAGCATAAATCCGATATGCTTACACCGTATAAAGTAGTTGATACTGTCGCCGCCGCAGCAAAGCCGACGACGCCTATCGCTACTGACGTTGGACAGCATCAGATGTGGGTGGCGCAGAGATACCCTTTTGAGGGGGCAAGAACTCTGATATCAAGCGGAGGTCTGGGAACAATGGGCTTTGGCTTGGGAGCGGCTATCGGAGCCTGCATGGCGACAAACGAGCGGACAGTTTTGTTTACGGGCGACGGAAGCTTCGGAATGAACCTCAATGAGCTTGCGACAGCAGTTTCTCAGAAGCTGCCGATTGTTATAGTTTTGATGAACAACGGAGTGCTGGGAATGGTAAGGCAGTGGCAGACAATGTTTTTTAATAAACATTATTCGCAGACAACTCTTGAAAGAAAAACTGACTTTGTAAAGCTTGCTGAAGCTTTTGGGGCAAAGGGAATGAGAGCTAACACTCCGTCTGAGCTTGAAGAATGCGTTAAAAAAGCATTTGCCAGCGACGGACCGGTTGTTATCGACTGCTATATTGATAAAGACGAACGAGTCCTTCCCATGATTCCTCCGGGAGGAACAATGGACGATCTTGTTGTTGAATAAGGAGGGCGGCATGAAAAAATTCATAATAGGAATGCTGGTGTCAAACCAGTCCGGAGTTTTGACGAGAATATCGGGAATGTTCGGAAGAAGAGGTTTTAATATTGACAGCCTTGTTGTCGGAGTTACCGAACACCCTGAATTTTCAAGAATGACAATTACTATGACAGGTGAGGATTATGACCGCGACCAGATAATCAAACAGCTTGAGAAGCTCCATGATGTTTATGAAGTCAGAGAGATGCTCGCTGATGAGATTGTGTCAAGGGAGCTTGTGCTGATAAAGGTTGCGGCAGACAGAAAGACACGTCAGGAAATCATGACAGCGGCAAATGTCTTCAGAAGCAAAATAGTTGATTTTTCAACCGATTCGCTTTTGATAGAAATGACAGGCGAATCAAGCAAGCTTGAAGCTTTCATTGAATTGATGAAAGACTACGGCATTATTGAATTGTGCAGAACGGGCGTTGTTTCTTTGGACAGAGGAGCAACATGCCTGAAAAATAAATAATTTAAAAGGAGTAATTTAAAATGGCAACGATGTTTTATGAAAAGGATTGTAATCTCGCGCTTCTTAAGGACAAAACAGTAGCGGTTATCGGTTACGGAAGCCAGGGACACGCTCATGCTCAGAACCTGAGAGACAGCGGAATCAAGGTAATTATCGGTCTTTACAACGGTTCAAAGTCAGCTGAAAAGGCAAAGGCAGACGGTTTTGAGGTTTATACCACTGCTGAGGCTACTAAAAAGGCTGACCTCGTTATGATTCTTGTAAACGATGAAAAGCAGGCAAAGCTTTACAAGGAAGATATCGCTCCCAATCTCAGACCGGGAATGACGCTTGCTTTTGCTCACGGCTTCAATATCCACTATAAGCAGATTATTGTACCGAGCGATGTAAACGTAATCATGATCGCTCCTAAGGGACCGGGACACACTGTAAGAAGTCAGTACGTAATCGGACAGGGAGTTCCTGACCTTATCGCTGTTGAAAACGACGCCACAGGAAACGCTCAGGATATCGCGCTTGCATACGCTCTTGGTATCGGCGGAGCAAGAGCCGGCGTTTTGAAGACAACTTTCCGTGAGGAAACTGAGACCGACCTCTTTGGCGAGCAGGCTGTTTTGTGCGGAGGAGTAACAGCTCTGATGAAGGCAGGATTTGAGACGCTTGTAGAGGCAGGATATCAGCCTGAAAACGCGTATTTTGAGTGCATTCACGAGATGAAGCTTATCGTTGACCTTATCTTCTCAAAGGGATTCTCATTTATGAGATACTCAATCTCCGATACTGCTGAGTATGGTGATTATACAGTAGGCCCCCGCATCATAACTGAAGAGACAAAGAAAGAAATGAAGAAGGTTCTTGCCGAAATTCAGAACGGTACATTCGCAAGAAACTGGATCCTTGAGAACCAGGCAAACAGACCTTTCTTTATCAGCCGCAGAAGACAGGAAGCTCAGGCTCAGATGGAACAGGTCGGAAACGAGCTCAGAGAAAAGATGAACTGGGGCAACATGGCTACTAAGTACTAATTTTGTACCTTAAAAGTACATAATCAGTCTCTTAACAAGAACAGCTTTCCGCCGCAGGGTAGTTCTTATAGGACAAATTGCGGCGGAGCTTTTTATTACTGATAACACAATGCAACGTCTTTTTCTCGAAAGGAATGATATAAAATGAAAAGCGACAGCATGAAATCAGGCGTCGAAAGAGCGCCGCAGAGATCGCTGCTCAAGGCAATGGGATATACAAACGAACAGATCAAAAAGCCTCTTATAGGAATTGTAAACTCATTTAACGAAGTAATTCCGGGTCATATTCATCTTCAGACAATAGCGAGAGCCGCAAAGGACGGAGTTCTTGCTGCCGGCGGAACACCGATGGAGTTTAACGTAATAGGCGTGTGTGACGGACTTGCGATGGGTCATGAGGGAATGAAGTATTCGCTTGCCTCAAGAGAGCTTATTGCGGACAGCATTGAATGTATGGCTAAGGCTCATTGCTTTGACGGACTTGTTTTTATTCCAAACTGTGACAAAATCGTCCCCGGCATGCTTATTGCGGCGGCAAGACTTAACATTCCTTCAATTTTCGTTTCAGGCGGTCCGATGCTGTCGCTTTGCTCCGACGAAGGTCAGACAATGGACCTCAACAGTGTTTTTGAGGCTGTCGGCGCATATAAGAGCGGAAAAATTGACGATGAGCGTTTGGAATACTTTGAAGAAAATGCCTGTCCGGGCTGCGGTTCATGCTCAGGTATGTTTACCGCGAACTCAATGAACTGTCTGTGCGAAGTTCTCGGCATGGCTCTCAGAGGAAACGGAACTATTCCGGCTGTTTATGCCGCTCGTCAGAGACTTGCGAAAAACGCCGGCGCAAGAGCAGTTGAACTTGTAAAAGAAAACATCAGACCTCTTGACATTCTCACAGAAGAAGCTTTTGAAAACGCTCTTACGGTAGATATGGCTTTGGGATGCTCCAGCAACTCGCTGCTTCACCTTACAGCAATCGCGCATCAGGCCGGAATCGATATTGACCTTAAAGTTGTAAACGAAATAAGTGAAAGAACACCAAACATCTGCCACCTTGCTCCGGCTGGTCACCATCATGTACAGGAGCTTAATCAGGCAGGCGGCGTATACGCGGTCATGAACGAGGTCAACAAACTCGGCGTGCTTCATACAGATATCATCACAGTTACCGGAAAAACAGTCGGAGAAAACATCAAAAACTGTGTAAAGAAAGGTAACGATGTTATAAGAGATATTGAAAATCCGTATTCTAAAACCGGCGGACTTGCTGTTTTGTTCGGTTCGCTTGCGCCAAACGGAGCGGTTGTAAAGAGAAGCGCCGTAGCTCCCGAAATGCTTGTTCACGAAGGACCGGCAAGAGTGTTTAACAGTGAGGAAGAGGCTATTGACGCAATTTATAACGCGAGAATAAAGAAAGGCGACGTAGTTGTAATCAGATATGAAGGTCCTGCAGGAGGTCCGGGAATGAGAGAAATGCTTTCTCCGACATCTGCCATCTGCGGAATGGGGCTTGACAAGGACGTAGCGCTTATTACAGACGGACGTTTTTCAGGGGCTACAAGGGGAGCTTCTATCGGACATGTTTCGCCTGAGGCATGCAACGGAGGTACAATCGCCTATGTCAAGGAAGGCGATATAATAAGCATTGATATTCCTAACTATTCTATTGAGCTCAAAGTATCTGAAGAAGAACTCGCTGAGAGAAGAAAAACTATGAAACTTTCAAAGAGAACAGGCGTGACCGGATATCTTGCGAGATATGCGAGAATGGTTTCATCAGCCGATAAAGGCGCTGTAATTGACTGAAAATCAATGCGTAATTTACATTGTAAGGAGTATTTTTAATGAGGAAAATCGAGGTTTTTGATTCGACCCTCCGAGACGGTTCACAGGGCGAGGGGATATCATTTACCATTCAGGACAAACTGAATATTGTAAAAGCGCTTGACGACTTCGGATGCACATATATTGAAGCCGGAAACCCCGGCTCTAACCCAAAAGACCTTCTGTTTTTTAAAGAGCTTAAAAATCTCACGCTCAAAAGCTCTAAAATATGCGCGTTCGGAAGCACAGTCAAAAAGGGAAGTGACCCTGAGTCGGACAAAATGCTGCAAAGCCTTGTAAGCGCCGAGACTCCCACAGTAGCGATTTTCGGAAAATCGTGGGATCTTCACGTTACAGAGGTTTTGAACATTACGCTTGAGGAAAACCTTGAGATTGTCGGCAAGACACTTTCATATCTTAAAGGAATCGGAAAAGAAGTTATTTTTGATGCCGAGCATTTCTTCGACGGGTATAAAAACAATTCGGAATATGCTCTTAAGGTGCTTAAAAAAGCTGTTGAAAGCGGCGCGGATTGTCTTAGCCTCTGTGATACAAACGGCGGATGCATGCCTTGGGAGATAGCGGAAATAGTTAATGCCGTTAAGTCCGATCTTCCCGATGTCAGACTTGCAATCCATTGTCATGACGACGGAGGATGCGCTGTCGCAAACTCAGTAACCGCTGTTATGAGCGGCGTAAGTCAGGTTCAGGGAACATTTATTGGTTTCGGAGAAAGATGCGGCAACGCAGATTTGTCATCAATAATCCCCGACCTTGAGCTGAAGTGCGGATGTGATTGCGGAGTAGAGCTTAGAGAACTTAAAGCTACCGCAAGAAAAATATCCGAGATATCTAATGTGCGCCTTAGGTCAAACGCTCCTTATGTCGGAAAAAGCGCGTTTTCGCACAAGGGCGGTATGCATATAGACGGGGTTATGAAAATTCCTCAGTCTTTTGAGCATATTAATCCCGAGCTTGTCGGAAATGAGAGAAAGTTTCTTTTAAGCGAGGTTTCTGGAAGAGGCACAATTCTTCCTATGCTTCAAAAGCTTGTTCCGACTATAACAAAAGCATCTCCTGAAACCGGCAAAATAATTGATATGCTTAAAGAAAGAGAGCTTTACGGATATAAGTATGAGGGCGCTGAAGCAAGCTTTGAACTTTTTGTTAAAAAGCAGCTTGGACTTTGGTCTCCTCATTTCAGGGTCGTTATGTACAAGGTTATGGATGATTACCCGGCTCCGGATGGCGAACAGCAGTCAAACGCGATTGTCAAAATCGAAGTTGACGGCAAGACCAAGCTTTCCTGCTCGGACGGAAACGGACCTGTAAACGCTCTTGACACAGCTTTGAGAAAGGCTTTGTCCACATTTTACCCCGAACTTTCTATGATGCACCTTATAGACTATAAGGTCAGAGTAATAGACTCAAGAAGCACAGACGCCAAAACAAGAGTTTTGATAGAATCATCGGACAGCGGCGTCACATTTACCACAATCGGAGTATCGAACGATATAATTGAGGCAAGCGTTACCGCTCTCGTTGATTCGTTTGAATATAAACTGTCAAAAGGGGATTAACCCCAAAACGAAAGGATTGGTTAAATAATATGGCAATGACAATGACCCAGAAGATTCTGGCGGCTCATGCCGGACTTGACAGCGTTTCGGCAGGTCAGCTTATTCTCGCAAACGTTGACCTTGTGCTCGGAAACGACGTAACTTCACCTGTTGCGATCCGCGAGTATAATAAGCTCGGACAGGACGAGGTTTTTAACAAGACTAAGATTGCGATGGTTATGGATCACTTTGCGCCGAACAAGGATATCAAGGCCGCGACACAGTGCAAAATGTGCAGGGATTTCTGCGATGATAAGGAAATAGTAAACTTTTTTGACGTTGGAAGCATGGGCGTTGAGCATGCGATTTTGCCTGAAAAAGGGCTTGTCGTAAGCGGCAACGTAGTTATCGGAGCTGATTCTCACACTTGTACATACGGCGCTCTCGGCGCGTTTTCAACAGGCGTCGGTTCAACCGATATGGCTTGCGGAATGGCGACAGGAAAAGCATGGTTCAAGGTTCCGTCGGCTATTAAGTTTGTTCTTAAGGGCAAGCTAAATAAAGGCGTTTACGGTAAGGATGTAATTCTTCACATTATCGGAATGATAGGCGTTGACGGCGCTCTTTATAAATCAATGGAATTTACAGGCGAAGGCGTTCATACACTTTCTGTCAGCGAGAGACTTTGTATGGCTAACATGGCTATTGAGGCAGGAGCCAAGAACGGTATTTTTGAGGTTGATGACAAGACTCTCGAGTTTATTAAAAACGCCGGCGGAAAAGACCCTGTTGTTTACACTGCGGATCCCGACGCTGAATATGACGAGGTTTATGAGATAGACCTTTCAACAATTAAGCAGACGGTAGCATTTCCTCACCTTCCGGAAAACACTCACACAATTGATGAAATCGACGATATAAAGATTGATCAGGTGGTAATCGGTTCATGCACAAACGGAAGACTTGAGGACCTCATAGTTGCAGCAGAAATTCTCAAGGGCAGAAAGGTCAACAAGAGAGTTCGTACAATCGTAATACCAGCAACACAGAAGATTTATCTGGAAGCTATGGAAATGGGCCTTTTGAAAATTTTTATTGACGCCGGAGCAATTGTTTCAACCCCGACCTGCGGACCTTGTCTCGGAGGACATATGGGAATTTTGGCTGAGGGCGAAAGAGCTGTTGCTACAACTAACAGAAACTTTGTCGGAAGAATGGGACATCCGAAATCTGAGGTTTATCTCGCAAGCCCGGCAGTTGCCGCAGCGTCCGCGGTTACAGGAAAGATTTCTTCTCCTGACGAGCTTGCATAATATAAGGAGGCAATGACTAATGAAATTTGACGGAAAAGTAATCAAGTACGGCGATAACGTTGATACAGACGTTATTATTCCTGCCCGCTATCTCAACACAATTGATAAGAAAGAGCTTGCTTCCCACTGCATGGAGGACTTGGACACAACTTTCGTAAGCCGCGTTCAAGAAGGCGATATCATGGTTGCAGGCTTTAACTTCGGATGCGGTTCATCTCGTGAACACGCTCCTATCGCTATCAAGGAGAGCGGAATCGCACTTGTTATAGCTAAGAGCTTCGCAAGAATATTATACCGCAATTCCATAAACATCGGACTGCCTATAATTGAATGTCCGGAAGCAGTTGACGCTATCAGCGAGGGCGACAAGCTTTCGGTTGATATGGACAAGGGCGTTATCAAAAACGAGACGACAGGCACTGAATACAAAACAGAGCCGTTCCCGCCATTTATACAGTCAATTATCGCAAACGGCGGACTTATCGAATCAATTAAGGCAGGAAAAATCAAGTAATTATACATTGGAGGTAGCTGACAATGAAATATAATATAGCCTTGCTCCGCGGAGACGGAATCGGACCTGAAATCGTAGACAGCGCCGTTGAGGTTCTCAAAAAAATAGGCGAAAAGTACGGCCATGAGTTTACATTTACCCCGTACCTTGCAGGCGGATGCGCTATTGACGCAACAGGAGTTCCGCTTCCGGATGAAACCGTAAAGGGCTGTAAGGAAAGCGACAGTGTTTTGCTCGGAGCTGTCGGAGGACCCAAGTGGGATACTCTTGCGGGAAATCTTCGTCCGGAAAGAGCTTTGCTCGGCGTTCGTTCGGCTCTCGGACTTTACACAAACATCAGGCCCGCAAAGCTTTATCAGTCACTTAAGGCAGAGTGCCCTCTTCGCGCCGATATTGTAGAAAAGGGCGTTGACCTTGTTATGATAAGAGAGCTTACCGGAGGAATTTACTTCGGAGAAAGAGGAAGAAGAAAAGGAGAAAACGGCGAGGAAGCCTACGATACAGAGTGCTACAGCACAATGGAGATTGAGAGAATCGCAAGAGCCGCGTTTGAAACAGCTATGAAGAGAGAAAGAAAGAGCGTTATCAGCATTGATAAGGCTAACGTTCTTGAAAGCTCCAGACTTTGGAGAGAGGTTGTTCACAAGGTAGCGGCTGAATACCCTGAGGTGACTTGCACAGATATGCTCGTTGACAACGCGGCAATGCAGCTTGTAAAAAATCCGTCCCAGTTTGATGTAGTTGTTACTTCAAATATGTTTGGTGATATTCTTTCGGATGAATCATCTCAGGTAACGGGTTCAATCGGACTTCTTCCGTCAGCTTCGCTCGGAGACACAAAGTGCGGAATGTACGAGCCTATCCACGGTTCGGCGCCCGATATCGCAGGACAGAACAAAGCAAACCCGATCGCGACAATTCTTTCCGCCGCAATGATGCTTCGTTACTCATTTGATCTTGAGGACGAGGCAAGATGTATCGAAAAAGCTGTAAACGACGTTCTTGAGGCGGGATACAGAACAGCCGACATTCTCGGTACATCAAAGGAAGCTCCGCTTTCATGTACGGAAATGACGGCTAAGATTCTAGAATTTATCAAGTAAATAATTATCAGCAGGATTTAGAAAGGTGATGGCTTAAATGCTGGATATCAGAATTGAAAAAACGACTTCTCCTAAGGAAAAGCCTGCAAAAGACGCAAAGCTCGGATTCGGAAAAATTTCAACAGACCATATGTTTGTTATGAATTATACCGAGGGAAAGGGCTGGCATGACGCAAGAATAGTTCCTTATCAGAACCTGTCTCTTGCTCCTTCCGCAATGGTTTTCCATTATGGTCAGGAAATGTTTGAAGGACTTAAGGCGTATAAAGGCGTTGACGGAAAGACTTATCTTTTCCGCCCCGATATGAACGCAAAAAGAGCGAATAATTCAAACCAAAGACTTTGTATTCCGCAGCTTCCTGAGGAGTATTTTATTGAGGCTGTCAAGGCAATTGTAAAAATTGATGAGGATTGGATTCCGACAGCGGAGGGAACATCTTTGTATGTAAGGCCTTTCATAATCGCGACAGATGAATTCCTCGGTGTTGCTCCTTCAAAGACTTATCTGTTCATAATAATTCTTTCTCCGTCCGGAGCATACTACGCTAACGGTCTTGAGCCGGTAGGCATATGGATTGAAGACGAGTATGTAAGGGCGGTCAGAGGCGGAATGGGCTTTGCAAAAACCGGAGGAAACTATGCTGCAAGCCTTATCGGACAAGTTAAAGCGCATAACGACGGATATTCACAGGTTTTGTGGCTCGACGGTGTTGAAAGAAAATACATTGAAGAAGTCGGCGCTATGAATATTTTCTTTAAAATTAACGGCAAGGTAGTAACTCCTATGCTAAATGGCTCAATTCTTCCTGGAATTACCCGCGCATCAGTGCTTCAGCTCTGCAGAGAGTGGGGACTGGACGTTGAGGAAAGGAAAATTTCCGTTGATGAGCTTATCAAGGCTTATGAACACGGAATCCTTGAAGAAGTATTTGGAACCGGTACTGCGGCGGTAATCTCACCGGTAGGAAAGCTCAGATACGAAGATGAGGTCATGGTTATAGGCAACAATCAAATCGGACCTCTCAGCCAGAAAATATATGACACCATAACAGGTATTCAGCTTGGCAAAAACGGCATTCACCCGGAGTGGAGAGTCGAGGTTAAATAAGGTCCTTTATTGCTGATATTAAAACGGACAGCTTTAGCACTGTCCGTTTTTCTGTTTATATATTAAATAATCAGGCATATCAGACCCGAGCAGCCCTCGTTTATTATACGCTCAACAGCTTCCTGAAGCTTGATTCTGGCGTCCTGCGGCATCCTGTAAAGCTTGTTGTGAAGTCCCTCATTTACAAGCTCATGCAGAGATTTTCCGAAGATATTGGACTCCCAAATTTTTGTGGGATTTTCCTCAAAATCGTTCAGCATGTATAATACAAGCTCTTCCGACTGTTTTTCAGAGCCTACTATCGGAGCAACCTCTGCTGTGATATCCGCTCGAAGCATATGAATGGACGGAGCGTTTGCTCTAAGCCGAATTCCGTATTTTCCTCCTTGTTTTATAATTTCGGGCTCGTCAAGTGTAAGCTCCTCCATTGACGGCATAACGATTCCGTAGCCTGTCGCCTCAACCTCCTCAAGAGCGCCTTTAAACTTTTCAAACTGCTTTGAAATTTTGACAAGCTCAAGTATCTGCGGCATCAAATCGCTTTCATTTTCAATTTTCAGCCCGGTCTCTTCCCCGATTATTTTATAAAAAAGATCATGATTGACCGTTGCGGAAATATTTGCTGATCCTTTTCCTAAATCAATTGAAACCAGATGACACTCTGAGATGTTCTCACATTCACATATTTTTTCACAGCAGCTTTTGATTTCTCTTACTTTTTCTATTCCGCTTGCAGCCTCTTTAATGCTGCTGAAAATACTTTCTTTAAGCCAGTGCCCGCGCTCAAGCGAAGTTATCCATTTCGGCATATCGATATTGACTTCCTTAACCGGAAACGCAAACAAAATTTCGGTCATTATCTTGTTAATATCATCTTCATCAAGCTCAAGGCAGTTTACCGGAATAACAGGAACGCAGTATTTTTCTGAAAGCTTCTCACAAAGCTGCGAAATTTCATGACTATTAGGGTTAACACAGTTCATAAGAATTATAAATGGCTTGTTTATAGCTCTCAGTTCCTCAATTACCCTTTCTTCGCATTCCTCGTATTCTTCCCGCCCAATATCTGTTATCGAACCGTCGGTAGTTACTACCAAACCTATGGTTGAGTGTTCGTTAATGACTTTCTGAGTACCGACCTCTGCCGCCATATTAAACGGAATCTCGTCTTCAAACCATGGGGTTCTGACCATTCTCGGAGCTTCATTTTCAAAATAGCCGATAGAGCTTGGTATGATATATCCGACACAGTCAATCATTCGGACGTTAAACCTTGCGCAGTCTTTAATAGACACTTCGACAGCGTCTTCCGGTATAAATTTCGGTTCAGTCGTCATAATAGTTTTGCCGCCGGATGACTGCGGAAGCTCGTCAATTGCCCTTTGTCTCATGTAATCATTTTCTATATTTGGTATTACAAGAGTTTCCATAAATCTTTTGATAAATGTTGATTTGCCTGTTCTTACTGGTCCGACAACGCCTATATAAATATCGCCGTCAGTCCTTTTCGCAATGTTTGAGTATATTTCCGTTTTAGTCATTTAGGTTTCCTCCGTTCAATTTGACATGGGAATAAGCAGCATTTTGCATTGAGGAAGCTTTTCGCAATCCAGTCCGTTCTCCTCGACGACAGCCGAAAGAGGCGCGGAATATTTTTTCGCTATATCCCATATTTCCTCACCCTTATCGGCGTAATAAAGCTTGAGAGCGCAAGAGCAGGACTGTTCTTTTTTTGACGAGCTGTTTACAGAGATATCGGTAATTAGCAACTTTGTATAAGCCTCATACAGATATCCGCATATTTTAATCTCGGCGGTGATCTCAACTGTATTATCCGAAGTAAGCGTATATGAGCATGAGCACACCTCAGCCGTTGGCTCAATATAGCTGTCTTTACCTGCGTTAGTTCCAGGAATATTATGCTCAAACGGAATGTCTCCCTCAAGATAAATAGGACATCCGTTTTCATTTGAGGCAAAAACGCAGAATTTTACGCTTCCCGAAACAACAAAACGAGAATCGTCAAATGAATATCTTCCGGAGACGTTTGAAATTTCAGCGAAGGCATCATAAACGCACGATATACTGCCTTCCTGATAAGTAAGCGAAATCTTTGACTGATGATTTTCCTTAACTGCAACCGGCACACATTCCAGTTTAGATTCAAGCGCGGTGAACTCACACTCACACATCGTTGAATAAACGTCGGTCACAAGCTCAGCGGTCTCGAATTTAATAGCAGTGCAGGAAATATTGATGTTCAGTTCACACTCAAATGACTGAGGTGAGCCGGATTTAAGGATTATGTCACAGCCGGAGGCACTTGCTTCAATAAAACACTCGAATTTTTCGTCCAGACCGTCAACATCGATAATTTGTGAAAAAGGCAAGGTAAATTTCATTGTTTCCATTGAATCGTGCTCGTCTTTAACACAGGTGTAAAGTATCGAGACCTCAGCTTCTCCTTTGACCATGATTTTTCCCGAAACCAATTTTTTGTCTGCTGAAATGACAGAAGCGTCTGCTCTGATAATACTTTTTATTTCGGGCTTTGACGCTCCGGTTTCTATTTCTTCAACTACGCTTATCCTTTTGGTGACAAAAGACCTCTTTGAAGGATAGGTTACGATAGATTTTTTTAGCTGAATACCGCATCCGGAGGCGTCTGCAACAACCTGCTGCTTTTTTTCACAGCAGACTTTAGCTTTAACGCTTACTGCTCCTCTGATGTCGATTCGGCGCTGATTTACCACCCGGCAGTTTACATAGTCAAGTTTAGGAATCAGCGTAGCGGAAGGGCAGTCGCTCGGCGACTGAAGATCCACAGATTTTGTGTAGTTCAGCTTTTGTTCAAAGCAATTCAGGGCGTTGCTGTTTTCACTTAAATACATTACTTTAACGCATACTGACATTTCATATGTAAGCTTACCGTTTACAACAGTGTGTGAAGTAATGTTAGGCAAAGCCCTGCACTTGACTATCCTGAAAATGTCCGGATAATAATCAGGCAGTATATAGTCTGTCTCGATTGATTGTTCAAAGGCGCTGTCAAGCACAACATCTTTGGCTGTGAAATTTTCGCGAATAAGTTTAAAGTCCATAGCATCCTCCTGTTTATCATATACAAGCTTTATTTTGCTATGATATATATATTCCTTAAATTAAGCTTGTATTCGTACCATATGATAAAATTTGCCTTGCAAAAACAAAATAACGGTGATATAATAATCAATATATAGTGGTAATATCTTGTGAAAGGAAATAGATATGGCATCAAAAAATTCTTACGGCAATGAAGCGATAGTGTCTTTAAAGGGAGCTGACCGTGTCAGAAAACGTCCGGCGGTAATTTTCGGCTCAGACGGCATTGAGGGCTGCAAGCACTCTGTATTTGAGATACTTTCAAACTCTATTGACGAGGCACGTGACGGCAACGGCAATAAAATAATAGTCACAAGATATAACGATAATTCCATTGAGATAGAGGATTTTGGGCGAGGATGCCCGGTAGACTATAACAACGCCGAAAAAAGGTTTAACTGGGAGCTGGTATACTGTGAGCTTTACGCAGGCGGTAAGTACAACAATAACGGCGGAGAAAACTATGAATACTCCTTAGGATTAAACGGTCTCGGTGCGTGCGCAACTCAGTATTCATCGGAATACATGGATGTTGAGGTTGTTAGGGACGGATATAAATATAACCTTCATTTTGAAAAAGGTGAAAATATCGGAGGCTTAAAAAAAGAAGAAACAAAGAAAAAGCAAACAGGTACAAAAACCAAGTGGCGACCTGATTTAGACGTTTTTACCGATATAAATATAGAGAAAGAATACTATGAGGACGTTTTGAAAAAGCAGGCGGTTGTGAACCCGAATTTACTGTTTGTTTTCAGAAACCAGGAGGAAAACGGCTCTTTTACCGAAGAGCATTTCTTTTATGAAAACGGAATAAGCGACTATGTAAAAGAAATTGTCGGCAATGATAATATGACGTCAATTCAGATGCTTACCGCCGAGCGCAAGGGAAGAGACCGTGAGGACAAGCCGGAATATAAAGTAAAACTTAACGTTGCGTTTACGTTTTCAAATAAAATCAAGCTGACTGAGTTTTATCATAACTCAAGCTTCCTTGAATACGGAGGCTCTCCCGAAAAAGCCGTGAGATACGCATTCACGTCTCAGATAGACAGCTATTTGAAAAACAATAACAAATATTTAAAAAATGAAGCGAAAATAACCTATGCCGATATTGAGGACTGTCTTGTTCTTGTTTCCAGCTCGTTTTCAACTCAGACATCATATGAAAACCAAACTAAAAAGGCTATCACCAATAAGTTTATCTACGAAGCCATGGCGGATTTTCTAAAGCATCAGCTTGAGGTTTATTTTATCGAAAATCCTGATGAAGCGACAAGAATCTGCGAACAGGTCATGGTCAATAAAAGGAGCCGAGAAAACGCTGAAAAAACTAGGCTAACTCTCAAAAAGAAGCTTGCAGGAACTATCGACCTTTCAAATATGGTTCAGAAATTTGTTGACTGCCGTACAAAAGACCTTAATAAGAGAGAGCTCTACATTGTTGAGGGAGATTCGGCTTTGGGAGCCGTAAAGCTTGCGAGAGACGCTGAGTTTCAGGCGATAATGCCTGTTCGGGGAAAAATTTTAAATTGCCTCAAAGCCGATTACGATAAAATTTTCAAGAGTGAGATAATAACCGACCTTATAAAAGTCTTAGGGTGCGGAGTTGAAGTCAAGACAAAATCAAACAAGGAGCTTTCGGGCTTTAATCTTGACAATTTTCGCTGGAACAAAGTAATTATATGCACCGATGCCGACGAGGACGGTTTCCAGATAAGAACTCTTATCCTGACTATGCTTTACAGGCTCACGCCTACGCTTATTGATAAAGGCTTTGTGTATATAGCCGAGTCTCCTCTGTTTGAAATCACAACCAAAGACAGAACATATTTCGCTTATGATGAAAGCGAAAGGGTTGAGATATTGAAAATGATAGGGGATAAGAAGTATACCATACAGCGTTCAAAAGGACTTGGTGAAAACGAGCCTGATATGATGAGCTTGACGACAATGCATCCCGATACACGCCGCCTGATTAAAGTCACTCCCGATGATATCGAACAAATGAGCTTTATGTTTGATATGCTTCTCGGCGACGACCTTGCGAGCAGAAAGGAATTTATAAATAACAACTGCAAAGACTATCTTGAGCTTGCCGATATAAGCTGACATAAACGCAAAAGGAAAGGAATTGACAATTAATGGCGAAAAAGAAGCCTGAGAATAAAGAAAAAAAGCTGCCCATAGGATTTTCAAACGCATATATCAACGGAGGCGGACAGGTTGTTGAGGAAAAAATAACCGTAACTTTGGAAAAAAACTATATGCCCTATGCCGTAAGCGTTAATGTTTCGAGAGCTTTTCCTGAAATAGACGGCTTTAAGCCTTCACACAGAAAGCTTCTGTATACAATGTATAAAATGGGACTGCTTTCCGGAGCAAGAACAAAATCCGCAAACGTCGTCGGTCAAACAATGAAGCTCAATCCTCACGGCGACGCAGCGATATATGAAACTTTGGTAAGGCTTGCGAGAGGCAACGAGGCGCTGCTTCATCCTTATGTAGACTCAAAGGGCAATTTCGGAAAGGCATATTCAAGGGATATGGCATATGCCGCGTCAAGATACACCGAAGTAAGGCTCGACCCTATATGCTCTGAGCTTTTTAAGGATATTGACAAAAATACAGTGGATTTTATGCCTAACTATGACAACACCATGACAGAGCCGACGCTTTTGCCGTCAACTTTTCCAACGGTGCTTGTAAACTCAAACGTAGGAATCGGAGTAGCAATGGCAAGCGCTGTTTGTCCGTTCAACCTTGCCGAAGTTTGCGAGACGGCAATAGCTTTGATAAGGAATCCGGAGCATGACATTTTGTCAACCTTAAAAAGTCCGGATTTTCCAGGAGGAGCTTTTATAATATACGATGAGGCTGAGCTTAATAACATTTACAAGACAGGCAAGGGCTCGGTAAAAGTAAGAGCTAAGTATAATTACGACAAGGACGCAAACTGCATAGAAATCACTGAAATTCCACCTACAACCACTATCGAGGCTATCATAGAAAAAATAATAGCTTTGACAAAAGCGGGAAAAATCAAAGAGATTCAGTATATCAGAGATGAAACTGATATAAACGGATTGAAGATAGCAATCGACCTCAAGAGGGGAACCGACCCTGACAAACTCATGCAGAAACTTTTTCGTATGACTCCTCTTCAGGATACCTACTCATGTAATTTCAATATTCTTGTAGATGGATATCCGAAAGTAATGGGAATATATGAAATACTTAACGAATGGACAAAATTCCGAGTCGGGTGCGTAAGAAGACGAACTGAGTTTGACTTGAATAAAAAGACTGAAAGGCTTCATCTGCTGAAGGGTCTTGAAAAAATACTTATAGATATTGACAAGGCGGTAAAAATAGTAAGAGAAACCGAAGAGGAAGCGGATGTTGTTCCAAACCTTATGATTGGATTCTCAATAGATGAGGCTCAGGCGGAGTATGTCGCTGAAATAAAGCTGAGACATTTAAACAGAGAGTTTATTTTAAACCGAACAGCCGATATAGCTCAGCTTGAAAAAGACATAGCCGAATTGCGTGATATTCTTTCAAGTGACAAAAAGATAAAGCTTATTATAATTGATGAGCTTAAGGAAGTGGCTAAAAAATACGGTCAGCCGAGGAAAAGTCTTTTTGTTTTCTCTGATGATGAGGAAGAGTATGAGCAGGAAGACGATACTCCAGATTATCAGGTTAAGCTTTTCCTTTCAAAAAGCGGATATTTTAAAAAGATTACTCCGCAGTCGCTGAGAATGGCAAGTGAGCAAAAGCTTAAGGAAAGCGACGTAATCGAACAGGAAATTGAAACAACAAACAAAGCGGATGTTCTTTTCTTTACAGACAAATCAACTGTTTATAAAGCGAAGGTTTCGCAGTTTGACGATACAAAAGCGTCTTTACTCGGCGATTATGTCCCGGCAAAGCTTGGCTTTGAAGACGGCGAAAGCGTTGTCAAAATGGTTGTGACATCCGATTATTCAGGACATCTGATTTTTGTGTTTGAAAACGGAAAAGCAGCAAAAGTATCACTTGATTCCTATGCAACCAAGACCAACCGTAAAAAGCTCGCGAACGCCTATTCTGACAAATCACCTCTTGTCGACATGTTTTTCGTTTCGGATAATGCCGATATTATGCTATGCTCATCTAACGGCAGAGCAATCGTGTTTAATACCGATATGATGCTGTCAAAAGCTTCAAGAGATACAATCGGTGTGCAGACAATGACTTTAAAAGGCAAAAACACTGTTAGCAAGGCCTCGGAAATAAAACAGAATGACACCAGATTTTTGAAGTATAAAGTAAAAGCTATTCCCGCGGCAGGTTCATTTTTGAAGACAGCTGAAGATCCTGACCAGATGACACTTGACTGAAAAGATGAAAAAGCTGTGTTTTAAATGCGCTCTCGGTGGTATATCCTCCGCATTATGCCTGTGTTTAATGTTTATAACAGGTTTTATTCCTCTTTTGGTATACGTTTTGCCTGCCGCAGCAGGAATTGTCCTCATTCCGGTATGCGTTGAATGCGGAGTTGGTTTTGGTTTGCTGACGTACTTTGCGACCTCAATCCTCTCGTTGTTTTTGACTCCCGATAAAGAAGCGGCAGTTATCTTTGCGATGTTTTTCGGGTTTTACCCGGTTTTAAAATCAGCTCTCAGGAAAATACATCCTGTGCTTCAGATTATAATGAAAATAATTATCTTTAACGTATCATTCATATTAAGCTACTGGCTGCTGATAAACGTGTTGGGAATTGTTACATTTGAGGATATGTTCGGAGATTTCGGCAGATACGGCGCGGCAATTCTTTTGCTGCTCGGGAATTTAGCTTTTTTCATATACGACAAAGCGGTTTGTAAGCTTGAATTGCAATATTATAAAATATACAGAAACAAAATATTGGGATTAAAGTGATGTGTAGAAAGTCATGGGAGACAAAAAAACTTTCAGAATTAAAATAATTATGTTCATTGTTTTTGCTGCGGTGATTACAGTTGTGTCTGTGCTTATGATACCGATGGCAGAAATGATTGCCACGGCAGAAGGAAGAAGCCGCATTGAACAGATAATGCGTGAGAATATGATCTTGGGAGTATTTATTTATATTCTCATGCAGGCTCTTCAGGTTATCGTCGCGCTGATTCCGGGAGGACCGGTTCAAATAATGGGCGGAATTCTTTTCGGCGAGATTTTGGGATTTATTTTGTGCGTTTTGGGAATATTCCTCGGCACAGCAGCGGTTTATTACCTTGTTAAATGGCTGGGATACCCTTTGGTTGAGGCTGTTATAAATAAAAAGCATATAAGGCATATTAAGTTTTTTGAAGACACAAAAAAGGTAGAGACAGTTATTTTTATTTTATTTCTTATCCCCGGAATGCCAAAAGACGCATTTACGTATTTGGTTCCTCTGACAAAAGTAAAGCCGAAAACTTTTTTTGTTTTGGCTATGACAGCGAGACTGCCCGCTTTGTTTATGTCAACATATTTCGGATCGAGTCTGGAAAAGGGAGACTATGTGACTGCTATTATTGTTTCGGTAATTGTACTCGCAACAGGAATTATCGGAATAATGTTTAAAGAAAAAATATTTAATTTTATAAGAACAAAATTTAAATCAAAAAGCAAATAACTGATTTTTGTAATAACATTGCATTGAAAAATTTTCACTTGTATGATATAATATTTTGAACTTAACTTGAGGAGAATAATATTGCATTTGAACAATGACAAAGAAATTGTAAAAATAGAGCAAAGCAGAGCAAGGCTTTCTGAACTTCTTAAGCAAAAATATCCTGAGAGAAAACCTGTTTGCTATCTGCACAGCTACGGATGTCAGCAAAACGTCAGCGACGGAGAAAAACTTAAGGGTATGCTTTCAGAAGCCGGTTACGATTTTTGTGATACTGCCGAAAACGCCGACCTGATTATTTTAAACACATGCGCGGTGAGGGAAAACGCCGAGGATAAAATTTACGGAATTATCGGCGAATACAAACATCTAAAAAATAACAATCCTGAGCTTATTATAGGCATATGCGGATGTATGGCGCAGGAGAGCAAAACCGCCGAGCGAATAAAATCAACATACAAACAGGTTGAGCTGGTGTTCGGTACGTTTGCTTACAAACAGCTTTTTGATATGCTTTATGAGGTTATTTCAAACCGCCGTTTAGTTATTAACCAAAGCGAAGACGACGGAAACATAATTGAGGGATTATCTGCCGTGCGCACAAGCAGCTTTTCGGCGTCGGTGTCTGTTATGTACGGCTGCAATAATTTCTGCTCGTATTGCATCGTTCCTTATGTCAGGGGCAGGGAGCGAAGCAGAACTCCCGATGCGGTATATGATGAGGTTTCAGGCCTTATAAAGTCAGGCTATAAGGAAATAATGCTGCTGGGACAAAATGTAAATTCATACAGCTATGGTTTTCCGCAGCTTTTGAGAAAGCTTAATTCAATCGACGGTGATTTTATTATAAGATTTATGTCGTCACATCCAAAAGACGCGTCACATGAGCTTATCGACGCAATTGTTGAATGTGAAAAAGTTGCTAAGTGTCTGCATTTGCCGGTACAGTGCGGATGTAACAGGATTCTTAAGGAAATGAACCGAAGATACACTGTTGAGGACTATCTTGAAATTGTCAGCTATGCAAGAAGCAGAATTACGGATTTTTCGTTTTCAACAGATATAATAGTCGGGTTTCCCGGTGAAACCTATGATGAGTTTTGTCAGACAAAAGAGCTTATAAAAAATGTGGGCTATGACAATATTTTTTCATTTGTATATTCAAAACGAAGCGGAACAAAAGCTGCGCTGATGCAGGACAATATTTCGGAAAAGCAAAAAGGTCTGTGGCTGCGTGAGCTGCTTATGGAGCAGCGTGAAACCTCACAAAAGCTTCTTTCAAGATTTGTCGGAAAAACTGTCAGAGTGCTTATTGACAGCGATGTCAGCGGCAAAGAGGGATATGTATGCGGAAAAAACAGCGAAGGAATAATTGTTGAGCTTATGGGCAGCAGTGAACTTATAGGTTCGTTTGCGCAGGTTAAAGTTATTAAAGCAATGAACTGGGCTTTGCTTGGAGAAATTGTTATTTAATATATTACATTATAATTAAAGGAGAATTTACTATGAACCCAATCGAAGCAGCAAGAGCACTCGGAAAGGCTATTCAAGCCGACGAGAAATATCTCACATATTTGAAGGCAAAGGAAGCTAACGATAGAGATAATGAACTTCAGGCAATGATAGGTGAGTTCAATATGCTCAGAGTGCAGCTTAATCAGGAAATGTCAAAGAGCGATAAGGATAATAACAAAATTACTGAGCTAAATGACAAGATTAAATCACTCTACGGAAAAATTATGGCAAACAAGAGTATGATGGACTACAATAACGCTAAAGACGCAATGGATGAACTGCTCAACCAGATTAATACAATAATCACGTTTTCGGCAAACGGGGAAGACCCGGAAACTTGCCCCGCAACTGTTGAACACAGTTGTTCCGGCAGTTGTTCAACCTGCGGAGGCTGTCACTGATAATTAATTTTAAATAATGGGGGAGAGAAGCTCAAGTGTCGCTTAGTCTTAATGATATTGATATTTCAAAGCTTTCGCCTATGATGCAGCAATATATCGCAGTTAAAAAGAAGTATGGCAATCACATTGTTTTTTTCAGAATCGGAGATTTTTATGAGATGTTTTTTGATGACGCCATACTTGTATCTAAGGAGCTTGAGCTTACTTTGACAGGAAGAGACTGCGGGTTAAATGAAAGGGCGCCTATGTGCGGCGTTCCTTACCATGCCTGCGATTTTTACCTCAAAAAGCTTATTGATAAAGGCTACATGGTAGCAATATGCGAACAGGTTGAAGATCCTTCAACAGCGAAAGGGCTTGTTGAGCGCAAAGTTATAAGAGTAGTTACTCCCGGAACTTTAATCGAGAGCAGTCTGCTTGATGAAAACAGCAATAACTATATCTGTTCGTTTTATGTCTGCGAAAGTGAGTGCGCATTATGCTTTGCTGATATTTCTACCGGCGAAGTGCATCTGTTTTCATTCAGAGGAAAAGATATCTCATCTTCAGTCATTAATGAACTTTCAAGATTCACTCCGTCTGAAGTACTGGTCAATAAAAACTATGATTCTATGCAAGAAGTAGACGATTTTATTAAACAAAGACTGCATCTTAAAACTACATGCCTTGATGACACATGGTTTAGTATTAATGACAACAGCGAGGCGGTTTTGAAACAGTTTAATGCCGAAAGCTTCGAGGATCTCGGACTTAATATAAATAAATCTGAAGATTCTTGCGTATGCGCGCTCTTTTCATATATCAGCGATACTCAGAAGGCGCTTGTCGGAAGATTTTCTGAAATCACCAGACACAATACTGAGCCGATTATGACAATAGGTTTTACGGCAAGGCGTAATCTTGAGCTAACGGAAACCTTAAGAAACAAAGAGAAAAAAGGCTCTTTGCTTTGGGTTCTTGATCACACTCAAACTTCTATGGGAAAGAGAATGCTCAAGTCTTATCTCGAACAGCCCCTTGCCAACCCTATCAAGATTATCGAAAGACTTGACGCTGTTGAACAGTTAGCATTAAATCCTGTGTCGCTCGGAGAACTTTCATCTCATCTTTCTGGAGTTTATGATCTTGAAAGACTTATGACAAGGGTAATGTATAAATCCGCATCTCCGAGAGATTTAAAGGCTTTGTCTCTTACTGCGCTTAAACTCCCGCTAATAAAAGATATTTTAGGCACATTTCACTCCAAGCTGCTTAACAAACTAAACGATTCAATTTCTACCCTTGAGTCGATATCTAACCTTGTAGAAAACGCTGTTGTGGACGAGCCTCCGGTTAATCTTAAAGACGGTGGAATTATTAAAGACGGTTTTAATGAAGAACTAGACACATTGAGAAGTATCATATCGGGCGGAAAGGGAATCATTGAAGACATTGAGCAGCGTGAAAAAGATAAAACAGGGATTAAAAACCTGAAAATAGGTTACAACCGCGTGTTTGGATATTATATTGAGGTTACAAAATCTTATTATAATCTTGTCCCGAATGAATACATCCGAAAGCAGACACTTGCAAATTGTGAGAGATTTATTACAGAAGAGCTTAAAAATGCCGAAAATACAATACTCGGAGCAAGCGATAAAGTTATTAATCTTGAATCGGAGATATTTACTGAAGTAAGGGAATACATAGCAACTCAGCTAAGGTCGGTTCAGGAAACCGCACATGCTGTAGCAACAGTAGATGTTTTGGCTTCACTTGCGCAAACAGCGGTTAAAAACAACTATTCAAAACCCGAAATATCTTTAGACGGAATCATCGATATACGAAACGGCAGACATCCGGTTGTTGAGCTCATGCAGAAAGATGAAATGTTTGTTCCGAACGATGCATATCTTGACCTTACTGATAACAGAATGTCAATCATCACAGGTCCGAATATGTCGGGTAAATCAACTTATATGCGGCAAGTGGCGCTTATAACCCTAATGGCGCAGATCGGCTCTTTTGTTCCTGCCGACTACTCAAAGATATCTGTGGTTGATCAGATTTTTACAAGAGTAGGCGCTTCTGATGATTTGACAGCAGGTCAGTCAACTTTTATGGTAGAAATGAGTGAGGTCGCAGACATTGTAAAGCATGCGACAAAACAAAGCCTAGTCATTTTGGACGAAGTCGGCAGGGGAACTTCAACTTTCGACGGAATTTCAATTGCGAGAGCTGTAGCCGAGTATATTTCAACATCAAAATCTCTCGGCTGCAAAACGCTGTTTGCAACGCACTATCATGAGTTGATTGCTTTGGAGCAGGAGCTTTCTGGGGTTAAAAATTACAGCGTTGCGGTCAAACGACGCGGTGATGATATAAAGTTCTTGCGTAAAATTGTAAGAGGAGGAGCTGACGAGAGCTACGGCATTGAAGTCGCTAAACTTGCGGGATTGCCTCCGAAAATTATTTCACGAGCCAAAGAGCTTCTTTCGGAGCTTGAGAAAAAGACTTTGACATTAACCGAACAATCCTCAAACAAACAGCAGACAGACCAGATATCTTTTGAAAAAATAGATCACGGAATTTTGGCTGAGAAGCTTAGAAAAACTAATATTGACGAGCTGTCAGATGATGATCTGCGCTATTTTGTCAGGGAGCTTTTAAATTACATTTAAAGGGCGGAAGAATTTCATGGGAAAAATTAACGTTCTTAACAAATCGGTAGCTGAATTAATTGCTGCCGGTGAAGTAATAGAAAGACCGGCTTCAATTGTTAAAGAGCTTGTAGAAAACTCAATTGACTCAGGGGCGAATATCATAACCGTTGAAATCAAAAACGGAGGAAAGACATATATACGTATAACCGATAACGGCTGCGGAATGTCTGACGATGATGTTCCCTTGGCTTTTTTGCGTCATGCCACCAGCAAAATCAGTTCAAAAGAAGATCTCGACAATATAATGACATTAGGGTTCAGAGGAGAAGCTCTTGCCTCGATTTCAGCTGTGTCCAAAGTCGAAGTGCTTACAAAAGTAAGAGAGTCAGCTCTTGGGTTTCATTACTGCATAAACGGCTCCGAAGAAGTTTTGAGAGAATCAACAGGCTGCCCGGACGGCACAACAATAATAATCAGGGATATATTCTATAATGTCCCTGCAAGGCTTAAGTTTTTAAAAAAGGATGTTACTGAAGGAAACGCGATAGCATCAATAATACAGAAAATCGCAGTATCGCACCCTGAAATAAGCTTTAAATTTATAAGAGACAATAAAATTGAGCTTCTCACCGCGGGCGACGGCAAGCTTTATTCGTCTGTATATTCGGTTATAGGCCGTGAGTTTGCATCGTCCCTGATTCCTGTTAATTATTCAATAGAAGGAATATCCGTAATAGGCTATACGGTTAAGCCGTTATTTTCCAAATCCAACCGCTCATTTCAAAGCTTTTATATAAACGGACGCTATGTAAAGTCGGTTACATGCATGGTCGCGATTGAAGAGGCTTATAAAAACAGCATAATGACAGGAAAATTTCCTGCTTGTGTATTAAACATTGAAATTCCGCCTAATATGATTGATGTAAATGTACATCCGTCGAAAACCGAAGTAAGGTTTTCAAATGAAAAGCTGATTTATGACGCTGTATATTTTGCGGTCAAAAACGCGCTTCTTGTAAACGACATCACAACTGAAATGGTGTTTAATGACAATGAACCTAAGCACAGAGTAAATAAAGACGAGATAACCGTTAGCCGGAATGAATTTTTCAGCGGCACACAGACAAGACTGACTTTTAACACTTCCGCCAAAGATGAAGCCAAATTTGATACGGAAAATATATCTGATAATACAGCAATAAAATTTAATGAAACCGAGTATTTTTCCTCAACCGAATCGGATGGTTATTCTGAAGCTCCGGAATTTATGTCGGTTGACAATTCTGCTTCTGCGGTAAAAAAAGTCGGTTTTATAGATAACGAGGCTGACGAGAATGATGAGGCAGAAAGCGGCGACGAAAATGACTTTAAGTTTTTAAAGCCGGATTCTTTTTTAAAAAAAGCAGACGAGCGCTGTGATAACCGTTCAGACAAAACTGAACAGCCATTAAAAGTTATTGGCGAGGTGTTTAAAACATACATAATCGTCCAAAGCGGAAATGATATGTTTTTAATAGACAAGCACGCCGCTCATGAACGCTATATTTTTGAGCAGATAAAAAGCGATGCAAAATCGCTTGACACGCAAATGTGCATAGAGCCGGTGATGGTAATGCTCTCATTTGAAGAATATGATGCCATATCGGCAAATCTGGAGGATGCAGCAGCGTTGGGATTCTGCATTGAGCCGGATGTAGCTCCGAACGTTTATGTAACCGGAGTGCCGAACATACTGGCAGATATAAATCCTTCAGACGTCATTCCTGAGCTGGCATCTGATTTCTTATCAAAAAAGCATAATCCGTCTATAGATATTATTGATCAATTATATCACTCAATAGCATGCAAAGCTGCAATAAAAGCCAATGACAATTCCGACTTGGCAGAACTTGATAAGCTGGTGTCGCTGGTTATAGACAACGATAATATAAAATACTGTCCTCACGGAAGACCGGTCATGATTAAAATTTCAAGAAAAGATATTGAAAAACAGTTTAAAAGAATTGTATAGGAGGAAAAGTGAACAGCAAGAACGACAACCCGCTCATTGCAGTAGTAGGCCCGACGGCGTCTGGGAAAACGGCTCTCGGAGTTCAAATAGCTAGAAAATTTAACGGAGAAGTTATATCGGCTGATTCAATGCAAATTTATAAGCTAATGGATATTGCTACTGCAAAGCCCAAAGCAGAGGAAATGATGGGTGTCAGGCACAGGTTAATTGACTTTTTGGATACAAACTGCTCTTTCTCGGTTGCTGATTACGTTAAATGTGCAAAAAAAGAAATCGCTGAAATTTATTCTCTCGGAAAAATTCCGGTGCTCGTAGGGGGAACCGGACTTTATGTGACTTCTCTGATTGATAATATCAGCTTTGATGTGACTTGTTCAAATACCGCACGCAGAAAAGAGCTTTTAAAACTTGCCGAGGAAAAAGGCAACAAATATCTTCTTGATATGCTTGCGAAAATAGACCCGGAATGCGCCGACAGTCTTCATCCCAATAACCTCAACCGAATTATAAGAGCAATTGAGGTATATGAAACAACAGGAATAACAATGACTCAGTCTAAAATTAACAGCAGGCAAAACAGCAGTCCATATGCTCTTTGTATGATAGGTCTTACGTACCGAGACAGGCAGCTGCTTTATGAAAAAATAAATAAGCGTGTAGATAGAATGCTTGACGACGGGTTGCTCAACGAGGCTTTGGATTTTTACAGCAGAACAGACACCAAAACCGCCGTACAGGCTATTGGTTATAAAGAACTGTTTCCGTATTTTAAAGGTGAAAAAAGCCTTAATGACTGTATTGAATCTTTAAAAAAAGAAACAAGGCATTATGCTAAAAGACAGCTTACGTGGTTTAATAGAGACGAAAGAATTAACTGGATTTATGCTGATGAATTTGACAGCAGTGAAAAAATTATTGAAACCGCTGAAAAAATTATAGCAAAATCAGAAATTGTGTGTTATAATAATGATGTATAAATTAAATAAGCAACAAATGAGTGTGAAAGGATTGAAAATAATGAGTATGAATTTACAGGATGTATTTCTTAATCAGGCAAGAAAAGATAAGATAGCAGTAACTGTATTTTTAATGAACGGATTTCAGTTTAAAGGCATGGTAAAAGGTTTTGACAGCTACACGGTTATCCTTGACTGCGACGGAAAGCAGAATGTTGTTTATAAGCACGCGATTTCAACAATTGTTCCATCAAAACCGATAAATCTTCTTGACGCTGACTGTAAAAACGATCTCGATTAAAACTTCGCAGCGTGTAAATTTTAAGGAGCACTTCTTTTGTCATGAAATCATATACCGAGAAAATTGTCTACATTGTAGTATTTGTATTGGTTTCGGCGGTAGTCGGCTGTCAGGTTTTTATGATGATGAATTCTTCCCACGATACTGAAGAAGCCGTATTATATACCGTCAGCGACTCCATTTCTTTTAAAGGGATATTTGTCCGAGATGAAACTCCTATTTATTATAACGGAGAAGGTGTTGTCAACTATCTTGTCAAAGACGGTGAAAAAGCTGCTAAAAATTCAGTAGTTGCGGAGATATACGACACATATGATCAAATCGAATACAGAAATACAATTGACAATTTAAAAGCAGAGCTTTCTGAGCTGGTACGCGCTCAAAGTCACGGAACTACCGATTATGCGCAGCCTGGTTTTATATCTGACCAAATTGATGAAAAATACCGTTCCCTTCTTTTAGCTGCGGCAAACGGCGATTATTCTGAATTTAATGAATTAAAATCAGATATGCGTACTTTGATGAATATTTACAATATATCAGTAAACGCTGAAACCGATTATAAGGAATTGGAAGATCAGCTAAATTCCGAAATCACAAGCTTGAGTGAAAAGCTTACTCCTCCGATCGGCAGTGTTAAGGTATCAAAAACGGGATATTTTGTAAGCAGCCTTGACGGATATGAAAGCGCATTGACAAGCGGAACAATAGGGGAGCTTACAGCAGAAGATATTAACCAAATCATCTCGAACCCTCAGGTCTTTGAACCTATTAACGGCACAATTCCGATAGGAAAGATTTTTGAGATTTACAAGTGGCAAATGATAGGCGTCATAAATACAAAAAATCAGTTTATTACGGAAAACACATACTCAATGTCAATATCCTCATCTTCGAAGGACTATAGTGTGTATATTGAGAGCATGCAGCCGACAGGCAACGCTGATGAGTATATTATTATTTTAAGCTGTGACGAAATGGACGAGGCGTTAGTTAAAAACAGGGTGGAAAGAGTAGAGATAGATTTCGGAGATTACACTGGATTGAAAGTGCCGCGTGATGCTATCAGATTTCTAGACGGCGAAAAAGGCGTTTATGTTATGCAGGGACAAACTGTCAAGTTTAAAAAAATATCCGTAATATATGAGGGCGACGATTTTGTGCTTTCAGAAAACACCTCAGATCCAGAATATTTAAACCTTTACAACGAGATTTTGCTTGAACCTATCGACAACGAGCTTAATAATCAGAGATTGAATTAAAAATTGAACAAAATTTTTTGGAATTTATAATAAACACCTTGACAATGAAGCTAAAAAAAAGGATAATATAACTATGAGTATTTTTACTTTAAATTGGAGGTAGTATTAATGAGTGTATTAGACACTATAAAAGGTATGTTTATAGGCGAAGAAGAGGAAGTCGAGTATTCTCCGATGGTAGACACAGCAGAGAATGTAGATATTTCTAAGGAAAAACGTAACCGTGAAGTGAAAATAGCGACAACTACCACAGTACAGATAGTATTAGCAAGGCCGACTGAATTTTCTGAAGTAAAGTCGATCGGTGATGATTTAAATGACCAGAAAACAGTTTTACTCAATCTTGAGCAAGTAAAAGCAGAAGATGCTAAGCGAATTTTGGACTTTTTGTCCGGATGTGCCTATGCAAACGGCGCGGACATAAAAATGATGGCTCAGAAGACTTTTGCTATTATGCCTAAAAACGTAGGCTTCTCCGGGGTTGATCTTATGAGCGAGCTGGAAAATAACGGATATAGTTTTTAAAGCCGGGAGAAACTCTGTTGAACAAAATCCTTTTGACCGAAGATGAAGTTTTGCTTGTTAAAAATATAATGTCGTCAGCTGAAAAAAGTCAAAACTATTACTTAAAAAAGTTTTCGTTTTTTCTTAATCAGCGCCAACAGGTTATTTTAGAAGAAAAATTGAAAGGCAGCGGCTTTGAAGGTTTTTTATTTTACGGCGGATATGCTGATGCAGAAAGAAAAGTTTTAGGGCTGTTTCCTCCGTATTCGGATAATTCACTTGAGTCTTTTCCGATTGCTTCTCTCGGTTTTACTTTTCGAGAGGAAGATAATCTAACTCACCGCGATTTTTTAGGCGCGCTTATGTCTCTTGGCATTAAGCGTGAAATGATAGGAGATATAATAGTTTTGAAGGGAAAGGCAGTGGCTTTTGTCTACAAAACAGTTGCCACTCTTGTTTATGAATTAACAAGAATAGGCAAAATAGGAGTCAGAGTTTCTGAACACAACACTTTGATTGAACTTCCGCAAAAGAGTTTTTCGGAAATTTCGGGTACTGTCTCATCATTGAGACTCGACTGTGTTGTTGCTTTTGCCGTTAAAATCAGCAGAGAAAAAGCACATAATTTAATCAAATCAACAGGTGTTGACTTAAATTATTGCAAAAATTTCGAACCGGACAGTCACATAAGCGAGGGAAGCGTTTTTTCGGTCAGAGGCTTTGGAAAATATAAGTTATTCTCTGTTGGAGCAACTACAAAAAAAGATAGGATTCATATTACTGTCCATAAATTTGTGTAGGAGGAATTTGAGATGCTGGACCCTAAAATAATTACAAGTAAAAAATTTGAAAAAGCCACCTTTGGCTATAAACCTGAAGAGGTAGATGAATTTCTTAAAGAAATCGCTATATCATATGCGGCTATAGTTAAAGAAAATGAGGGCAGCGAGGATAAAATTGTTAAGCTTGTTGACCGAATAAATCAATACCGGGAAGATGAAGACGCAATAAAAGATGCTTTATTAGGCGCACAAAAGCAGGGAAACAGAATTATTTCCGAAGCGAAGAGCGAGGCTGAACGAATATTAGGCGAAGCAAAAGCCGAAGCTGAAAAATTAGTTGATGACGCTAAATCAAAAACAGAAAATATTATTAACAATGAGCGCTCAAGGGTAGATTCGGTTATAAAAGAAGAAAAAGAAAGACTGAACAAATTTATCGAGACAGCTAAAAGCCAGAGAAATATCGAATCAAATAAGCTTACAAAATTAAAGGCGGAAATAACCGCATTTAAGGCTCAGCTTACAGACTTATACAACAGACAGCTTAAATTGATCATGGAACTTCCTGAGTTGTCTGAGGACGATATTGCAAAAATGGTCGCAGAAAAAGAAGCTGCCGCCAAAGCTGAATTAAACGCAGAAGCGGAAGTTCAGAAAGGCCAAACCCCGACTGAGTCACAGGAAAAAATCGAACCGAAAAAGGAATTTGTGTTTTCCGGAAATACATATAAGCCCGGTGAATTTTCAAAAGAAGATTTGAAATTCGGTCAGCATAACAACAATTAATTGATTTTTTATAGCACAAGATATATAAACACAAGGAGATACAATGACAATGGCACAGGATTACAATGCAACGCTGAATTTGCCTGAAACCGATTTCCCAATGAGAGGTAATCTTCCGGCCAGGGAGCCTCAAACTCTTCAAAAATGGGAAGAAGAAAAGCTTTATTCAAAAATCATTAAGAAAAACGAAGGCCGTCCGACTTACATTTTACATGACGGACCTCCCTACGCAAACGGAGACATTCATCTCGGCACTGCCCTGAACAAAGTCCTTAAGGATATCATAGTCAAGTATAAGAATATGAGCGGGTTTTGTTCTCCGTATGTTCCGGGCTGGGATACGCATGGTCTTCCGATAGAATTGAAGGCAATGAAAAAAATCGGCGTTGAAAACGGTGCAATTTCTCCTGTTGAACTGAGAAAGCATTGCAAGGAATATGCGCTTTCTTTTGTCGAAATTCAAAAAGAAGAGTTTAAAAGACTTGGTGTTCTCGGCGATTTTGATAATCCGTATTTGACGCTCAAACCGGAATTTGAGGCAAAACAGGTACAGGTTTTCGGAAAAATGGCAAAAAAAGGGTATATATATAAAGGATTAAAACCTGTATACTGGTGTCCTGAGTGCCAGACAGCTTTGGCTGAGGCGGAAATTGAGTATAGCGACGACCCTTGTCATTCAATATATGTCAAATTTAAAGTAAGTGATGACAAGGGGTTATTTACTGCCATTGGACTTGACCTTGAAAAAACGTTCTTTGTTATTTGGACAACCACAACATGGACGCTTCCCGGTAACCTTGCTATCTGTCTCGGACCCGATTACGAGTATACAGCTGTCAAAGCGAACGGTGAAAATTATATAATGGCTCGTGAGCTTGTCGAAAGTACAATGAAATCGGCTGGGATTGATGAATATGAAACCGTAGGCTCGTTTACAGGAAAAGAACTTGAATACTGCAAAGCTTGGCACCCGTTTATGAACAGACCGTCACCTATAATTGTCGGAGACCACGTTACTTTGGAAAGCGGTACAGGATGCGTTCATACGGCTCCGGGCTATGGTGTTGACGACTTTGAAATATGCAAGAAATACCCTGAAATCGGAATAGTTGTAGGCGTTGACGGTAAAGGTGTGCTCACCGATGACTCAGGAATGTTCAGCGGACTTAAGACCGACGAGGCAAATAAGGTTATTGCTAAGCATCTTGAAGAAACCGGCGCACTTTTTGCTCATGAAAAAATCGTTCACCAATATCCTCACTGCTGGAGATGTAAATCACCCATACTTTTCAGAGCAACAGAACAGTGGTTTTGCTCTGTTGAGGGATTTAAAGATGAAGCAATAAAGGCAATCGAAGACGTTGAATGGATTCCCGGATGGGGTGAGGAGAGAATCAAAGGCATGGTCAGAGACCGTTCCGATTGGTGCATTT
Source organism: uncultured Clostridia bacterium (assembly GCA_944385905.1). Classification (GTDB taxonomy): domain Bacteria; phylum Bacillota; class Clostridia; order Oscillospirales; family Ruminococcaceae; genus CALWZA01. Next base: position 51,121 of record CALWZA010000006.1, read on the forward strand.
CCCGTCAGAGAACCTGGGGAGTTCCGATTCCTATTGTTTACTGCAAGAAGTGTCACAAACCGATAGTTAATGAAGAAACTATCAACGCTATTTCAGATATGTTCCGCAAAGAGGGCTCTGATTCGTGGTATATTCATGATGCTTCCGAATTTATACCTTCAAGCGTTAAATGCGAGTGCGGGTGCACTGAATTTGAGAAAGAGTACGATATCATGGACGTTTGGTTCGACAGCGGCGTTACTCATGCTGCTGTTTTGGAAGAACGTGAAGGACTTTCTTCTCCTGCTGACCTTTATCTTGAGGGTGCCGATCAATACAGAGGATGGTTCCAGTCATCACTGCTCACTTCTGTCGTATGTAACGGAAGAGCACCTTACAAAGCAGTCTGCACTCACGGATGGGTAGTTGACGGCGAAGGAAAAACAATGCACAAGTCTCTCGGAAACGGTATTGAGCCGAGCGAAATTACTGAAAAGTACGGAGCCGATATTCTTAGGCTTTGGGTTGCATCATCTGACTATCATTCTGACATAAGAATTTCAAAAGATATTCTTGCTCAGCTTTCAGAGTCATACAAAAAGATCAGAAATACAGCGAGATTTATTTTAGGCAATATTTCAAATCGCAGCGGCTTCAATATCGATACTGACGCTGTTGATATTGCGGATATGTGTGAAATAGACAAGTGGGCATTGATGCGTCTTGATAATCTTATAGACAAAGTAAAGTCTGCCTATGATGCTTTTGATTATCATATTGTTTTCCATGCAATTCACAACTTCTGCGTCATAGATATGTCTAATTTCTATCTTGACATCATCAAGGACAGGCTTTATTGTGAAGACGCAAAAAGTCAGATAAGACGTTCAGCTCAGACTGCAATGTATATGATTTTGAGCGCAATCGCCAGACTGGTTGCACCAATCATGTCGTTCACTGCCGAGGAAATTTGGACATACATTCCTCATTCAAATCGTGATAACAATGAAAGTATTTATTTAAACGACATGCCTGAAAAAACAGGATATAATTTTGGAAGCGAGTTTGCATCAAAGTGGGAAACAATATACAATCTTAGGCTTGACGCAAAGAAGGCACTTGAATTAAAGCGTGCCGACAAGCTCATCGGCGCATCACTCGAAGCAAAGGTAACCGTTCACTGTGACGACAGCGTATACGGAGAAATTTCACGCTTGTCAGATCAGCTTGCTTCAATTTTCATTGTATCTGACGTTAAGGTCGTAAATGACAATAACGGTGAGTTCAAAGGCGAAATGCAGGGCGTTTCATTTACAGTAGAAAAAGCAGACGGTCAAAAGTGTGAAAGGTGCTGGAGCTATTCCGAAAGCGTCGGACAAGATACTGAACACCCAACCCTTTGTGCTCGCTGCCTGAAAGCTATTACAAAGTAAAATTTGTCAGATACCGTTTACAAGCGGTATCTGACATTTGATAATGAGGAAAATATGGTCTATATATCGTTAGCTCTCATCCTGGTACTCGTCGCGGCAGATCAGATAATAAAGTATATTGTCACCGATGTTGCGGCTCTGGGAATCGGCGAAGTTGTTGACTTCATCAAAATCGGCGAAACAAGCATACTCAGCTTCACTCAGCAGCGTAATCAAGGAGCGGCATGGAGTGTTCTGTCAGGAAGAACATGGTTTTTGATTGCTATAACGTCATTAGCTCTGGCTTTTGCCGTTTATGTAATATTTCGCAGAAAGCTTCGGATGAAACAGGAGTATATTTACCTGTCAATGATAGTTGCAGGAGGATTAGGAAACCTGATAGACAGGGTAAGAATGCTTGTTGACAGATCATTTTATACGCTCTATAACGGTGAAAAAATCACAGGGGTTGTTGATTATCTGAAATTTGATTTGTTCGAGTTTCCTATTTTTAATTTTGCAGATATATGCATTGTATGCGGAGCGATTTTGTTTTGCGTTGTATATATTTTCTTTGACAAGGATCAATCTGAAGTGACAAAGGCTGATAAAAATGAGCAGTCTTAATTTGCTTGTCGGATGCGACAATTCGGGTATTAGACTTGATAAATGGATTTCGGAAAACTGCGAAGAGATTACAAGAAACGCTGTTCAGAAACTGATTGAAAGCGGCTCGGTGACAGTAAACGGGAAGACAGTGTCAAAAAATTATAAAACCAGCTGCGGAGACTGCGTTAGTGTTATTGTTCCTGAACCTGTTGAGCTTGATGTTAAACCGCAAAATATTGATGTAGAAATAGTTTACAGCGACGATGACCTGCTTGTTGTAAATAAGCCTAAGGGCATGGTAGTTCATCCGGCGCCTGGAAATCCGGACAACACTCTTGTGAACGCTTTGATGTACCACTGCAAGGGGCAGCTTTCAACAATCAACGGAGTTATTCGTCCCGGAATCGTTCACCGAATTGATAAAAACACAAGCGGACTGCTTATTGTCGCAAAAAATGACTTTTCACATACGGCTCTCGCCAAGCAGATTAAAGAACACTCTTTTACACGGGAGTACAGGGCTGTTTTGTGCGGAAGACTCAAAGAAACAAGCGGCACCATTGACGCTCCTATCGGAAGAGACAAATTTGAACGAAAGAAAATGTGCGTGACTGAGTTTAACTCACGAAATGCGGTGACGCATTACGAAGTTCTTGAGGAATTTGAAAAATACAGTTACGTGAAATTTGTCCTTGAAACCGGAAGAACTCATCAGATCAGAGTTCATTCTGCGTACATAGGCCATCCCGTTTTAGGCGACGATGTATACGGCAAGCCTTTTAAGGGAATTGAAGGACAGTGTCTGCACGCGAAATTAATAGGGTTTAAGCACCCAAGAACAGGTGAGTACCTTGAGTTTGACAGCCCGCTGCCTGATTATTTTATTGACATACTGAACAGGATTAAGAAATTATGAGTTTAAAAAATACAATTTTGATATCAGATTTGGACGGAACTTTGCTTCCTCACAATAAAGCGCTGCCTGATGAGTACATAAGCGCAATAGAAAAATTTCGGCAGGCCGGAGGGCTGTTTACAATTGCGACAGGCAGACCCATTCAGTCAACTATGCGGTATATTGATAGCTTAAAGCCTGACTTGCCGATTGTTCTTTACAACGGCACAATGCTCTATGACGTCAATTCTGATAAAATTATCTGGGAAAAATACTTGCCTGACTGTGCATATGAGTATGCTAAAACAGTGCTTGATAATTTTCCTGATGTCGGAGCGGAAATATTTACATTTGATGCGATTTTCGCGCCACGGACCAATAAGGTTGAAAAAGACCATCAAGAATTGATAAAAGTTGAAGTGGACAAGCGCAGCTTTGACGATATACCAAAAAGCAGCTGGTGCAAGGCTTTGTTTGCTGACGAGCCGGAGAAGATTGCGGAAGTTATTAAATTTATAAGCGAATCAAATTTTACCGGAGTAGACTTCGTAAGCTCGAGCAGCATATTTTATGAAATGCTGCCGCCTGATGCGTCAAAGGGCGAGGCACTAAAAATGCTTAAGAAAATTTACTCTCTGCAAAACAGCAAGGTTTGCGCGTTCGGGGATTTTGACAACGACATTTCAATGCTTAACGAGTCTGATTTGGCCTTTGCTCCTCAAAACGCAATACCGGGTGTAAAATCAGCTGCGGATATTGTTACAAGTAAGTCCTGTGACGAAAATGCTATAGCAGAAGTCATTGAATATATTATAAAGGATGGTATTTAAAATGGAGGCAACAATTAAAAAGCAACTCGAAATCACTGCTTGTAAGGTCAGGATGGGAATTATCGAGGGAGTTTTCAATGCAAAATCCGGACATCCGGGAGGATCTCTTTCAATTGCGGATACTCTGACCTATCTTTACTTTGCGAAAATGAATGTAGACCCTAAGAATCCGTCGTTCAAAGACAGAGACAGACTTGTGCTTTCAAAAGGACACTGCGCTCCCGCTCTTTACTCTGTGCTTGCAAACAGAGGATATTTCGATGTTGATGAGTTAAAAACACTGAGACATATCGGATCCAGACTTCAGGGGCATCCGGATATGAAATATATACCGGGTGTTGATATGTCCACAGGTTCTCTCGGACAGGGAATATCCGCCGCAGTAGGTATGTCGCTTTCGGCAAAACTTACAAACGACAGTTATAAAGTATACGCAATACTCGGAGACGGCGAAATCGAAGAGGGTCAGGTTTGGGAAGCTGCTATGTTCGCGGCTCACAGAAAGCTTGATAACCTTGTTGCTGTAGTTGACAACAACGGTCTTCAGATCGACGGCAAGGTTTCAGATGTTTGCTCGCCGTATCCTATTGTTGACAAGTTCAAAGCTTTCGGCTGGCATGTAATTACAATGAACGCACATGATTTCGATGATATAGAGAGAGCTTTTAATGAGGCTGAAAAGGTAGTCGCTAAACCTGTAGCGATTGTTCAGACCAGCGTTAAGGGCAAAGGCGTTTCATTTATGGAAAACCAGGTTTCATGGCACGGTACAGCTCCGAATAAAGAACAGTACGATATCGCTATGGCTGAGCTCAACGAAACATTGAAGAATTTGGAGGATAAATAAGATGGCTGACATAATTAAAAAAGCAACCAGAGAAAGCTACGGCGAGGCTTTGGCCGAACTCGGGGAAAAATATGAAAATCTCTATGTTCTCGACGCAGACCTTGCGGCTGCTACAAAAACAGGAATTTTCAAAAAGAAATTTCCCGAAAGACATATTGACTGCGGAATTGCCGAAGCAAATATGATGGGAATTGCAGCCGGTCTTGCCACCACAGGAAAAATACCTTTTGCCTCTTCATTTGCAATGTTTGCCGCAGGAAGAGCTTTTGAAATTGTCAGAAACTCAATCGGATATCCTCACCTTAATGTAAAAATAGGAGCTACTCACGCAGGAATTTCAGTAGGAGAGGACGGAGCCACTCATCAATGCAACGAAGATATTGCGCTTATGAGAATTATTCCGGGAATGACCGTTATCAATCCATGCGATGATGTTGAGGCAAGAGCCGCAGTCGAAGCCGCAATTAACATTAACGGTCCTGTTTATATGCGTTTCGGAAGACTTGCAGTTCCGGTAATTAACGATAAAGCAACTTACAAGTTTGAGCTTGGAAAAGGAGTAACTTTAAGAGACGGCAAAGACGTTACAATTATTGCGACAGGACTTCTGGTAAACGAGGCTTTGGTCGCTGCCGAGGAGCTTGCTAAGGACGGAATTGACGCAAGAGTAATCAATATACACACAATCAAACCTATTGATGAAGAAATTATTCTAAATGCTGCAAAGGAAACAGGATTAATAATCACTGCTGAAGAACACAGCGTTATCGGCGGACTCGGCTCTGCAGTATGCGACGTGCTTTCAGCAAATTATCCAACTAAGGTTGTAAAAATCGGTGTAAACGATGTGTTCGGACACTCCGGTCCTGCTGTTGATTTGCTTAAGGAATTCGGACTTTCAAGCGAAAATATTATAAAAACCACAAAAGAAGCCGTAAACAATAAATAATTAACAAAAGCGTCAAATCTAAAAAAGGTTTGACGCTTTTGTGTTTTGTACTTTTTTCTTTCTTGAGCCGAATATAATATATCATTATATGTTCGGGGAGATGATCAGTTTGCGTAAACACAGAAGCAAAGAAGACGCAGTAAAGATCACTGCTGTTATCATTTCTTTGACTGCTTTTATACTGCTTACGGTTATTTTTACATCTCTTACTAAAAAAATTCAGCCTCAAATAATCAGTATATGCGAAAACGACGCCAAACGAAATGCGTCAGCTCTTATTTCCCAAATTCTGTCCGAGGAGCTTAAAGACGGCGAATTCTCATACGAAAGTCTTGTAAACTTGAACTATTCAGAGGACGGTACAGTTACCTCTGTAACACACAATGCTGGTCAGATAAACAGGCTTATTGCCGAAGTAACACAAAATTTGAATAAAAAACTTGCAAAGTCATCTGTTTTTTCAACGCAAATTCCTATCGGAACGCTTCTTAATTCCCCGTATTTAAACGGAAAAGGGTTTAGAATTACAATTAAGACACGCCAGTCAGGCAGCGCTGAGGTCAATATTTCAAGCATGTTCACTTCAGGAGGCATAAACCAGACTCTGCACAAAATTATTCTTGAAATAAATGTGCTTGTAAACTGTATCTCTCCTCCTTATTCAACCGAGGTAAGCTATTCGCAGCAGTACATTATAGCCGAAACTCTGATAATAGGCGAAATACCTCAGGGGCATATCATGCTGAAATAATTTTAAGTTTATTTTACAGAAAAAAGAGTGGAAAAATTGTTTTAATTGTGGTATAATAATTATTATATTTTTGTAAGGAGCGTAATCAGATGAATTTTGATGACGCGAAGAAGCGCGTTTCAGAGCTTACTGATATAATCAATTATCACAGCCGCCTTTATTATGTTGAAAATAATCCCGAACTTGAGGACTATGAGTTTGACAGACTGATGCAGGAGCTTAAAAAGCTTGAGGAAGAGTTCCCGTCATTGATAAGTCCAAATTCTCCTACTCAGCGGGTCGGCGGTGAAGTCGGAAATCAGTTTGAGAAAGTCACTCACACAGTTCAGATGGGAAGTCTTCAGGATGTTTTTTCGTTTGAGCGGGTAAAGGAATTTGTTGAGCGTGTTTCGCAAACAGTAAGTAGTCCTGAGTTTGTTGTTGAACCAAAGATTGACGGACTATCGGTTTCGCTTGAATACAGAAACGGAGAGCTGGCACGAGGTTCGACAAGAGGAGACGGCTTTGTCGGCGAAGACGTTACGGCAAATATAAGGACAATTAAATCAGTGCCTCTGACATTAACCGAAAAAATTGAATATTTGGAGGTTAGGGGAGAGGTTTATATGCCGAAAAGCTCATTTGAAAAGCTTGTAACAGAACAGGAGCTAAACGATGAGCAGCCGTTCAAAAATCCGCGAAACGCGGCGTCAGGATCTTTAAGGCAAAAGGATCCGAATATTACCTCAAAAAGAAATTTGGATATATTTGTTTTTAATGTTCAGCAAATAATCGGAAAGACATTAGTTTCTCACAAACAGTCGCTTGATTATCTTAAATCTCTCGGATTTAAAGTAATTCCCGAATATGTTAAGCTTTCAAATTTCTCGGATATTGAAAAGCGAATAAGAGAAATAGGTGAGAACCGCTTTAAGCTGCCGTATGATATTGACGGCGTAGTTATTAAAACAGATGATTTCAGTCAGCGTGAACAAATAGGATATACAACTAAAGTTCCTAAATGGGCTGTGGCATATAAATTTCCGCCTGAAGAAAAGCAAACTAAACTTATTGATATAGAGGTCAATGTCGGCCGAACGGGTGCAATTACGCCTGTGGCTGTTTTTGAACCTATTTTGCTCGCCGGCACAAGCGTTTCGAGAGCAACTTTGCATAATCAGGATTTTATTGATGAGCTTAATATTTCTGTCGGCGATACAATAACAGTAAGAAAAGCCGGAGACATTATTCCGGAGGTCTTAAACTCATTAAACGACTCTACAGATAAAACACCTTATCGTCTCCCTGAATTTTGCCCGGTTTGCGGAGCGAAAGCATTTAGGGAAGAAGGGGAGAGCGTCCTGAGGTGTCCCAATTACGACTGTCCGGCACAAATTCTTCGCAGTATTATTCACTTTGCGTCAAAATCCGCAATGAACATTGAGGGACTCGGACCTTCAAACATTCAGGCTCTTCTCGACGGAAAACTGATACATTCTGTCGCTGACTTATATGACCTTACAAAAGAAAATCTGCTTACTCTCGAACGTTTTGCCGAAAAGTCAGCCAATAATCTGATCGAAGCAATTGAAAAATCAAAATCAAACAGCCTTGAAAGACTTTTAAACGGACTCGGCATACGAAACATTGGTTCAGCGTCCGCGAAACTGCTTTGTCAAAAGTTTGGAAGCCTTGACGCGATAATGTCTGCAAAACCTGATGATATATCAAGAATTGAAGGCTTCGGCGATGTTATGGCGGAAAGTGTAGTAAAAACTCTGTCAGAGCCTCATATGCGCTCGATAATCGAACATCTGAAAAAAAGAGGAGTTAATACTGAGTATCACAGTTCTGTCGTTGACAATCGGTTTGAAGGGTTGACCTTTGTTTTAACAGGTACTCTTGAGTCAATGACACGTGACGAGGCGAAGGCGATTATTGAAAAGTTCGGCGGAAAAGCTTCCGGCTCTGTTTCAAAAAAGACAAGCTATGTTCTTGCCGGAGAGGACGCAGGTTCTAAGCTCACAAAGGCTCAGCAGCTTGGTATAAAAATAATTAACGAGCAGGAATTCAAGGAAATGACTGCTGACTGATATTTTTTATTTAATTTGAAAGGATGTTTAAAATGGATATTGATATTCTGCACATCGCAAAACTGTCAAGGCTTAAGATTGACGACAGCGAAATTGAAAGCTTTGAAAAAGATATGAAAAATATAATCGACATGGTTGAGAAGATGCCCGAAATTAATGAACATCTTGTACTTGACGCTGATCATCCCATGAAACTGCGTGAAGACAAAGCGGTTTCGGGAAAATTTTCACGTCAGGAGCTTATGAGCAACGCCCCTCAGGTTAAAGCCGGCTGCGTTGTTGTTCCAAAAACTGTGGATTAATTAGGAGGTTACAAGCAAGTGGAACTTTTTGAATATAAAGCATACGAGCTTTCCAATATGCTTAAAGAGAAAAAAATCAGTTCTGTTGAACTTACGGAATCTGTGTTTAACAGAATAGACAGTGTTGAGGACAAAATCGAGGCGTATGTTACACTCGACCGTGAAAACGCTTTAAAAACAGCCGCTGAGGTTGACAGGAAAATTGCAACCGGCGACACATTGTCACTCATTGCCGGAATTCCTACCGCTGTTAAGGATAATATATCCACAAAAGGATTGAGAACAACCTGTTCGTCTAAAATGCTCGAAAATTATGTGCCTCCGTTTGATGCCAAGGCAGCCGAGATGCTTCAGGCGTCAGACGCTGTACTTATCGGAAAAACAAATATGGACGAGTTTGCGATGGGCTCCTCAACCGAAACATCTTACTTTAAAAAGACAAAAAACCCGTTTGATACATCAAGAGTACCAGGAGGTTCGTCGGGCGGTTCTGCTGCTGCTGTTTCATCAGGCGAGGCAGTTTTAGCTCTGGGCTCGGATACGGGCGGCTCAATACGTCAGCCTGCGGCTCTCTGCGGCGTAGTAGGTCTTAAACCTACATACGGCAGAGTATCGAGATACGGACTTATCGCATACGCATCGTCTCTTGACCAGATAGGTTCATTCGGCAGATGTGTAAAAGACATCGCTATGCTCACTGATGTTATAAGCGGTCACGACAGCATGGACGCTACCTCTGTCAATACTGAGCATCCGTCGCTTTACGAAAACCTTACTGATAATATAAAAGGACTTCGTATAGGTGTTCCCGACGAGTACTTCGGAAAAGGTGTAGACGATGATGTTAAAGAATCCGTAATGAAAGCTGTTAAGGAGCTTGAGAAAAACGGAGCCGTAATCAAGGAAATATCCCTCCCGTCAACTGATTACGCTCTTTCGGCATACTACATCATCGCGAGCGCAGAAGCATCGTCTAACCTTGCGAGATTTGACGGAGTTAAATACGGTTATCGAACCGAAAGCTACGGCAGTTTAACCGAAATGTACGAGAAGACACGAAGCGAGGGTTTTGGAGACGAGGTTAAGCGCAGAATAATGCTCGGCACGTTTGTTTTAAGCTCGGGATTTTATGACGCTTATTATAAAAAAGCAAAGCTTCTCCAGCAGAGAATTCAAAATGAATTTTCAAACGCTTATAAAGACGTTGATATAATTGCGACGCCGACATCACCGTTTGCCGCATTTAAGATAGGCGAAAACATTGGCGATCCGCTGAAAATGTATTCGGCTGATATTTGCACAGTGACAGTAAATATCGCAGGACTGCCGGCGGTAAGCGTGCCGTGCGGATATAATGCGCAGGGTCTACCGTTCGGTCTTCAGCTTATAGGAGACAAGTTCTGCGAACAAAAGGTTTTGAATACGGCTTATGCCTATGAAAATGCAGTCGGCGGATTTAGGTCGCCATCGCTTTAAAAGGTATTTGGGAAAGGAATGGACAAATAATGGTAGATAATTACGAGGTTGTTGTCGGTCTTGAGGTTCATGCCGAGCTCAATACGGAATCTAAGATTTATTGCAGCTGTAAAAACGCGTTCGGACTTGAGGTTAATACTCAGGTCTGTCCAATATGTATGGGAATGCCGGGAACTTTGCCGACGCTTAACGAAAAGGTTGTGGACTACGCAATAAAAATGGGACACGCCTTAAACTGTAAAATAAACAGAATATGCAAGCAGGACAGAAAAAATTATTTCTACCCTGACTTGCCTAAGGCTTATCAGATTTCACAGGCAGATGTCCCGCTTTGTGAGAACGGATATGTCAATATTTACGTCAACGGCAAGGAGAAGAAAATAGGCGTGACAAGAATTCATATAGAAGAGGACGCAGGAAAACTTCTGCACTCCGACAAATTTGACGGTTCGCTTGTTGATTTCAACCGCTGCGGAGTACCTCTTATCGAAATAGTTTCCGAGCCGGATATGAGAAGTTCGGAAGAAGCGAAAGCCTATCTTGAAACAATCAAATCAATTCTGCTGTATATAGGCATTTCAGACTGTAAAATGCAGGAGGGCTCAATACGCTGCGACGTTAACGTTTCGGTGCATAAACCCGGAGAACCTTTCGGAACCCGCTGTGAAATGAAAAACATAAACAGCTTTTCTGGGGCGGTCAGAGGAATCGAATACGAAACGAAAAGGCAAATTGAGATACTTGAAAACGGCGGAAAGGTTACTCAGGAAACACGAAGATGGGATGACGCCAACGGAGTGAGCATATCAATGCGTACAAAGGAAGACGCGCAGGATTACAGGTATTTCCCTGAACCTGACTTGCTTACAATAGTCGTTGATGAGGAAAGAGTAAAAGCTCTTAAAGAATCTCTTCCTGAGCTTCCGAATGTTAAAACGATGCGTTATGTAAACGATTTCGGACTTAATTATAACGACGCGGCTATGATAGTTGATGTTCCGGAAAAAGCAAGACTGTTTGACGAGACAATTGCAGCCGGCTGCAAAGCTCCGAAGCTTTTGAGCAACTGGATTCTCGGCGATATTTCAAAATATATGAACGAGACAGGAAAAAGTATTTATTCATCGTTGCTTACTCCTCAAAAGCTCTCGACTCTCCTGACGTATATCAACGACGGAAAGATATCGACAGCCGCAGGAAAAACTGTTTTCGATATCATTGTTTCCGAGGACAGGGGTATTGACGAAATAATTGCTGAAAAGTCTCTTGCTCAGGTGTCCGATACGGCTGCTCTTGAAAAAATTGCCGATGAAGTTTTGGCTTTAAACGAAAAGTCTGTAGCGGATTATAAAAACGGAAAAACAAATGCGCTTGGCTATCTTGTCGGTCAGTGTATGAAAGCTTCTAAAGGAAAAGCCAATCCGAGTTTGATGAAAGAAATAGTTTTGAAAAAGCTATAAAACAATTAACGGCAGGCCGTTTATTCGGCTTGCCGTTTTTGTGTAAAAAGTATTATAATCATAAAAAATATGCATACTACGGGAATTATGTTAACTTTGTCATAACTTAAACTGCTGTATGTACTGATATTAGCCGCTGTAATTGACGGCTGTATATCAAACAAAAACGAAAACAGTTTAAAAATCAAGACCGAAAAAATGATATGCAGCGGTCTGGTAAGGAAAAAACTTTTTAAAGAAAATGAATTTGCTGTTACTGCAATAACTTGCAGAATCACGCATACTCCTCCGAACGCAAGCTCAGCGCATATCAGAGGCAGAATTCCAAAACGCGCGTTTTCGACAGCAGTAACCGTTGATATTTCGAGAATCGGAGCTATAAGCGGATTGCTCCCCGCTAATGGAATCACCTCATAAATTATAGCCTTAATCACTGAAAAAAACACTATCATTGAACATATTGTTACCATTGCCGAGGATGAATTTCTAACAGACTTAATAATCATTTCAGAACTTATTTTTACAGAGGATTTTGATTTTCCGCAAACGCCAGGGTTTTTTCTTTTTGCTGAAAGTAAAATTAAAAGCACAAAATTAGATGTTAAAATTGAGGCCCATAATATCAGGGCAATTTTAGTATCATGTACTATTCCCGAAACAACGCCTATTATAAATGCCGGACCGCTTGAATAGCTGCAGCACATAATTTTTTGAGCTTCCTGCTTTGAAATATTTTTGCTGTTGACCATATTTGAGAGCAGTCTCGCTCCGATAGGATATCCTCCGAAATTTCCTAGGACAAACGCTGCAAAGGCGTCTGAGCTTATATTTAAAATCCTGCTTAACAAAAAATAAATCGGCTTGAAAACTAAGCTGCCTGCTCCTGTGTTTATAAAAAGGTCCGTAAACACCATTACTCCGAAAAGCGACGGAATAATGGTGTTTGTGCATATCAGAATCGATTTCCTGACTGATTCCGAAACAGTGCCCGACATTGCGATGAGCAATATCACGGCAAATACAATTGCTGCTGCTAAAGGTATAGATAAAAAACTTTTTATTTTATTTTTCATGCCGTATATTCCTTACTTAAAATTAATTACCTGTCTTTGCTTATATAACATGTCTATGCAGACAAAAGCGATAATATATTTATAAAGACAGAATATAACCGAACGTGAGGTCAGATATTTATGAATTTCAGTGACAATAGGGAAAAGATTTATGAACGGCTGAAAAAAAAGACTAAAAATTCGCTTTGTTATAATACATATGTTCAAATAACAGATAACGAGACGGCAGTTATTGAAAACTGCAAACATATTGTCGAGTGCAATGAAATAATGGTTAAAGTACAGACAAATGATTTTATTGTAGAGGTGTGGGGTAACGGACTCAGCATAAACGGATACAATACTGAAAATGTAACAGTGAACGGTGAAATCACTACCGTAAACATATCAAGGAGAGGAAGAAAATAATGTTTAACCGAATTGTCGGATGTATAACTTTTGAAGCCTCAGGCGCAAACACATTTAAACTAATCGGATACATGCAAAAAAATGGGATAATATTTCTTTCTCTTAGAATAAATAACGAAAAGCTTGTGTCAACGGTCAGGCGAACAGATTACCAAACTGTGATGAGTCTCTGCAAGGAACTGGGATGCGAGCTTACAGTTATAAAAAAAACCGGACTCTCATTTAAATTAGAGCGTTTTAAAAAAAGATACGGCTTTATAGCGGGAATAATTATCGCAGCTTTATTTGTTTTGTTATTGTCAAATACTCTGCTGAAAATAAGAATTGTAGGAACTGACAACGCGCAGCTTAACGAATATATTCGCTCTGTACTTGAAAGCAACGGGATAAAGACCGGATGCTTTATTCCAAACGTTGACTGTAAAAAAGCCGAAATAGAAATAAGAAAGCTTGACGGTGTAGCTTGGGCGTCTGTGGGGACTAACGGCTCGATTATGACAGTAAACATTTATGAAGAAGCTATGCATGAAGATATAGTGCCGTCCCATATACCGAGCAATATTGTGGCTGACAGAGAAGGTCAGATTGTTGACGCAAAAGTTTATGTCGGCCAGCTATCGGTATTGATAGGTGACGGTGTTAAAAAAGGACAGGTGCTGGTAAGCGGGAAAGTAGAAGAAAATATGGAGGGAAAACCGGAAGGTGCTGAGCCGCGTGTTTGGTATTATCACTCTATTGCGGACATAACCGCTGAATACAAAGACACTGTAGAGTTTACACAGCCGTTTGTTTCAAAAAGCACCATTGACGGAGACAATATTATATCCAAAAAATATATTAATTTGTTTGAGTTTGATATTCCGTTATTCTTTAGCAGCTCACCGGACGGCGAATACAGAGTAGAAGAAATATACAGCCCGCTGTATATTGCCTTTTTAAAGCTGCCGATTGGAATCAGAACATTAAACTACATTCCTCAAATAACATCGGAAAAAGTTATTGACTATGACGAGGCAATTAAAAATTTAGAAAAACAAATTCAGCTTTATGAAGCAAATAACTATAATGACTGTGACATAATATCAAAAAGCATAACGGAAACAGTTTTTGAAGACAAAGTGGTTTTCAGTGTTGAATATGTAGTCAGAGGGAAAATCGGAATTTCGCAAGAAATAATAAAAAATTAAAAAAATCTATTCCATTTTTCGTGAAAACGTGCTATACTAATTAAAGATTTATTGATTCGGGGGCTAGTATGGCAGAAAAATCTTTTATTGTTGACAATTTGGACACAATTTTAAATCTATTCGGAAGTTTTGATGAAAACATAAATATTATTCAAAAAGAGTTCAATGTAAATATTATTAGCCGCGGCGGAGATATAAAAGTTACAGGCGGCGGGGAAGACGTAGAAAAGGCCTATGCCGCAATAGAAACCTTAATCGGCATGGCAAAAAAAGGCGAGCAAATAAACGAGCAAAACGTAAGATATGTCATATGTATGATTAACGAAGGCAGCGGAGAAGAAATAACAACGCTTGCAGACGGAGGAATTTGTGTCACTGTAAGCGGAAAAATCGTAAAACCAAAAACTCTCGGACAAAAGCATTACGTTGAATCTATATCAAATAATATTATTTCCTTAGGAGTCGGTCCTGCCGGAACAGGAAAAACATATTTAGCTGTTGCAATGGCGGTTAAGGCGTTTAAATCACATGAAATAACTAAAATAATCCTGACAAGACCTGCTGTTGAAGCAGGCGAAAAGCTCGGATTTCTTCCGGGAGACCTTCAGAACAAGGTTGACCCTTATTTACGGCCGCTGTATGACGCACTGTTTGATATGCTTGGACCCGAAGCCTTTGCACGACAACAGGAGAGAGGATGCATTGAGGTGGCGCCGCTCGCCTATATGCGAGGCCGCACACTCGACGACGCGTTTATAATTCTCGATGAGGCTCAAAATACTACTCCTGAGCAGATGAAGATGTTTTTGACACGTTTGGGCTTTAACAGTAAAATGGTAATAACAGGAGATATCACCCAAATAGATCTGCCGGACTCAAAAAAGTCAGGGCTCATAGAGGCAATGCGCGTCCTCAAAAATGTTGATGGAATAAAAATCAACAGATTTACAGAAAAAGACGTCGTCAGGCACAGAATTGTTCAGGACATTATAAAGGCATACGAAAACTATAGCAACGAAAGGAAGTACAATGGTCATGGGAAAGGTTAAGGTTTATATTACAAACAATCAGACTGAAGTTAAAGTTCCTGTAGGAATCAGGCTTTTAATAAGACGCTGCTGCACAGCTGTGCTCAACTGCGAAGGTTTTGTACACGATGCCGAAGTCAGCGTTTCGTTTGTAAACAATGAGCGTATAAGAGAACTTAATAACCAGTTTAGAAATTTGGACAAGTCTACCGATGTACTTTCTTTTCCTTTAGGAGAAAACGGAACATATGATCTGAACAATGAAACAGGCGCTTATGAGCTCGGAGACATTGTTATTTCTCTTGAAACTGCCGTTAAGCAGGCTCAGATATACGGACATTCATTAGAGAGAGAGATCGGATTTTTAACCGTTCACTCAATGCTGCACCTGCTTGGGTATGACCATGAGACAAGCAAGCTTGAGGAGCGCAAAATGAGGGAAAAGGAAGAGCTTATTCTTGAAAGGCTCGGAATTTCCAAAAACGAAACATATATTACAACCAATGTATAAAACATATTTGGCAACAGCTTAATGAGTAAGAGAAAGGCTTGAGTATGGCATCAAGGAACGCGTTTATAACTATTTTGGGAAGGCCGAACGTAGGTAAATCATCACTTTTAAACAAACTTGTAGGTGAAAAGATAGCAGCCGTCAGCCCCAAGCCTCAGACAACAAGAACTAAAATTACCGGGGTTTTGACGCAGGACGAAATCCAGTATGTGTTTATAGATACACCCGGTATGCACAGACCGAAAACAAAACTGTCTGAGCATATGATAAAGGCAATAAATGATTCTGTAACAGATATGGATATTGCGATGCTCGTTGTTGACTGCACAAAGCCGGTTTCCGACGCTGAAAGAACTCTTGCGGCAACATTCAGAAAAAATACTAAAGCTATCCTTGTAATCAACAAAATTGACTTGCTTGAAAACAAGGATGAACTTATTAAAATTATAGCTGATTACTCAAATCTCTATGATTTTTCTGCTGTTGTGCCTATAAGCGCTGTTTTTGATGACGGAATAGACATTTTGTTAAGAGAGCTTTCAAAACTTTCTGTCGAAGGTCCTCACTTTTTTCCTGATGATATTTTTACCGATCAGCCGGAAAAAGTTATTGCCGCGGAAATAATAAGAGAACAGCTTATGCGTTCTCTGAGCGAAGAAGTCCCTCACGGAATCGCAGTATCTATTGAAAAGTTCTCCGAACGTGATAACAGGGCAGGAGAGGGGATTCTTGATATTTCTGCAAATATATACTGCGAAAGAAATTCGCACAAAGGAATTATTATCGGAAAAAACGGAACTATGCTTAAAAATGTCGGAGCCGCCTCACGACAGGAGCTAGAGAATTTTTTTAGGATTAAAGTAAATCTTCAGCTTTGGGTAAAAGTAAAAGAGGGCTGGAGAAACAGGGAAGCGCTTATCAAAAATTTCGGGCTGTCCAATTAATTTTCATTTTATTGCCTTTAATATGTTTTCGCAATGCGGAAAAAATATATATCGGAAGGTGATTAAATGGACAATGGTCTTTGGGAAAAGTTTCTTTTAAGCGGTAAAGTAGTCGATTATCTTAACTATAAGTTTAACGGACGGTGTATCAAATAATGCTTACAACAACCAGCGGAGTTGTAATCAGAGAGCGGTTATCCGGTGAAAACAACAAAATAATTGACATTTTAACTGAAAAAAGCGGAATAATCAGTGCTTACGTTCGCGGTGGACGTAAAATTAACGGCAAAAACTCAGCTTCTTCTCAGTTATTTGTCTATTCAAAATTCTGCATTGAAAAGTCGAATGATAAATGCATATTAAACAGCTCCGAAGTTATCAAGGTTTTTTATGACCTTAGGCTTGATATTGAAAAAATATCACTTGCTTCATATTTTTCGGAGCTTTTGTTATACACTGTCGGAAGCTGCGAAGATACACCTGAGGACATTTGCCGGCTGCTGCTAAACTCGCTGTATTTTTTGTCAAACGGAGAACGATCCGCCAAATTTTTAAAAAGTGTTTTTGAAATGAGGCTGCTTTCGGAAATCGGACTGATGCCTGGTCTTATCGGCTGCGCTGTGTGTATTAAATATACGGATGATGTAATGTATTTTGACTTAAAAAACGGAAAGCTTTTTTGTAAAACTTGCTGCGTGAACAAATCATCTACGGATATTGCAGCAGTCAGCGAGCCTGTTTTAAGTGCGCTTAGGCATATTGCTCTTTCTGATATGAACAGACTTTTTAATTTCAGAATGTCGGAACACTGCATGACGGAACTCTGCGATATCACTCAGAGATATGCCTTAACGCAATTAGGACGAAACTTTTCTACTCTTGAGTATTACAACAGCCTAAGTAAAGGAGCTGAATTATAATGTTAAACGAGCATTTTAAAACGCTTGAACTACATAAAATACTGGAAATGCTCTCAGATATATGCTCGAATCAGGCTTCAAAGGAGCTTGCTTTAAATATTGAGCCTTCCAGCGATTTGGAAACGGTTCAAAATGAAATTGACAAGACCTCAGAAGCCTTTAATCTTTCTTCAAGATTCGGCACACCGGTTTTTTACAATATTAAAGACATAATTACTGTCATTAAGCGCGCTGATTCCGGTGTCAGCCTGTCTTACAGGGAGATTCTCGACGTCGCAAAAGTACTTAACCAGGTACGTGTACTCAATAGCTGGTTTGCCCAAACGGGAGATTCGGATACAAAACTTAATTACCTGTTTGAGAGCCTGTTTCCAAACAAATATCTGGAAGACAAAATATACAACACTATAATAAGCGAAGATGAAATATCAGATAACGCAAGCCCTGAGCTTGCTTCAATAAGAAAAAAGATTTTGCAGGCAAGCAGCAAAATTCGAGACAGCCTTGAAAAAATGATAAAATCATCGGAAGCCTCTACTTATCTTCAGGACAGTATTGTGACAATTCGTGACGGCAGATATGTAGTACCGGTTAAAAGCGAACACAGGGGAAAAGTAAGCGGTCTTGTACATGACACATCCGCAAGCGGAGCAACGCTTTTTATAGAACCTATCGCAGTTGTTGAAGCCAATAACGAAATAAAAGTTCTTAAAGGAAAAGAACATGACGAAATAGAGCGAATTATATCAGAGATTTCAGCAGAGTGCGCTCAGTGCGGCAAGGCGATAATTTCAGGATACAAAGCTGCTGTTAAGCTGAATTTATACTTTTCCAAGGCAAATTTAGCCGCAAAAATGAACGCAATGACGCCGATTATCTCAGACGACGGACAAATAGCTCTTAAAAAAGCAAGACACCCGCTTATTTCAGCAGATAAAGTAGTGCCGATTGACTTCAGGCTAGGCGGCGAGTACGATACACTTATTATAACAGGACCGAACACAGGCGGAAAAACCGTAACTCTGAAAACTGTCGGTCTTTTGACGCTGATGACCATGTGCGGACTGCTTATTCCTGCGTCAGACGGAAGCAGAATTTCGATATTTAAAAATATTCTTGTGGATATCGGAGACCAGCAGTCAATTGAGCAGAGTCTGTCAACTTTTTCATCGCACATGAACAAAGTTATAAGCATTTTAAACACTGCTGACTCAAACTCTCTTGTTCTCATTGACGAGCTTGGCTCAGGCACCGATCCTGTCGAGGGAGCGGCGCTCGCAGTATCAATAATTGAAAAGCTTCACAGTCTCGGTGCAAAACTTGTTACTACTACTCATTATCAGGAACTTAAGCTTTACGCGATTGATACACCAAATGTCGAAAACGCTTCATGCGAATTTGACGTTAAAACTCTTCAACCTACTTATAGGCTTATTATCGGCTCGCCGGGAAAGTCAAACGCTTTCGCAATTTCATCAAGGCTCGGTCTTCCACAGGACATAATCAGCAGGGCAGAAGGACTTGTTTCAGGAGAAAACCGAAAGATTGAAAACATTATTGACAAACTTGAAACAATGAGGTCCGAGCTTGAAAAAAGCGAAAAGGAAGCCTATGAGAATAAGAAAAAATCTGAAGATCTGATAAAAGAGCTGGAAAAGCAGAAAGAAGAGCTTTTGCGTCAAAAAGAAGCTGAAATTGAAAAGGCACGACGTCAGGCAAGAGCGATTGTTGATAAAGTAACAAGGGAGTCGCAGGCTCTGATTGACGAACTCGACGCAATCAGAAAAGACAAGGATAAGGAAAACTTTTCTAAAATGGCTATTAACGCCAAGTCATCTCACAAGCGAACTATCGACAAGCTGTATCTTGAGGCAAATCCCGTAAGCTCGAGTGATGATGGCTATAAGCTGCCAAGAGCGCTTAAAAAGGGCGATAATGTTATTGTAAAAGACACAGGAAAAAAAGGATTTTTAATAAGCGAGCCTGACAGCGGCGGTGAATGCTTTGTGCAGATAGGGATAATGAAAACTAAACTGAATGTTTCAAAGCTGAGACTTGCTGAGGGCGAAAAAATTACATTGAACGATAAAAAAAGCAAAAAACCAAAACAAGGCAGCATTTCTACAAAAGGTGTCGAAAGCAGAGCGACAAGACGCGTTGAGCTTGAGCTTGATATTCGGGGTTATTCGTCGGATGAAGGCATATACGAAGTAGACAGATTTTTAGATAACGCTGTTATGAACGGGCTTCAGTTAGTTACAATTATTCACGGCAACGGAACGGGCGTACTGAAAGCCGCAGTTAGGCGTCATCTAAAAAATCATCCTCACGTAAAAAGCTCACGCCGAGGAGTCTACGGTGAAGGTGAGGACGGAGTTACTGTAGTTGAATTAAAGTAACAGCCAGGCATCTAATTTCACTAAATAAAAATTTAGTGAAATTGAGGGAAACTAAAACAACTGCCTAAATCATAATTATAAATAAGGATGATTTTGTGAAACAAGAATATTTAGACGATTGTCCGGAGTATGTCAAAAGTTTTTTAACCAATTTAAAACTTGTGCGTGACCGCGGCGAACGCACCGAAGAAGCATATTATATTGATATTCGTACATTTTTAAGATATTTAAAAATTAAAAATGGTATGGCTTCAAAATCTACGCCGTTTAATGAAATTACAATTAAAGACACTCCGATTGAGCTTCTGGAATCATTTACTCTGGCTGATTCTTACGAATACCTCAATTATCTTATGCAGGAACGTAACAATTCCACAGCTACAAGAGCAAGAAAAACAACTGCTATTAAGCAGCTTTTTGAATTTCTCAACAAAAAGGCGTTTTTAATTTCTAAAAATCCACTTAAGGATCTTGAACTTCCAAGAGTTAAAAATAAGCTTCCTAAATTTCTTTCCTTAAATGACAGCCTTGAGCTGCTTAAAAGCATTGACGGACCATTTGCAGTACGTGATTACTGCATTATAACCTTGTTTTTGAATTGCGGGATGAGATTATCTGAGCTTGTCGGGCTGAACCTTAATGATTACAGCAAAGACAACAGAACTTTAAGGCTTTTCGGAAAAGGCAGAAAAGAACGTATTGTATATCTTAATGACGCCTGTATTAATTCTCTTTCTGAGTATTTGAAGATAAGGCCTCAGGTAATGTCTGAGCCTAATGCTATTTTTTTATCAAAGCAAAATAAGCGTATTGATAAGCGCAGAGTTCAGCAAATAGTTGAAAAATGTCTTAATTCAGCCGGACTCGGCAACCAAGGCATTACCACTCACAAGCTCAGGCATACAGCCGCAACGCTGATGTATCAATACGGTGATGTTGACCCGCTTGTACTTAAGGAGATTTTAGGGCACAAAAGTATTGCGACAACTGAAATCTATACTCACCTTTCAAATGAAAACATGAAAAGAGCAGCCGAAAGCTCTCCCCTCGCGAATGTTAAAAATTTAACAATCGGCAACAGCGAAGTTTTGTCAGCTGATTCCGATGATATTAGTAATTCAAATTCAAGTGATGAAAAAAATCAAAAAGACGGTTAAGTATTTTTTGATATAAGTTAATCTATAAAACCAAAAGACAGCTCAGGGCACATTTTCCCCTGCAGCTGTCTTTTATTATTCTTCATTCTTTCATAGCTGATTTTAGCTGTTCCTCAGCATTTTCAAGAAGCAGCGGAGTTATGTTGTCCCCACCCAAAATCCGTGCTATTTCATATTTTCGCTGTTCAAAATTAAGATGCTTTACATTAGTAACAGTTCTTTGGGAAACTGTACTCTTTTCAATGAGGTGATGGTCGTCCCCCATTACGGCAATCTGAGCAAGGTGAGTTACACACAAAACCTGTCGGTTCCTTGATATTTGCCTTAGTTTTCTGCCGATTTTCTGAGCCGCACGTCCGCTGACTCCTGTATCGATTTCATCAAAAATAAGGGTTGGAATATTGTCTTTATCGGCAAGCACGCTTTTAAGCGCAAGCATAATCCTTGAAAGCTCCCCGCCTGAAGCAATTTTCGCGATTGGCTTAGGAGTTTCACCAATGTTTGCCGAGATTAAAAACTCTATATTGTCCATTCCGCTGTGAGTAAGCTTACCTTTAGTTATCCTGACTTCAAGCTTTACATTGGGCATATCAAGATATTTTAACTCGTTGCCCACCTCGTTTTCAAAACGCTTTGCAGCTTTTTCACGGTATTTTGAAAGCTCTGACGCCTTTTTTGAAGTGACTGCCAAAAGCTCTTTTTTAATTTCGGTGAGGCGTTCGATTTCAGAGTCGAAGTTTGTAAGGGCTTCAAGTTCAGCTACGGAGTCATCATATTTTTTTCTGATTTCAGATAGTTCTCCGTACTTTCGTTTAAGTTTATAAAGCTCCTCACGACGGTTTCTGATTTTTTCAAAATGCTGAGGATCCATATTTACCTTAGACATCAGTCTGCTGATTTCCGACGATATATCATTTATT
Organism: uncultured Clostridia bacterium; assembly: GCA_944385905.1. Classification (GTDB taxonomy): domain Bacteria; phylum Bacillota; class Clostridia; order Oscillospirales; family Ruminococcaceae; genus CALWZA01. The sequence goes on from CALWZA010000006.1 coordinate 73,250, forward strand.
TCAATAGAAGCTGATTCAAGGCGCTCGCAAAGCTTAGAGATATCGGAAGATATCTCGCTTTGAGATGCCAGCTCTAAACTTGCGGCTGATATTCTGTCGCTGACACTTTCGGTTTCGTCATCTCCTTCAATCATAAGTGATGCCGTTCTTAGCGCCGAATCTAAAACCGAAGCGCTTTTAAGCATCGTATACTCCTCTTCAACCTCTGAGTCCTCATTTTCATAAAAATCAACGCTGTCTACTTCGCTGATAAACTCGCTTAACCGCTCAATTTTATCGGTTATGCTGTGCTGCTCCGCTATCAAACGGTTGATTTTCTTTGCCGTATCCTGAAGTTCATGAAAACTATTAATATAATCAGTGAGGAGATTTTCTGTTTCGGCGTATTCATCAAGAATTCTAATATGGTTATCCGAAGCGAGCAGCACCTGATTGTCATGCTGACCGTGAATATTAATCAGCTTCTCTCCGATTTCCTTCAGCAGAGAAACGCTGACTGGTCTGGAATTTATTCTTGCCGTGCTTCCTCCGTCAGAGCTGATTTCACGTGTTATAATAACCTGTGAGTCCTCTGTTTCAAATCCGTTATCATTTAAAATCCTCACTGCTGAATCGGGTATTTCGGTAAAAACCGCAGATATAACCGCTTTATTTGCTCCTGTTCTTACTATATCCTTTGTAATACGCTGACCTAAAACCGCATTTATACCGTTTATTAATATCGACTTTCCGGCTCCGGTTTCTCCGGTAAAAACATTAAGTTTGTTTCCCAACAAAACGTCAGCCTTTTCAATAACCGCAAGATTTTCGATATAAAATTCGTTGAGCACAAAATCACCTCTGATATTAAAGGAGCTTTTTCAAATCCTCACAAAGTTCTCTCGCATGGCTTTCAGTCCGCATAAGTATAAAAATTGTGTCGTCTCCGGCGATAGTTCCGACAATGTCGCTTAACTTAGCCGTGTCAAGCTTTGAGCAGACTGCGTTAGCCATTCCAACATGACATTTTACAACCACTGTGTTCAATGCATAGTCAACCGAAACAACCGCATCGGCAAAAAGAGAAAAAACGCCTGTTTTCGGATTTTTATCTGTAATGCTTTTTGGCAAAGTATATTTATAACCGCCGTTTGAAGCCATAGCTTTTACAAGCGAAAGCTCTTTAATGTCTCTGGAAACAGTTGCCTGAGTCACCGTAAATCCTCTTTCGCATAAAAAAGCCTGAAGCGTTTCCTGAGTGTCGATTTCATATTCGGAAATCAGTTTTAAAATGAGATTATGCCGTTCGTTCTTCACTTACATTGTCTCCTCTTGACTATTTTTTCAGCGGCCTCATGAGTTTTGTATTAACTGAATTATAAAAGCTCCTGCCGTTAATGTCAATCAAATCAATTGACTTTTTCGATTTGGAAATAACAAGCCTGTCGTTTTCGCGCATTTTTATATCATCACTGCCGTCGATACCGACACATACATCGGCGCCGTTTGTAGAGTGAAATCTGACAGTAAGCTTTTTATCAGCGCCAAATAACATAGTTCTCGCAAAAAGTGAATGAGGACATATGTGTGTAAACTCAATGCACTCCATATCCGGGTCGATAATCGGTCCGCCTGCCGAAAGAGAATATGCAGTTGCTCCTGTCGGAGTAGAAAAAATCAAACCGTCAGCCCTCAAAGCCGATACCTCTGTATCGCCTATTGAAATTTCAAAGTCGGCAATTTTGCAGTCACTTCCTCTTGAAATAACAACATCGTTCAGTGCGGTTCCCAAGAATTCAGTGCCGTTGCTTCTGATAATTTCGGCGTCTATCATCATTCTTCTTGAAACCGAGTACTTTCCCGCGGCCAGCTGAGCCAGTTTATCGATGTCGTTATGCTCTAAAGATGCAATAAATCCCAGTCTTCCGCAGTTAATACCCAGCATTTTAACTCCGAAATCCGCAGCGAGCATCGAACATTTAAGTATTGTGCCGTCACCGCCTACTGCGACAATCACATCACTGCTTCTGGCAGCTGTTCGTTCAGGCAAAAACTCAGCCTTATTAAGCGATTGAAATATTGATTTATATTCGTCCGATAACAGCACGGAAATTCCGCTTGAAACTAAAACTTCATATGCCGCAACCGTATATTCAAAAGCGTTTTCCTTAAGCAGGTTTGGATAAAGCAGCACTTTCATCTCCATCTCTCCTTTTATTTCCCGAGAGCTTCTTTTACAATTTGTTTATAATCAAAATATTTGCACTCGTCGGTTTGATTGTTAAATTTTAAATAGGCAAGATATTCGGTATTTCCGTCCCCTCCCTTTATAGGAGAGTTGACAAGGTCTATAACTTTACATCCATTTTTGCTGAAATATGTACAAAGCTGAGACAAAACCGAAACATGAACCGACGGAGACTTAACAATGCCGTTTTTACCGATATTCGCAGGTCCTGCTTCAAACTGAGGTTTTATCAAAACAGCAAGCTCGCCGTCAACTTTAAGTATTGAAAGAACAGAGGTAAATATTTTTGTAAGCGAAATAAACGACACATCAATGCTGATAAAGTCAACCTTTTCACCAATTGTGTCGCCGCACAGAGTTCTGACGTTAAAGCCCTCAATGTTAATAACACGGCTGTCGTTTTTAAGCTTTTGAGCAAGCTGACCATGTCCTACATCAATTGCATAAACCCTTTCGGCTCCGTTTTGCAGCATACAGTCTGTAAATCCGCCGGTTGAAGCCCCTATATCAGCGCAAACTTTATTTGTCAGATCAATGTTAAAGAAATTTAAAGCCTTTTCTAGTTTTAATCCGCCCCGGCTAACATATTGAAGTTTTTCTCCGACAATTTCAATCATATCGTCGCTTGAAACAGAAGCTGAGGGCTTTACACACAACTTTCCGTTTACCTCTACTCCTCCGCTTTCAATCAATATTTTAGCTTGATTTCGTCCTGAAACAATCCCTCTTGCCGCAATTTCAACATCAAGTCTTATCAAGCCCAAAATCCTCCCTAACTCTCTCAAAAATTTTATCAGAGGAAAGTCCAAGTCTGTCAATTGCCGAATCTACAGTTGACTGTGGGACAAAGTCATCAATTGCGTTAATAAAAATCTTTCCGCTGAAGCCCTTTTCAAAAAGCATTAAAGCAAATTTTTCAGAAACCGAACCGCTTTTCATGCCCTCTTCAAAAAAATAAATATATTTGTGTGAAAGCGCCTTATTTATTACGTCATCACACAAAGGCAAAATTCTCACAAGCTTCAAAACATCACATTTGCATCCCAACTCATCAAGCCGCAGCTGTGCCGTCTTAACATTTTTGTATATTCGTCCGTATGTTACAAGCAATGTTTCGCCGCCGTTTTCCTCAAAAGCATAGTCATCGCAGGTGGTGCCATATTTAAAATCCTCTACAAACGCCTTAGGATAACGCACACAAACAATTCCGCTGTCACAAAACAAAGCACGCTTAAGGCTGCGGCTAAGCTCATTCGTGTTTGACGGAGAATAAACAGTAACATTTGGAATTGTTGATAGAAAGGCAACATCAAACAATCCCTGATGAGTTTCTCCGTCTTCGCCTACAATTCCGGCTCTGTCTACTGCCAAAACAGCATGAAGATTATCTATAGCCAAATCATGAATTATCTCATCATAGCTTCTTTGAAGGAACGTACTGTAAACAGCGAACACAGGAATCATTCCGCACTTGGCAAGACCTGCGCAGAATGTTACTGCGTGCTCCTCGGCAATACCCACATCGAAGAAGCGGTCCCTGTATTTCTTTGCAAAAGCGTCCAGTCCCGTTCCGTATTTCATTGCCGCAGTAACAGCACAAATCTTAGTGTCGGAATCCGCAAACTCAGTCAGCATTTTACCGAAAACGGCAGAAACACTTTCATCAGCAGCTCTAGGCGTAAAGCCTCTGCGCTTATCAAATTTCGATACGCAATGAAATTCTCCGGGCTGCTGCTCAGCTGGTGTAAAGCCTTTTCCCTTTACAGTGTTGACGTGTATGAAAACAGGTCGGTTCATTGATTTTGCGATTGCAAGCACTCTTTCAAGCTCCGAGATATTGTGACCATCTACCGGTCCGAAAAACTCAAAGCCCATTTTTTCAAAAAAAGTACTTTGCAATACAGCGTATTTTATACCGTTTTTAGAGACGCTTAAAGCGTCTCTGATAGGTTTTCCTACAACAGGAGTCTGTAAAAGAATCTTTTGCACTGTGCTTTTTGTTTTTAGATATGACTCTGTTGTTCTGAGCTCAGCAAGATATTTTGCCATTGCTCCGGTATTTTTTGATATTGACATTTCGTTGTGGTTAAGAATAACAATAATATTTTTTTCACTTTTTCCGGCGTTGTTAAGACCTTCGTATGCAAGCCCCCCAGTTAAAGCCCCGTCACCGATAACGGCAATTGCGTGATGAGGGTTATTATTAAGGCTCATAGCCGTTGCCATGCCGAGCGCTAAGGATATTGAATTTGAACTGTGACCGCTGATTGCGGCATCGTGCTTTGACTCATTTGGCTTAGTAAATCCGCTTATGCCGTTTTCCTTCCTAAGACTTGAAAACGAATCAAACCTGCCTGTCAGCAGCTTATGGGGATAGCACTGATGACCTACATCCCATACTATCTTATCTTTTGGCGATTCAAAAACACTGTGAAGTGCTACCGAAAGCTCTACAACACCGAGATTAGACGCGAGATGACCACCGTTTTGTGAAACAGTATCTATAATTTTATTCCGAAGCTGTCTGCAAACAGCCTCCTTCTGCTTCGAGCTTAAATTTTTTAAATCACCCGGAAGATTCATTTTAGAAATATCAATATTCGTTCTCATATTCAAATCCTCGTCGGAATCAGTACCGCAACGATAATCCCAAGAGCTACACCGGCACAAACTTCAGCAGAATTATGACCTAAAAACTCTTGAAACGGTTCGCTTCCGGTATCATCGAGTCCTGATTTCCTGAAAATTTCGCGTATTCTGTTAAGTTCCTTAGCGTGTTTTCCGGCTGCCCGCCTTACTCCCATAGCATCATAAATAACTACACAGGCAATTACAAAAATAACCGCGAATATCGGAGAATTTATTCCGCACATTCTGCCCGTCGCTATTGTGGCTGCCGAAACAAACGCCGAGTGCGACGACGGCATGCCCCCCGAACCGATAAGCCGTTCCGGTTTAAAGTTACGCTTTATTACCCAGTGAAGAATGGTTTTAATAAGCTGCGCCAAAAACCACGAAGCAGCTGCACTTGCGATTATATAGTTGTAATTTGTAACAAAATAATTGATCATAAATTCTCCAAACATTAATTTAATTAATGAGTGCGTTGGCAAAGTGTTTTTGCGAGTTTAATTAAAAACCCGCTGCCTGAATAATTTTTAATGGCTTTTACGGCTTTTTCTGTAAGACTGTCAATCAAAGCATTGCACTCACTGATATCAAGCAAATCAACAAAAGTGGTTTTCCCACGCTTTTTGTCGCTTCCGACCGGCTTTCCCAAAAGCTTTTCATCTCCGCATACATCAAGAATATCATCTTTGATTTGAAAAGCAAGACCTAGATTTTCGGCATATTCTGATGCATTTTTCAGCGCTGTTTCATCAGCGTCAGCCAAAATCGCACCCATTCGGCATGCGGCTTTTATGATTGCTCCGGTCTTTAAATCAGAAATACTGCAAAGCTGATCAAGCGAAGCTTCACATGTCTCAGAAAGCAAATCTAAAACCTGACCGCCTATCATTCCTTTCACTCCGACCGCCTCTGCGAGCTCAGCACAAAGCACGACTGCTGTTTTCGTAGAAATATGCCCCGAAACAGCTTGATTAGCTATGATTTCAAATGGTAAAACGCTCAAAGCGTCTCCTGCAAGCAGCGCTGTCGCTTCATCAAACTGCTTGTGACATGACGGCTTTCCTCTTCTGAAATCATCGTTGTCCATGCACGGCAAATCGTCATGAATGAGAGAAAAAGTATGAATCATCTCTATCGCACATGCAATATCTACAATATCAGACTTTCCTCCAAACAGCTTGTAAAATTCAAGCATCAATACAGGTCTGATGCGTTTTCCGCCCGCAGAAAGCGAGTATTCCATAGCGTTTATCACAGACCGCTGAGGAAGATTTTTATGTGAAGTATATGTGCTCAGCCTTTCATTAATTAAATTTAAATTGTCATTCAGAATCAGGTTGAATTCAAAGTCAGTCAAACTGTTCACCGCTTTCGGCATTTATTACTTCAATTTTAAGCTTTGCTTCCTCAAGCTCTTTTTTACATTTTGCAGAAAGTTCAATTCCCTCTTTATAGAGTTTTAGCGATTCTTCAAGAGAAACCGCACTGTTTCCAAGTTTCGAGACAATCTCCTCAAGTTTTTTGATTGACTCATCAAACGACATACAAAAACCCTCCCTGCCGTATATCAGTTGAATTTATCAACAGTTGCGGAAATTTCAGAATCCGCAAAAATTATATTTATCTTGTCACCGATGCTAAGCTCGCCTGAACATGTGACAAGCTTTTCGCCTTTACGCACAACAGCGTATCCCCTCTGAAGTGTTTTTAACGGACTTAAACTTTCAATAATGCTGCAAAGACTGATAAAATGCTGTTCGCTTAGCTTTAGTCTGACGCCGATTGCGTCTTTAAGACGGACATCCAAGCCTGCAAGCTTTTGGCTCATTGCTTCCAGTCTGCTGCTCGGCGAACGGTTCACAATCAGCGATGTAAAGGTTTCTGCCTTGTCATATAATAAGTCTATTTTTCTTAAAACAGCCTGCTTAAGTTGAAAATTGCGTTTGTCGAGTTCGGATATCATATCAGAAATCATAGGTGTAGCGAGCTCCGCCGCAGCTGACGGAGTCGGAGCTCTCAAATCGGCAGCTAAATCCGTAAATGTAATATCCGTCTCATGCCCTACTGCAGAAATCACGGGGGTTTTGCATTTAAACACCGCCATAACTACTTCTTTTGTATTAAAGGCGTTTAAATCCTCAGCCGAGCCGCCTCCCCTCGCAAGAATAATTGTGTCCGCACCAATGCTGTCAGCTTTCAGTATAGCTTTTGAAATCAGCGATGGAGCAGTTTCTCCTTGAACCTGCGAGGGTATAATAATCAGTCTGCAAATCGGGTATCTTCTCGATATAACATTTATTATATCCTGAAGTGCGGCGCCCGCCGACGATGTCACAACAGCAATAGAGGACGGCTTCTTTGAAATCCCCTTCTTGCGCTCAGACGAAAACACACCAATTTGGGCGAGCTCTGATTTCAGCTGCTCTTGCCTGATATGCTGTTCGCCGACACCGTCGGGAATCAGTTCCAAAACAATAACCTGGTACTCTCCGTTTTTCTCATACAGCTCAACGTTTACGACAGCGGTTACTTTCATTCCGTTTTCCGGAGTAAATTTTATCCGTTCATAGTTTGAAGAAAACATAACGGCTCTGACCATCGCTTTTTCGTCCTTAAGGGTAAAATATATATGTCCCGAAGCATACCCTGTTGATAAATTGGATATTTCGCCTTTAACGGCAAGTCCTTTAAGAAGCTTGTCTCCTTTAAATTTAAAAGCCACATATGTGTTGAGCTGTGATACGGTTAAAGCCGCCGCCATTAAATCAAACCTTTCTTTATTGCCGCGAAAACGGCTGTTCCCACTGCGTTATCGCACGAAAAATCAGGCTCGGCAAAACTGCTGCCGCTGATTTTTTTTAAAATACTGCTGCGGATAATTGAATTGGACATAACTCCGCCCGCATAAATAACAGGAATATCTCCGAATTTGCTTCGCGCGGCTTCTGTCATCGCCAAAACTGAAACCTCAATGTATTTCAGACAAAAAAGAGCAATATCCTGAGGACTTTCACCCTCCAAAAGCATTTTTCTGCACTTGTTTTCAACGCCTGAAAGCGAACAGTTATTTTCACGAATAACTGGCTTAACAGTAAAATTTCTTATTGATTTTAAAGCAAGCTTCTCAAGCTCTTTTCCGCACGGAAAACTAAGTCCGAGCATCAACCCAACCCTGTCAACGGCTTGTCCTGCTTTTAAATCCATTGAAGTTCCGATTTCAGAACACGAAATAACCTCTTCGTCCGACGGGGTAACCAAAAGACAGTCGGTTGTTCCTCCGCTGACATGCAACGCAATAAACCGCTTTTTAATCAAATTCAGTTTACTGCACGAAAAAAGAGCTGAGAGTATATGTCCTACCTGATGAGATGTTTCAAAGACATCTTTATTTAAAACCGCCCCAATACATTCGGCAGTTCCCTTCCCTACAAGAAAACACGGCATATATGAACCTTCCGAATTTCTTGGCTTTGCAGATACACCTATGGCTTCGGGAGAAAAACTTTTATTTTCTTTAAGCTGCGTGATAATCTGAGGAAGCTGAACGGTATGGTTAAAAACGGCGTCGGACTGACGCAGTCCAAGCTCTCCATTTTTTACCGGCAAAAGCTTTTTGGTTTGCCAAACTACCATGCTCTCAGTATTCAAAACTGCGCAAGAGGTTGTATAGTTGCTGGTGTCAATTCCAAGAATGTCAGGCATTTTCTGCTACCGGATTTTCTGAGTGATCAAGGCTTCTCGCAAAAGAGCCCAGCACTCCGTTAATAAAGGAAGCGTCAGTTTCCATAGCATACTTGCGTGCCAGTGTCACAGCCTCGCTGACAGCTACGTTGACAGGAACCTTATCATCATATAATGCCTCATAAATCGCAAGCCGCATAATAGCGACATTAATTTTAGGTATTCTTTCAATATTTCTTTTTGAGCTGTACTTCGCTATTATTGAATCAAGCTCCGACTGTTTATCGTAAACTCCCCTAAACTTTTTTTCCACCTCATCGTTTACCGTAAAGCCATCAATATTTTCCGCAAGATCCATGATATCTTCAAACGAATCATCTCTGAATAGCTTTTCAAAAATAAGTATAAATGAAGCCTCACGGATATCTCGTCTTGTAGTTTTCATCTTTTATAATCCACCCTTTATGTCCGTTTACAGCATAAGCCGGAGCTTCGAAAGAAGTCCGGCATAATGTATTGCTTTATTAATCAGTATCCTCATCAAATACCACCCCGGCTACATTCACATTAACAGTTGATACTGTTACGCCCGTCATGGACTGTACTGAGGATTTGACTTTATCTTGAATCTGCTCGCATACTGAAACGGCATTTATCCCGCTTTTAACAACTATAGCCAATGAAATTTCAACTACATCTCCGTCAAACCGTATTTTTACAGCACTTGAATCGTTTTGACGAAATATCAGATTTTTAAGAGTATTCTTATCTTCCACTACTCTTGCGACACCTTCAACCTCCTGTGCGGCAAGTTTTGAAATCGTCATAATTACATTCTCAGAAACTTTCAGTGTGCCTTTAAGCGGTCTTTCATATTGCTCCATAGCGCAGCCTCCTTTTAAACATCCGTAAATACCAAGTTACTTAATATTATTATAGCATAAAAATAAAAATGTACAACTATTTCACATCAAAAATTCTTATATTTTCATTTGCGACATCCACTTCGCTGAGCAGTATATCCTTTATCTGCGCCGCCTGACTCGGAATAAGCCCGCCGGATTTTACTACAATGTTTGCTGAAGTGCCGTCAAGATAAACTACACAGTCTTCAAACCCTGCCGCCTTAATAAGATTTTCAATCTTGCTTTCGCTCTCAATAAGAGCTGATATTGATACTGCCTGTTCAGTCATCGCGGCTTTTTCATCTTCGGTAATATCCCCTCCCCCAAGCATCATCTCAAGAGTTTCTACGGCTTTATCTCTTGATGTCATTCTTTCTATACGCATCTCAGCAAAATAATCTTCGTCTGACGCATCAGTATTAACATATTGAGCGTCTCCGTAAGCAAGTCCGGATGAATCAATTTGTCCGGCAGGCTTCAGCTGATTTTGAGTATCAGACAAAATATAATTAACGTAAATTGCCGCTCCGAGAATAAGCGTTAGACCAGCTAAAACTATCTGCTTTTTTCCAAATACAAAAGAAGGTTTTCTCATAAATAATTTCCTTTCATTAATTATATTTATGTCAGCATCCTTCGACGCAGACACGGCTTGACGATATCCCTAAAACAGTGGACACCGTATTTACGATTTTCTCCTTTACATGGGCATTGTCACCTCCTTCACAGATTACGGCAACACCGTTGATTTCAGGCTTTTTGATTTTGCTCACAAGCGCCTCCTTTTCATCGCTTTTTTCTATAATAATAATACTGCTGCGGTTTTGCACGGAATCTGATGACGCAGATGTATCAGAATCAACAGCATAAACAGTTTCCGATGTTCCCGATACGGTAAGCATTACTGTTACATCCCCTACCCCGCTTATTCTGGAAAGTATTTCTTCAAGTGATCTTTCAAGCTCTGTTTCGTAACTGTTTAAATCAAATGTCTCCAAACTTTTCTCCATAAACTTTTCTTTATCACTGTTGCTTTCACATCCGCTGAACGAATCGGTAATAATCAAAAGCAAAACCGCGGCGATACAGCACGCGACGGCAAATTTTAGTCTCTTGCTGTACGGCTGATTGCTTTCAAAAATCTTTTTCACTTCACTAATTAAATCAGCCATTATACCCTTCCTCTGTGCTTTATGAATACACAAACTCAACTTCAGCTGTCATTAACTCTTCGTTTATTATTTCAGCGATCTCTTTTTTTACACTGTCATCCTCCGATTCGGAAACCTGTACAACTGCTTTAGTAATAGATATGCAGTTGTCCTTGTCGATATTTGTATAAATTCTTATGCTTTCAACATTAAATCCGTTTGATTCTAATAACATTATTAAATAAGTCTCAATGTTTTTTGCCGTCTCATCTTCTACCATCTGAGTCGTATCAAATTTAATAAAGTTTTCATAATTATATTTTGACATGAAATCAGATATTCCTATATCATTAATGTCTTTTTCGGAAATTGAAGCCGCAACAACGGTGAACATCACCAGGCCTACAACACCTTTTATATATTTTTTCCATTTTTCAGACGGAGAAATAAAAATAATAATATAAGATGTAAAGCCATATATACAGGCAAGTTTAACAATACTTCTGAAAGTGTCCATTATCCACCTCCGCCTGCAAGCAAAACCACTGATGTTGATATCAAAAACATAAGCAAAAATGACAAAAGCACCGCTATTTCAATTGCTAATGCAGAAGAAAACTTTTTGAAAAGTGAGCATATTTTGAAACAACCGATGAGCTCTCCGAAAAATGACGACAAATCAAGCGCAATTTTAACACCGAGTACGGTTATAAGCGGAATCATGAACATTATAAATACTATAACAAGTCCGAAAACTCCCACGCTTGATTTAATTAACGAGAGGCTCCCCTTAACTGTGGAATACGCCTCGGAAACAGCTCCGCCGACAATTGGGATAAAGCTTGCAGCGGCAAATTTAACTGTTCTTGCTGCGACTGTATCAGCTGCGTTGCCTATAAGGCTTCTTATTGATAAAAGTCCTACGAACACTGTCATAACCACACCTATTGTCCAAACAGCGGCTTTATTAAGCGCATTGGTGATTATAGGGAAATCTTCATTCAAAGTTTCAACTATTGAAAGCGCTATAACTGAGTTTATAATCGGGACAACTATTGCTCCGACTATAAAAGTGCCAGCTTCACACACTGTGAGAACAGCGGTATAATAACCTGCCGCTGACGTTGGGCTGCCTCCTGCAGCAACTGCGGCTGTAAATACCGGAACAAAACTCGTCATGAATAACGCGCCGTCCTCAATTGCCGATTTAACAACTCCAACTGTCTCTGTGAGCGAAAATGATGCAGCCAAGACACAAAGCAATATTCCGCAAGTCTCAATAAATTTTGAAATGCTGTTATCAAGCAAAACCAGCTTTGCAATCATACATATTAGCATTACCGAAACGCAAGCAGCAAATGTTTTTAAAGGAGTTTTGATAACTGCGGTCAATTTATTTATAAAAAAGCTGACCAAACTTCCGAAAGACAGTTCTGTTACCGAATTCGGATCGGATACGCTTATTCCGTTTTCATTTATAAATTCCTCAGCATCTTTGTTTATCTTATCTGAGAGATTTTCTTCAACAATATTAAAATATTCGTCTTCGACCGTATTCCCGGAGTTATCCTGCGCAGAAACATTTATAGGTGCAATAAGAGCAATAATAAAAGATATTATCAAAGAGAAGATAAACTTATAACTCATTTTTTCATCCAATCCGCTTAGCCAAGCAAGCTGTTTATAATTCCGACACAGGCTGAGAGCAGCGGGACAGATATTAGAACAACTGATATTTTTCCGATAAGCTCAGCGCTGTTGGCGAGCGCGTTTTCTCCGCAGTCACGGCAGCAGTCGGAGCTTAACTGCGTCACATAGCATACTCCAAGAGATTTAAAAAGTATTTCTGAATATCTGATATCTATTCCGGCTGACGCCTGCAAATCATCAATTAAAGTAATTACCGGATTCAGCATATTGACCGCAGCAAGCATTAACATACACACAGCCGACACCGTCAGCACAGATGAAAGCGCACGATTTTCCCGCTCACATAATTTGCTGACTATCGCTGTTAAGATACATAAAGCGGAAATTCCTATTATTTTCATAATCCGAAAACTGACTTCACTGTTGTAAACAGTTTGGAAATCTCGTTTATCAGCATAAATAATACGACTACCAGACCTGCAAGAGTTATCATCAGCGCCTGCTCATCTCTCTCCGCTCTCTTAAGCAAAAGGCTGAGCACCGCAACAACAATACCTATTCCCGCTATTTTAAAAATCAAATCAACATTCATATCTTACATCCTCTTCTTCCTAATATAGAGCAATGGCGATGAATGCTCCGGCAAAAATACCGAATGCCTGCACTAACTTGCCCTTGCTTTCATACTGTTTTTCAAGTTTCACATATTCGCTTTCAAAAAACTTTCGGTAGCCATTAACAACAGCAAGCTGACCGTCAAGCGCGCACGTACCGAGATCGGCTCCGAGTTCCAATACATTTTTCGTCACTTCCGAAGGCATGTATGAGAAAAATGCCTGGGAACGGATTTTCCAAACATCTTTAAAAACTGCTCCGCTTTCTGAATCTTCATATACTTCTTTTAAGAAAGAAAGCCTGCTCAATTTCTCATTTGACGCAAGACATCTTACTATTTCATATATGTCAGGAGCGCGAAATTCTAAAAGCAGCAGTATTTCATCACACATTTCTGTAAGCAGCCTCAGCATATGTATACGCTTTTTCATCATTTCACATATGGCTGCTCCTGTTACTGCTCCTGAAACAATTATAGCCGCACAAAAAGAAAGACGCATCATAAAAAATCATTCCTTGTTCTTATTGCTGTTCAAGCCTGCGCATTTGCATAATCCTGCCGATATTTTGATTTGTTCCTAACAATACTGCCCTGTCAAAAATATGACGTGAAATAAGCTTTGATATATTCCTTTTGTTTATTGCGTCGTCAATCGATTCGGCGTGAGTGGTCGCAATGACTTTTACTCCTGAATTTTCGGCATATTCAAGTGCTTTTACATCATCTTCGCTGCCAATCTCATCACAGATTAAAATGTTCGGCGACATTGTTCGGACAGCCGTTATAATTCCGTCGTACCTTGTATAGTAATTAAAAACATCTGTAAACATACCAACATCATTCTGTGCGGTGCCGTCGAATACCGCCGCCAACTCTCCCCTTTCGTCAATAAGAGATACTCTGTACACATCACCCAACTGCCTGCATAAATCGCGAAGAACAGTTGTTTTTCCGCTTAAAGGCGGTCCGGCAATAAGCAATCCCTTAATAGTATCTAATGATTCTGAATTTAATATCTCATTCGCACAACCTATAATCTCCCTGGATATTCGTATGTTTACGGAAGAAACTTTATTAACGTATTCGACTTGCTGATCGGCAGAGCTTTTGTAAACTGCCGTTCCGCAAAATCCCAGTCTGTTTCCGCCCTTTAGAGTTATAAACCCCTGTGCAATTTCTCGCGAATGGCTATGTATTGAATATCTGAGAGCAGACATGAAAATCCCTTCTATATCAGTCTGTGACACTGAAACAGCGCTTCTTCTAAACGCGGCAAGCTTGCCATCTGATGTTATGAACCGTTCCCCGTCCGGCGTCGAGACAGTTATATATCTGTCCGCTCGCAGCCTTATTTCGTTAATTAACAGCAAATCCTGTTTTTCAGCCGCTTCAAAGCACTGCCTTAATTTTCCGTTAAGCAGAGATACAGCGCACATTATCCTATCATAAACATCCATACCGTCGAAGTCCTTTCCGATACCTTTTAAGAAATACTATGACGGACAAGCGGTAATTATTCTGACTTTATTTGAAACAGCTTAATAATCATCATTAGCGGTGATTTCAGTCTGTGTTTTTGCGGTTGTCAACATTAACTTATACCTTTCCCGAGACACATAAAAACCCGGCAGCTCCTAATCAACTGCCGGGTTAAAAAATAATTTAATTGATATTATAATAGTAACGCATTAAACATTTATTCTACCCTTTTTAGTCTGACCGCCATATACTCTTTGCCGGGAAGCGATATTTTAAACCGTCCGCTGTGTATTCCGGCGTCTGTAACCGTCATTTCCCAGGTGTCAATAATATCGACATGATATTTTTTGTCTTCTTCTTTATTGAAAATTCTGAACGAAGGACGATCAAACCCGAAATAGTGAATCTCGTAACCCGAGTCGGGATAAGACTCGGGAATTCCAACTGATGCGTCATACCAACCGTCAGCTGGCATCAGCCCGTACCCCGGAACGTCATCAAGAATTGTTCGCAGAAACTTAATACGCTCCTGACTTTCACCGTGAAGCGCACCGCCGTGGCTCCACCAGAGAATATCGTCAGGATGTTCATAGGTTTCACCATGACCTGCGTAGCCGCCCCTCATAACTGCTTCCCAAAAGCGCCTGACAAGCAGTCTTCCTGAAATATTGCCCCAGCTTATATCTATATTTCCCTCATACGCAATCTCGTCCCATACAATCGGTTTTCCGTATTTTTTTCGATATTCTTCTGTAAGTTCAGTAGTGCGGTATTTATCCTGCCTCTGCATACAGCAATGTGTCACCCAAGGTTTTGTATAATCATAAAATGGTACGCAATTATGAATTGAGCGCAAATGATTGTATTTATCCTCTGTATAAACATAATTTGCATAGCATTCCCAATCATCAGCTGTAAAGCTTTTAACCAAATCATATTCGTTTGCCATGCTCCACCAAATATTTCTGTATGCAGAAAAGCGCGAAATTACATACTTCAGGTATCGCAGACAGTCATCCCTTCCCATCTGTGAAAATCCCCATCTGTCATACGGATGAAACAGAATTATGTCAGCCTCTATACCCATATCTCTTAAAGCAGCGATGTTTTCCTCCATAAGTTGAAAATGAGCTGGATTGAAGCGTGAAAAATCCCAGCTGTTGCCGTGGCAGTCGCTGTAATTATACATATTATCAACATTCAGCTCTGAATTGTCAACCGGAGTGCCTTCATACGGAAAAGTGACCGGATCTTTGAAATTATGTATATAGTGCTTCGGAAAAACGCAGAACCGTATTTTGTTGAAATAACCCTTTGAAAGTGTTTCAAGCGTTTGACGACGTATATTTTCCGGCTGATGAGTCCAGACATAACAGGTTGTTCCGAACGGATAATATTTCGTTCCGTCTTCGTATGCAAAATGATATTTGCCATGAACCCTGACCGGTCCGTGATTGTTTCCTTTGGCAGGAATAACTGTAAACTCCCCTTTTGTCTCTGCGCCGTCAAAGTTACCGGAGGTCTCATAGCTGTAAATACCCTCATATGACGGCATGAAGCGAATTTTATAAATGCCGTTTCCGTCATAGAATCCGCTAACCTCAACGCTTTCATGTTCATTTGAGAAGTGTCCGCTGACGATGTAATCAACAAACGGATTTCCGCCGTCAGGTCCTGATATCGACACCTCAAATATTCCCCATCGTTCTACTGATTTTAGCATAACATACTTCCTTTCTTCAAAAAGATATTTTTTGACTGCTGTATTTTAAAAAGCACCTATAAAAACCTTTAAGAAATCCGAATAATATAAAATGACTCTAATATTTATATTAATATTATATACCGTATAAGTTAAAAGTCAACAAATATTATTGCAGGAATTACAGCTTATTAATTATAATAGTTAAGCGAATAAGACCGTAGAAGAGGTTAATACAGGAGACAAATCAGCAAGTATTTTATGCCTGACTATATACACATAACGCTCTCCACCGTAATGAAAAACATTATATACGATAAATCTCTTTTCATGCTTCACAAGGTATCAGTGGTCAAGCGACAAATCAATCATAAACTGCGAATAGACGGTATTTAAATAACTGGCTAATGACCTGTACCAACATTTCTAAGGAAATCACGAAAACGGCTAAAAATGCTTATGGGCAGCTCGGCAAGGAAGCGGTTGCGTAAGACGGATGATTCCAGCACAGTTTGGTATGCTTTCAATCATCACATGTGACGCTGTGTTTTCCCTGCGCTGGCCAACCATAACTATCCCTTACATATTTTCATGCACGATTTTTATAAAATGGGATTTATTTATAAAAAAATTTTTCATTTTCTATTTTAAAACCCGCCAAAATATATTATAATAACAAAAATAGATATATAAAACAAGGAGAATAAAATGAATTTGGTGTTGAGTGATAGAAATTTAAATGTTTTCAAAGAACATCATCCAACTATACAATTTATTGATTTATCAAAACTGAATATCGCAAACTGTGTTGGGTGTTTTGGCTGCTGGACAAAGACCCCGGGAAAATGTGTAATACGCGATGACGCAATTAAAGTTTATCCTCAAATCGCAGCAAGTGATCGAATTTTGTATGTAAGCAGAATCAAATATGGCGGTTATGATACTATAATGAAAACCATGCTTGAGCGAAGCATTCCCGTGCAGCAAGCGTTTATTCGTTTGCTGCATGGAGAAACACACCATGCTCAGCGCAATGTAGTCCCTAAAAAGGCAGTCATAATTGGCTATGGAGATATTTCTCCCGAAGAACAAAATATCTTTAGCTTACTTGTAGAACGAAATGCAAAAAATATGAGTTTTGAAAGTTATCGCATTATATTCGTTACTGAAGATGAAGTCGAGGCGGCGGTAAGCAATGAGGTGGCAGCATGGGAAAAGTGATGATTATAAACGCCAGCCCAAGGGCTCCCAAGTCAAATTCCAAACAATATGCTCAATTATTTTCGAAGTATTGCAGTTTGAACACGGAATACTGTGAAGTTAAGAAGTCCAATCATTTGACGCTTTGCCAGATGATTGAAAATTATTCGGACATTGTATTTGTATTTCCACTTTATGCGGACAGTATTCCAGTAACACTTCTCAATTTTTTAAAAACTTTGGAAGAAAATATTCCCTCTAAAAAGCCAACCATATCTGTTGTTATTAATTGTGGCTTTATTGAGCCATACCAAAATGACATTGCGGTTAAGATGCTACAACTGTATTGCAGTAAAAATGGCTATCAATTTGGTTCAACATTAAAAATTGGCAGTGGAGAGGCAATCTTGACTACACCCTTTCGGATATTTTTGAAAGCGAAAATGAAAAAATTTGCCGTTTCCATAGTAAATCGAAGATATAAAAATTTTCAAGTAACGATGCCGATTTCCAAAAAAATGTTTATCAAAGCCTCAACTATTTATTGGGAGAATTACGGAAAAAAGAATGGCATTTCGAAAGAACAAATGGAAAATATGCAAATCGAATGACAGCTTTTAAAAATCTTTATATTATATTAGCTCAACGATTGAAAAGCCGTTTGCAAAGGCTTTAGACGATGATCCTGATGTAAAGATGTTCTTTAAGATACCGGACAGGTTTAAAATTGACACACCGATCGGCACATATAACCCCGACTGGGCGGTATATTTAGACCGTGACGGTGAACAGAAACTTTACTTCATATTAGAAACAAAGGGAACGGACAATTTGTTTGATTTAAGAACTCCGGAAAGACTTAAAATCCATTGCGGTATGGAGCAGTTTAAGGCACTTGAAAACGGTGTCGAAATGAAAGTGTCGACAAAATGGAAAGAGGTATTAGAGCAAGTATGAGTGATTAAGTTGATAGTTTTGCATCTTCAAAGTATGAGCCGGCTGTCAATGTCAGTTTAACAAAAGTATTGCCTATTAAATATTGTCGGATGAATTATGCGGTCTTATTACTCCCGACTACATTTCATCATCATTTGATAAGCTGCTTAAAGCTTATGATTTAAAACATATTCAATTACACGATTTAAGGCGCACCTGTGCATCACTCAGCAAAATTAGTTGCTCCGAGGCAAAATAAAATAAGGATTTCAAACAAGTGAAAGCCTTGTAAATGGCGTAGAAGGTGGAATTCGAACCCACATGCCCGCAATGGACAAAACGATTTCGAGTTTTATGGGTTAATGGCTCTTTGGTGATTTTTGAAGACTGTTTCGGGCGACTTAGTATTCATCGAAAATGCTTGCCATGAAAGGCTTTTTTGGCGGTTGCGTCGCAGAAATCCCGATAAATAAGGAAAGTTCGAATAACGGCATTTTCGCTGTTTTCGGAAAGAACAGGCACTATTTTGGAAAGAACTGCGGAAAGAACAGAATAAACACATAAACAATGGCAATACACAGGAAAACCTACACCGATAAAAATATTTACGAGGTGTATTGCTATGGATGAAACCGCAATCAACTGGGATTCGATTCCCGATATTATTACCAAAGACCAACTCTATCAAATCTGCCACATCAGTAAATCAACGGCTTTGTATCTGCTGCGAAGCGGAAAGATTCCGTGCGAATACACGGGTAAGAAAACTCGCTGTTACAAAATCAAAAAGGCTGACGTTATTACATATCTTGAAAAGAGAAAAGTATTTCCCGAATCCTATTCCGCACCGGCAGGTTGGTACAAGGGGAACTATACCGTCAAAATGAGCGCCGAGGTACCTGAACAGGTTCTTGAAAATATGAAACTGTATTACACAGAACTTTTTTCGCAATATCCCGATGTGATGACCACAACCGAAATTTCAAAAGTAATCGGTTACGGCACGACATCTATCAATAATTGGTGTAAGAAAGGACATCTTAAATCATTCAAGAGGAACAATGTGAATCACATTCCGAAAGTATATTTAATAGAATTCTACTGCTCGAAATACTTTCGCACAATCACTCGAAAATCCGATTGGCATATCCGTGTGCTTCGAGAATTCCCTCGTTGGCAAGTGATACGAGAATCGAAAACATAAGAGTGAATATTCGCTATGTTCGCTGTAAAAAGTGGCACAAGCTTGGAAATATTCGCTGTAATTTTTGACAATAGCGGATTTACAAATTCATAAATCGCACATTCGACTTTTATTCGCCTCCTTTGTACAATATAAGCGCAAAGGAGGTTTTTACTATGACTGACACATTATTTGAACAACTCGGCGGTACATACACGCAACAAGGCGATTATCTACTGCCGAACCTAGCTTTACCGGCGGAAAAAGAAACGGGTAATATCGGCG
>CALWZA010000007.1 GCA_944385905.1 uncultured Clostridia bacterium
ATTTCCGAAGAAATCTGATTGTTGCAGAACAATGCCTTGCCTTCGTTTTCGCTGATTACAGCATTATCGGCAAAAGCAGTAAACTGTATACTTGCCGCTAGCATTGCTGTGCCTGTCAGCATTGATACAAGCTTTTTTAATTTGCTATGCATATATTCTCCTCCTAACATTACTTTTAACAATATTATAAGTAGTTATTTTATCGTCTTCAATATCAAAACGTGCTGTTTTAGCTTGCTTTTCATGCAAAATATACGTTTTAGGATAAACATTTTATTTATTTTACAGCTTTTTTACCTAAAAATGCACAATAATGATTTAGCATAATTAGTTTTTTGTATTTTCATCTTTAAAAATTATATGTCATTATGTAACAGCAATATTGACTTTTCAAGCTTTTTGAAGTACTCTTAAATTGTTTGCTAAACCAGAAACTATTTTTTAGGAGGGCCTTTAAGGCTGGATTTATATGAACAAAAAAATTATTCTCGCTTCAAAATCACCAAGAAGAATCGAGCTGCTTAAGCTGATTTACAATGATTTTGAATTCATACCTTCTAATATTGACGAGACAATTCCCGATAATATTGAGGTTCAAAACGCGGCGGAGTACCTTGCCGTTCAAAAAGCCAAAGCAATAGCTTTAGAAAACAAGGATTCGCTTGTTATAGGCTGCGACACCGTTGTACTGTCAGACGGTGAAATTCTCGGAAAGCCGAAAAGCAGGGAAAACGCTGTTGAAATGCTCATGAAGCTTTCGGGAAAAAGGCACACTGTTATCAGCGGAGTATGCCTGTATAAAAACTCTATGAGCTACTCGTTTTCGGATTCCACGGACGTTGAATTCTACCCTATCTCTTCTGCCGAGGCAATAGCCTATACTGAAACAGGAGAGCCTATGGACAAGGCAGGCGCTTACGGTATTCAAGGGCGCGGCGCCCTATTTATACGAGGAATTATCGGAGACTATTATAACGTTATGGGACTTCCTATCGCAAGGCTCAAGCGGGAAATCGCACGTTTTGAACGCATGATAAAATAATCAGTCAAACACGTTTTTATCATTTTTCTTTTCTATCATTTCAAAGCAAAACAACTGCCCGTTTTCATCAACCGCCGCAAGAATAACATCTTCGGGCGAGCCAAATCCCTGAATCGAAAGCTGGTTTTTCAGCCACTGCTCTTCTTTTCCGGTTTTCCTTAAATTCTGCGAAAGCACTTTGCCGTCTATAATTACATTTGAGAGTATACCCTCGGGCTGAGGCGATATGTTAATATCAGATGGATTTACGGGCCTTTTTTCCGATTTCGCGAGAAACGACACCTTTCCGTTGTTTTCCATAACAGCGTACTGCACGTCGGAAATGTTGTAATAGCCCTCGCACCTCGCCATTGTGAGAAGGTCGTTTATATCAAGCTTGGCTTTTTTCAAATTGCTTTTGTATATTTTTCCCTTTTCAATAAGCAGGCAGGCTTCTCCCGAAAAGAACCTGCGCCACTTAATTGATTTCATTGTTATTTCAGACAGAAAAAAGCCGACGAGTCCGTATACGGCAATAGCGGCTAATGTCACAACAAAATCCTTAAAATCTTTCGCAATAGCCATTTCAGCGGCAATCGAGCCTATTGTAATCCCGTTGATGTAATCGAACATATTTAACTGCGACATCTGCTTGTTGCCCATAAGCTTTGTGAACGCGAACAAAACCGAAAGCGACAGAAACGCGGCTATAACCGTACGCAAAATAAGCATATACTCTTACTCCTTTAAGATCTTTGAGGTGATGATATGTCTTTCCTTTTTAATAAAAGCAGGAAAAAGCAAATGTCTAAAAAAGAATTATCAAGATATAACGGCAAAGACATTGACTATGCTGTTGAGCGGCTTGACGACGGAAGCGAGCTTGTAATCGGCAAAAACGGAGGCATTGCTGTTCTTGACGACTGCATTGTTGTTCTCTGCGAGGCGCATGAGGTTTTCAGGTGCAGTCTTGACGGTGCTGTTATTGCCGAGCTTATGAGCGGCAACGGCGCTGACATTGTCGGATATGACGCTCAAAGCGGCAAAAAAAGACATATTGTCGCTCATTACTCGTATTATAGATAAGATATAATTATATTTGATATAAAAGATATATATTTTGCTTATGACTCGCTTTCTGCTATAATGAAAAAGGATTGTGCAAATCATTTTAAAACCAAAACGGAGGTTATAACATGGTAAAGGCAATAGTAGGCGCAAACTGGGGAGACGAGGGCAAAGGCAAAATCACTGATATGCTTGCTCAGGAATCAGACATAATCATCCGCTTTCAGGGCGGCGCGAACGCAGGTCACACAATTGTAAACCCATACGGAAAATTCGCTCTTCACACTCTTCCGTCGGGAGTTTTTTATAACCACACGACGAGCATTATCGGAAACGGGGTCGCTCTTAATATTCCCGTTCTTTTCAAAGAAATAAACGACATTGTTTCAAAGGGAGTTCCCTCGCCTAAAATACTTGTCTCGGACAGGGCTCAGATTGTTATGCCGTATCATATTCTGTTTGACGAATATGAGGAAGAACGTCTTAAAGGAAAGGCTTTCGGTTCGACAAAATCGGGAATCGCTCCTTTTTATTCGGATAAATACGCTAAAATCGGTTTTCAGGTTTCCGAGCTTTTTGACGAGGTTTCGCTCAGGGAAAAGCTTGAAAGAGTGCTTGACACCAAAAACGTACTTATAGAACACCTTTATCACAAGCCAAAGCTCGACGCTGAGGAAATGTTCAAAACAATGCTTGAATACAGAGACATGGTTGCTCCTTATGTCTGCGACGTTTCTCTTTATCTTGACAAGGCTTTGAAAGAAGGCAAAAAAATTCTGCTTGAAGGCCAGCTCGGCTCGTTGAAAGACCCTGATCACGGAATCTATCCGATGGTTACCTCATCATCAACCCTTGCCGCTTACGGAGCTATCGGCGCGGGACTTCCGCCTTATGAAATTTCTCAGATAATCACCGTATGCAAAGCATATTCAAGCGCTGTCGGCGCTGGAGCTTTTGTTTCTGAAATCTTCGGAGACGAGGCTGACGAGCTCAGAAGAAGAGGCGGAGACGGCGGAGAATACGGCGCAACGACAGGCAGACCCAGAAGAATGGGTTGGTTCGACTGCGTGGCTTCCAAATACGGATGCAGAATTCAGGGCACTACAGACGTTGCTTTTACCGTTTTGGACGTTTTGGGCTATCTTGACAAAATCCCTGTTTGCGTCGGATATGAGATTGACGGTGAAATCACCACAGACTTCCCTGTTACAACCAAGCTTGAAAAAGCTAAGCCCGTTTTGGAGGTTCTTGACGGCTGGAAGTGCGATATAAGAGGTATCAAAAACTATGAGGATCTTCCCGAAAACTGCCGCAGATACATAGAGTTTATCGAGAGCCGCATCGGTTTCCCTATCACAATGGTTTCAAACGGTCCTAAACGTGATGATATAATTTACAGAAAGAGCGCTCTTTCAAAATAATTTTTCGGACGGATATAATTTATATATCCGTCCTTATTTTATCTTGACAGAGCTTCAACGGGTGTCAGCTTTGAAGCTAGGAACGCAGGATACACTCCGGAAACAAGCCCGATTGTCATTGAGACAAGCGTTATTGCCGCTATTGTTTCAAAACTGATTGAAAACGTGATTCCTATAACGGCGCAAGCCGCGAATACCGCTCCCGTGCCTAAAATTATTCCTATCCCCGCTCCCATGAGAGTTATCAGTACAGACTGAAGAAGAAATTCAAAAAGAACATCTTTGTCCGACGCCCCGATAGCTTTTTTTATTCCTATCTCCCTTGTCTTTTCTTTAACCGACGTCAGCATTACCGTCATTATAGACAATCCTGATACGACAAGCGATATTCCGGCAATTACTGATAAAACCAGCGTAACGGTTTCAAGAAGCGATGTAAGCTGTTCCTTTTGATTTATGAGATTTTGGACACTTATGCCGTCCGAGCTGTTTCTGCTTTCACTTTGCGATATCGCCGCCTCCAAAGACTCAGCCGCATTTGAATCCTTAACAGCTTCGGAAAGCTTTACGGCTATTGTGTCAAAGCTGTCGGAAATCCCGTCTTCGCATATTGCCGTGTAAGGGATGTATACAAACGCAGGTATATACTCGCCGAATAGATTCTGAAGCATACTCACTCCGCTTGTAACTACTCCTACAACCTCAAATTCCTCTACTTGCCCGTTTAATGGAAGAATAACTTTTTTACCTATTATGTTGCTTCTGCCATAAAAATCAACGGCAAGCTGCTCTTCCATAACACATACCTTTGAAGCTGATGCCGTATCGCCGCGGTTTATCATTCTCCCGTGCATAACCGAAAAACTGATAACTTTATCGGCATCCTCGTTTATTCCCCACGCCATGCAGTCAAAGCTTTTTCCGGCAGCCCTGATTTCAGTCAGTCTGCTCATCAGCGGAACCGCATTTTCAACCGCGCCTGAACACTGCACCGCTTCAAGGTCGTTTTCATCAAGCCCCTGTGTTTCGGAAGACGCAGTTATCATCACGCTGTCAATACCCATATTCTCAAGCTTTGAGGTTATCGTTTGTCTGCCTATTTCACCAACCGCAGATATAATCACAACCGACATTACTCCTATGACAATTCCGCCTATCGTCAGAACTGAACGAAGCTTATTGCGTGAAATCTCGGTAAGCTGTGCCTTTATATCGTCAAGCAAGCTCGTCACCTCTTTCGATAATAACTATACTGCCGTCGGCACGAATTACTGACGGATCAGCTATTATCTCTTCTGTTTCGCTCAGCCCGCTTAAAATCTCAACTCCGTTTGCAAGCTCTTCTCCTGTTTCTATATATCTTTTATAGGCTCTTCCGCTTTCATAGACATAAACATACTCCCCTTTTTCATCCTGAGACACTGCCTCATAAGGAAGTATGCTTGCGATTTTCACTCCGCTTGTATCAATTTTTCCCTTAACGGTATATCCAGGTTTAATAGAGTCATCGGGAGAATCTATTGAACAAACGACGTCAACAACCGTCTTTTGAGTTGTGCCTGAATATGTTTTTCTTGCAGAATTCCCAATACTTATAACTGTTCCGGTATATTTCTTTTTTCCAAAAGCATTTCCCGAAAGTGTTACTTTTTGTCCGACTTCTATTCCCGGCATATTGCTCTCGCTTACCGCAAGACTTGCGATATACTTTTCACCGCTGTCAAGACGAATAATTGTATCGCCTGATTCGACGTAATCCCCGGGCTTTACACAAACCTCGCTCACTACACCTTCTGATTCGGCATAAACCGCTTCTGGAATTGTCCCCGCAAATGAAGCCTCGGCTATCGACTGAGACAGACCGGGCGATGAAACTGCTATCGCCGACGTTATTTTATTTATTGTCTGAGCTTTATCTATACTGGCTACCGCCTGCCCTATTTCTATCCTGTCGCCTTCCTTTACAAGCGCATCACCTACCACATATGATGACTGAGCCTTCACAGCGCCCGCTCCGTCTGAACAGATTTCACCGTTTGCCGAAACCTGCACGCAGTAGCTGATTTTTTTAAGTGTAAGTCCGGACGATTTCGGTATTTGGGCACGTATAACGCTTGGAAACAGCCATATTGCTGCAAATCCTGCAAAAATTATTATCAGAAGTATTAATAAACGGCTATTTTTCATTTTACAGACAATCCTTTCGGTTAATTTCGGTTAATCTATTTTATCTCATCATCACTTAAATATACTGAAATTCCTGTTGTATAATAGACCCTTTCAGCGTAATAATATAAATAATAATTCACAAAGAAAGGACTGCGAAATATGAATTTAATTCAGTGTTCGCTCAACTGCAAATATCAGAAGAACGGTGTTTGCGGTCTTGAAAACTCAGCTCTTGCTACTACAGATTCCGCTAAAGATTGCATTTATTTTACAAATCCTGACTGATAATCTTGACAAAGAATATACAATATATTAAAATAATAATTAAGATTGCACGTAAATATTAGATTTAACAAAACAACCGCAAAGGAGTATACCAGTTGAACAATAAAAGGCTTCTTCTGATTTTTAACCCCCTTTCAGGAAAACAGCAAATTAAAAAACATCTCTCTGACATTATTGATGTCTTTACTAAGAATAATTACGACGTTACTGCTTATCCGACGCAGTGCAAAGCCGATTGTATAAAAAAAATAACCTCATGCTTCGACGATTTTGACCTCATTGTCTCAAGCGGCGGAGACGGCACTCTCAGCGAAACAATATCCGCTTTTATGAATATAGGCTATACAAAACCGTTCGGATACATACCTGCGGGTTCTACCAACGATTTTGCTTACAGTGTTTCTATTCCGTCAAATATGATTGAAGCAGCTCGAAATATTATGACCGGAAAGCCTTTCGCATATGACGTCGGTTCGCTTAACGGCTCATATTTCACTTATGTCGCTGCTTTCGGGGCTTTTGTCGATGTTTCTTACCAAACTCCACAGGAATCCAAAAATGCTTTAGGGCATCTCGCCTATGTTCTTGAGGGTATCAAGCGGCTCCCGACAATATCTTCTTATGACGTCACGGTTGAGCATGACGGTTTTGCTATTCGTGATTATTTTATTCTCGGGCTGGTTACAAACGCTTATTCCATTGGGGGATACAGAAACACATCTGAGCTTAACATTTTGCTTGATGACGGATTGTTCGAAGTAACTTTGGTTAAAACTCCGAAGAACCCCATTGAGCTTCAAAACATTATAACCTGTGCCCTTAAGCAGGATTTTTCACCAGATTACTTCTATTCTTTTAAGACAAACCGTATTTCTTTTAAATCCGAAAAGCCAATCGCTTGGACTCTTGACGGCGAGGACGGAGGGATTCACACCGACTGCGAAATAATTTGTCACAATAAAGCCCAAAAAATTATTATTAATACAGGCTACTGACTGTTTTCATAAAAAAATGAGCATACAGAAAGAATTCTGTATGCTCATTTCAGCTTAGGCATACGCCAGTTAAGACAAACCATAAAAGAAGTAGAAACGATGGTCCTTTGACAGGCCGAGGCAATGTATCTTACATTGCCTTTTATTTGTATAAAATTTATCACATCACAATACGAATACACGGTTTTTATTTTAAAGAAACCAGCCTTTCTATAAAATCCTCATGTGTAAACTTACACGCTGTTCTATCATATTCACCGCCGGGCGTGTCCCAAAGTATCGGACAGAGGCCATGCTCAACAGCTGACGTGGCGACGCTTAAAATATAATTTTCAAACTGGGATCTGGTTTTATTTTTACTAGTAGCTCCATACTCTCCTACAATTACCGGTATTCCCTTGTCTGAATACCATGTTTTCATTTTTTGCATATTGTTGTTAAGCTCGCTTTTATCCGCAGCTGTCCCCCAAGTTGTCTGCACTTTGCCCCAATCGGCATCCTCTTCAAGTATGGCAAATGTCGCAGGCGAATAATAATGAACCGATATAGCCATGCGATTAGCGGGATCATTCGGCATTATGAAAAGCGAATCACAAACAAGTCCGATATCCGTCCAGTATCCTGCAATCAAAAGATGGCGCTCAGGATTGTTTCCCCCGGAAGCTCTGACTACGTCAACAAACTTCTGGTTTACTGAGTTGAACATTTTATATGCTTCGCTTTTTCCGGATGTTCCTCCGTATCTGTTCCACAGGCTGTCAAAGCCGATTTCATTCATTGACTCGAACATAAGCCTATCGCCGTAATCCTTGAACGCGTCGGCAATCTGTTTCCACATATAGGCATATTTGTTCAGAGTTCCTTCATAGTCTTCAGGCATATCCTCGCCGATCCAACCCTCATGGTGCATGTTCAAAATGCAGTACATTCCGTTATCAAGTATCCAGTCAACTACCTGCTTTACTCTATCTATGTACGCGTTGCTGAGCGTTCCGTCCTCTTTCATAAGGTTAGACCAAGTTACAGGAAGCCGCATAACGCCGAAACCTGCGTCAGCATATCCCTTTATCATTTTTTCAGTAACAACAGGGCTTCCCCATGCGGTTTCATAGGCTCTTGGAGTTCCGTCTCCCCACTGATCTATCCAGTCTCCGCAGGAATCAAAAGTGTTTCCGAGATTTATGCCTATACCCATGTCATCCACAAGCTCAGCGGTTGATATGTCTCTCATTTCGTCTGATGACGATATATTTGAAGACACAGCTGATACTGCTGCAGTTGCAGATGTTGCAGTCGTTTTAGCTGTGGTTGTGGTCGCCTGAGTTGTGGCCGCTGTTGTAGTAGGCTTTGTTGTCGCAGTTGTCGCCTCAGTTGTTGTAACTGTTGTCGCAGCTGTAGTCTGTTCGGTTGTAGTTACAATCGTGGTTGTTGTCTGCGTCGTTGTTGTCGCCTCAGTAGTTGTGCTTTGCTCAGCGGTTTGGGACTCAGTCGGAAGTTTTGAAACAGTTGAGATTTCTGTCCGCTCACCGTTTTTATTATCATCATTTGATGTGCAGCCGGTCACCATAAACGAAGACGCCAAGGTCAATATACTTGCCAGCAGCGCTACTGACTTTAGAGAAATTTTCTTAAAAGCATTAATTTTCTAACACACTTCTTTCAAGCAGTATATTCATTTTTTACTTTTGGCGCGCTTTAAACTACTCATCTTTAAGCCATAAGTCCCATATTTCAGGGCAATAGCCGACTGTCGCCGCCTTGCCGTTACGAACTATGGGGCTTATTAACAATGAAGAATTTTCAATAAGCTTTTCGAGTTTGGCACTATCGCCGGATAAGTACCTGATGAGAACAGCGTCTTGCGATTTAGAATTATTATCAATAAGTCTGTCAATTGAGCCGACGCTTTGCAAAACGCTCGTAAGCTCCCCTCTGCTCATTCCCTTTTGATTTAGGTCGATATACTGATATTTAATTCCTCTTTCCTTAAACCACCGCTCAGCTTTTTTTGAATCAAAGCTTTTTGTTTTTCCGAAAATCTGTATATTCATAAAGACCTCTTTTATCAGAGAAAAAATTTAACCCCGTTAGTTTCAAGAATCACCGTGAAAGGCCCGTCGTTGACGAGTTCAACTTTCATATCTCCGCCGAATTTTCCTGTTTCAACCTTGAAGCTTTTTCGCCGGCAGTAATCGACAAAGTATTCATATAAGCTGTTTGCTTTTTCTGTGCCCGCCGCGTGAGTAAAGCTTGGACGGTTGCCCTTTCTTGAATCCGCGTAAAGAGTAAACTGGGAAACAACAAGCAAATCGCCGCTGACATCTTTAATTGATAAGTTTGTCTTTCCGTTTGAATCAGCAAAAATGCGCATATTGATAATCTTCTCAGCTAATTTTTCCGCACACTTTTCATTATCGTCTGTCCCGATACCCAGCAAAACAAGATAACCTTTATTAATCTGCCCTGTAATAACGCCTTCTACCGCAACAGATGCTTTTGAAACCCGCTGCACTACCGCTCTCACTATTTTATCACCACCGAAAATTCATATATAAACTCGCAGCCGCCATCAAGTGATTCGACATTTTTTCTTTTAGTTAATTCTTCAAGGCCGTCATTTTCGCTCAAATCCACTTCCCGCAGCATAGGCTGAACACTTATATAATCGTCGCAGTCACTGTTTGGAACAGCGTATATTCCGACAGCACCACTGCCTGTAAACTCAACTGAAGCACTGTGATTAGACATATCGCTTACTAAACTTACAGATGTCGAATCGGGGTTGATCAAGTCAATCCGTCCGAAATCAAACAGTCTTCTTGAAAGTCTCAGCCTTCTTTGAGAGTCAAGCACAGTTCTCTTCACAGACACGGGTATATGCTGAGTAATTGTTTCCTTCTTTTCATACTCAACCGAATAATTAGTAAAAGAAAGACATTTTTCTAATGGTACTCTAAGTCTCATATCAGCGCCGACGTAAAAATACATCCTATCTCTTCCGGTATTTTTAATTTTGAGTGTGCATATCAGCCTGTTATCTGAGATTGTATATTTAACATATGACATAAAACTAAACGGATAAAGGGAGTACGCTTCCTTGTCCGATTTAAACAGATATGTTACAGAATTATCATTAAGCTCTTCCAGTGTGTATTCACGGCTCTTTAAAATATCCGTGTCATATGGAACTGTATACGGCGCGCCGTTTATTTTAAGCTTTAATCCGCCTGTTCCGGATATAAACGGAAACATAAATGTGGAACTGCGAAAACTACTATCTTCGGGCTGCCACAAATACTCCACAGATGAATCTCTTGATAATATTGAGCACAGCAAAGCGCCTTTGCTGTCTGACACGACAGTTAACATGTCGTTTTTTAATGTTGTCTGCATATAATCTGTCCTTTCGGTACATTTATTAATATTATGATAACATGTTATGCATAAAATTTCAATATATCTTTTTCTGAATTTTTTTAAATTAAATATCTCAATTTGACCGCTGTTAAAATCATTAATCCTTTTAAACTAAAAAAATATGAATTTATTTTATCAGCCTCTTGCATTTTTAAAAAAAGTGTGATAAACTGGTTTAGAAAAATTTTATGGGAGGCTATTCAAATGGATTTTAAAAGTACATATCTCCAGGGCGTATATGATAAGGTATGCGCAAGAAACGCTGGAGAAAAAGAGTTTCTTCAGGCTGTTAAAGAAGTACTTGAGAGCCTTGAACCGGTTGTGGAAAGAAGACCGGACATTGTTAAGGCCGGAGTCATAGACAGAATCGTTGAGCCTGAGCGTCAAATCCAGTTTAGAGTTTCCTGGGTTGACGACAATGGCAACGTTCAGGTAAACCGTGGATACAGAGTTCAGTTCAACTCTGCAATCGGTCCTTATAAAGGCGGTCTGAGACTTCATCCGTCGGTTACAGCTTCTGTAATCAAATTCCTCGGATTTGAGCAGATTTTCAAAAACAGCCTTACAACACTGCCTATGGGCGGCGGTAAGGGCGGATCAGATTTTGATCCCAAGGGCAAATCAGACGCTGAGGTAATGAGATTCTGCCAGAGCTTTATGACAGAGCTTTCTAAGCACATCGGCGCTGACACAGACGTTCCTGCCGGAGATATCGGTGTCGGAGCAAGAGAAATAGGCTATATGTTCGGTCAGTATAAGAGACTCCGCAACGAATTCACCGGTGTTCTGACAGGCAAGGGTCTTTCTTACGGCGGATCACTTGTAAGAACAGAAGCAACAGGTTTCGGTCTCTGCTATTTCACTAAGGAAATGCTCGCATGCATGAAAAATGAGAGCTTTAAGGGCAAGACTGTCGTTATTTCAGGTTCAGGAAACGTTGCTATTTATGCAAATAAAAAAGCTACTGAGCTTGGAGCTAAGGTTGTTGCCATGTCTGACTCAAACGGATATATTTATGACCCTAACGGTATTAATCTCGATGTCGTAAAGCAGCTTAAGGAAGTTGAAAGAGCGAGAATTAAGGAATATGTAAACAGAGTTCCGGGAGCTACTTATACTGAGGGTTGCAGAGGCATTTGGACAATCAAGTGTGATATAGCACTTCCCTGCGCTACTCAGAACGAGCTTGACGGCGACGCTGCTGACGCTCTTATCAAAAACGGCGTAATTGCAGTCGCAGAAGGAGCTAATATGCCCTCGACACCTGAGGCAGTTGAGAAGTTCCTCGCAGCAGGAGTTTTGTTTGGACCGGCGAAGGCTGCAAATGCCGGAGGTGTTGCTACTTCCGGTCTTGAAATGTCCCAGAACAGCGAGAGACTTTCATGGTCGTTTGAGGAAGTTGACGCAAAGCTTCACGATATAATGGTAAAAATATTCCATGCGGCTTACGACGCCTCCAAGGAGTACGGTCATGAAGGAAACCTTGTTATGGGTGCTAATATCGCCGGATTCCTCAAAGTTGCTGACGCTATGCTTTGGCAGGGAATATCCTATTAATCTTATTTGAAGAATATAATTTTTGAAATCAACAGGCAGCTACAGGTTAAATTTAACCCGTAACTGCCTGTTATTATCCTGTTACCTTTTCAATTGCGTTGCTACAACTAAAAAGTTTATTTCTGCACCCCTTACGAATATAGTCGCACCTTTCTTTACTCAAACATTCACCGCAAACCAACTCCCCTGTTGAATATGCTCTCTCAAGAACAATGTTGCATCCAAGCTCTGAACAGTACAGCAGTACTTTTGTTTTACATTCTCTCATGTCCATATTTGCCCTCCTTAATATACTATTATCGTTCTTTATTATATGCTAAGCACGCTTGTTTATATTATCTGCTTGATTTTATCTTGATATTATTTAATAAATAAACTTTATTCATTGTATTTATTGATTTTATATAAATAAATATAATTTAATCTAAACATTTTAAACAATTATGTATTATTGGCGCTATTGTTTATTAAAAAAGTATTATAGTTCATTGAAATTCAAACCAAAATATTATATTATATTCCTAAATTAAATCAATGAAAGGTGGATATTTATATGAAAAAATTGTTATCTCTTGCAGCCGCAGCTGTATTATTAACCGCTGTTACTGCCACTTCTGCTTTTGCAGCTGCCGACACAGTTTTTTACGCCGCTAAAGGAACAGCTACAATAGATGGTGTTAAAGACGCTGCTTATGACGCTGCTACAGCTATCAACCTGAACACAACCGATGACCTTGCAACTGATGACGGTACTGAAGGCGTCGCCTACATTATTGCAGACGACACAAATATTTATGTATTTGTCAGTGTTACGGATTCGGCTGTTGATTCAACATCTGCGACTACATACGAAAGAGATTCTCTTGAGGTCTTTACAACTATGGACGGAACAACCATTGAGCAGTCCAGAATTTTCGCGGAGGGTGACGCTCATGAGCTAAAAGACGGCTTGGAAGCTGTTTCAGTTAAAACCGACGCGGGATATGACGTTGAAGTAAAAGTTCCTCTTGCCAACACAAACGTTTCTGACGGTAAACTTGCTTTCTGTCTCCAGCTGAATGCTGCTTCTGAAGGAAAGAGAAACATGACTGTTCACGCTGAGGGAAACTCAGACGGATACACAGCATGGACTAACGCGGAGTCATATTTCACTCTTTCTCTTGACGGAAGCGATGTAACCGTTGATAACGCCGGAACAGCTCCGGAAACAGGTGCTTCAGCAGCATTGGCTCTTGCTGTTGTTTCAGCTGCCGGTGCAGTTATTGTTGCCTCAAAGAAAAAATAGTTTTTCCTAATCTTAAAATGGCATCGGATATATCCGATGCCATTTTAGCGTGTCAAAAAATGTCACCTAAAGCTTTGCTTTAGGTGGCTTTTTTGATAAAAAAATATAATAGAACCATAAAGGACGGTGGAGATGGGAAGAATGATTTAAAAGAGTCATGATATGCGAGAAGAAATAAAGATAGTAGACATAGAAAGTCTGATGCCAAAGGAACATTTGCTGAGAAAACAAACAGTGTAATACTCTATGCTAATTTTAATTATTCTCCCGCTGCTCCTTTGACATATCCGAGTTTTTTAATATTGGTATCTTCAGAAAAGCTTTGAGCGTTGTAAAGCACTAACACCTTGTCATATTCGGAAATATCGACTACCAGTTCGGGATTCATCATATATCTTAAATCTATCATCGTTACTTTTGAAAAGTGCTGCGTCATAAAGGGAACAAAGCAATGCGCATATGAATCCTTGATAACCAGCAGCTTTTCACCCTGGTTATCGGAATTCACTGTAACCATAGGAGTGTTTGATCCGAGAAATGATGAATACTTATCTTTCTTTGAAAGAAACTCTCTGAAATACATACTATTGTATTCTTTTTCTTCACGTCCGTCATTGACAATTACCGACGTGACCTGAGAACCGTCTTTGTACATATAGTAATCAATGACATCGGGTGTAATTCCATTATACAGCACTTTGGAGTAAAATGTTCCCAAAAAGTCACTGCTAGCATGCTCAACATCAAATTTTTCAAGCGGAATAGGGGTAATGCCCATTGCATTAGCTATTGACTTATAAGCATATCCCGCTCCGAGAGTCGTCCAATGATGATCGGTGCGGTAATATACATACTCGTCTCTTACCGAAAACAATGTTTTATATAAATCAACCTTAGTTATTTCCTCGGAAAGATTATTGTATATATAATCTATATACGCCTTTTGATCTTCCATTGAAGAATTTTTAGGAAGCTCATCGCTGTAAATGCACGCTGATGTAGGAGCTACCGCTACATATACCGGCTTGCCTATAACTTGAGCAAAATGGTTTATACCGTTAATACTTTTATCTGTTTCCGTATAATCCGGTGTTTCAAACTTTTGAACCAGTCTGTCATCAAGGAAATAAATCCCCTTAAGTTCTTTTTTTCCCTGAGCAAGCTCAAGCCTGGTTTTAAGTGCTATCCAGTCCTCTCTGAAAACAAAGTGGTCAGAAACATATGAGTCTATGCCTGTCATAAAGTCGGTCGAAATTACGCTGTCAAAACTGAATTTAGGAAAAGTCGCCAAAACCTTGTTCTCAGCTTCCGAAAACGTCTCTTTTGGTAATATCACCGTCAATATCGGTAAAATAAATATAAAAGCAAAGAACACTATTATTGATAATGTCTGTGAAACTTTTTTGCTCATCTGTGCGCCTCCTTAAAATCTGAAATACATAAACGGGTTATATGTGGCGTCAACAAGATACGCAGTACACATCACCATTATCAAAAGCTGAACAACCGGAGCTGATACTGATACAATATCAAATTTCTTTGATTTAAGTCTCTCGCAAATTTTCTTTGTCACATCGGTTGAACCAAATATACATATAACAAATATTACGGCATAGCTTGCGAGCAGATACCACGAGGTTGAATCGGCAAAAGCTCCCGCTCCA
Source organism: uncultured Clostridia bacterium (assembly GCA_944385905.1). Taxonomy (GTDB): domain Bacteria; phylum Bacillota; class Clostridia; order Oscillospirales; family Ruminococcaceae; genus CALWZA01. The sequence goes on from CALWZA010000007.1 coordinate 14,883, forward strand.
CCAAACATAGCTTTAAAATATCTTCCTGAAGCAGGAAGCGTATCAATATCGAACAGCACCCAGCCGAAAACCACAAGTATAAACGTATACGCCGTTGACAGAAATGACGGCAGCTTTTGAAGTATTTTTCCGAGGAAAAGTCTCTCTAATATTATCAATACACCGAAATAAAGTCCCCAAAGTATAAAATTCCAGCTTGCGCCGTGCCACAAACCTGTAAGGAACCACACGATTATCAAGTTGCGCAGTGTCTTCGCCATGCCATGACGGTTTCCTCCGAGCGGAATATATACATATGAACGGAACCAGCTTCCTAGGGTTATATGCCATCTGCGCCAAAATTCGCTTATGCTTTTTGAAATATACGGATAATTAAAGTTGTTCGGGAAATTAAACCCAAGCATTTTTCCTAGTCCGACAGCCATATCAGAATATCCGGAAAAATCGTAATATATCTGGAACGTAAAGGCAAGTATTCCGAGCCATGCGGTAAGCGCCGGAATTGAAGCGTAATCCATCGCTTTTACCTGAGTCCACAAGAGTCCTATATTGTTTGCAAGCAAAACTTTTTTTCCAAGCCCCTTGACAAAAAACGCTACTCCCTCGGCAAGCATCGGCTTTGTAATTTTCCTGTCATCAATTTCCTTTGCAACGTCCTCATACCGAACGATAGGTCCGGCGACAATCTGCGGGAACATAGACACATAAGCGGTAAAGCTGAAAACGTTTTTCTGAACCTTTATGTTGCGAAGATACAGGTCGATAGTATACGACATGCTTTGGAAAGTATAGAATGAAATTCCTATCGGCAGAGGAAGCTGGGGATCGTATATGTTTGTGCCGAAGATTGCGTTAATATTCGTAATAATAAATGAACTGTATTTGAAAATGCTCAGCATTCCTATGTTCAATATTACAGACATAAGCAGACACAAAGTTCGTATTTTGGGCTTGCTGTCAAACTTATGCATAAACATTCCCGCTGTATAGTCAACAAGAGTGGAAAACAGCATTATAACTACATAAACCGGTTCGCCCCAAGCGTAGAATATCAGTCCTGATATCAAAAGAATAATATTTTTAATTGTCTTTGTGCCTATGAAGTACAATATAAGCACTATTGTAAGATAGAAAAAAAGAAATGTCAGACTTGAAAACACCATAGATTTTTACCTCATTGTTTTTTTAATTTACCCACGGTTTCTTTATACTCCTCACGGGTCACTGCGGAGTTTAATAAATCAAGCATTGCGCCTGTTGACATGAGCTCGGGAAACTCAAACTGTTTAAGCAGCTGTCTGCGCATTTTTGTACTTTCTGGTTTTCCCATCAGACCGTCTTCGTAAAGATCAGCCCTTGTTATAGGGTCTTTGTTTTCTTTATGTTCCCCTCCCTCAATTCCTGCTTTTTCGAAGGCTTTAATCAGCGTCTGAGTATCGACTCCCTCAACGCCGAGCTTGCCTTCCTTTGACGGCTTGCTCTTTCGCCGTTCCTTGCCAAAAATATCGGGAATATAAACATTGATTATCTTATCTTTGCTTTCATTTCCGACTATGTTCTTTAAATAGCCGCGAATTTGAAAGCCGGCGCTGTCGCTGTCGGTCAGAATTATTATGCCCGTTGTTTTCGCATAATGCCTGATGAGCGCGCACTTTTCTTTGTCTTTATAAATTCTGAAGCCGTCTGTCGCTATTATTACTCCGTCAATTATGCTGGACAGCTTGATTTTATCATATCTTCCCTCAACTATTACCGCCTGTCTGACATATATCAACAGCAACAACCCTTTCCGTTTTTATAAATTAAGCATCCGCACTATTGCTTTTTCAACGATAAGCCGGCTGTCTGTTCGCAAAGACTTTAGCTCAACGTCGGTTTGAGCGAGAATACCTATGCACTTTCTGAGCTTTTCGGCGGAAAACTTTCGGCAGTCGTTCATAGCGTATCTCACAACGAATTCTCTTCCCTTATATCCGAAGTCATTTACAACTTCATTCTGAGGGCGGTTTGTTTCCAGAGCAAGTCTTGCCCTGTACAAATCCATAAACGATGAAGCAATCGCCGAGCATATCTGCAAAGGGTCGGTATTTTCAGCAAACAGCTCCGGCAAAATCCGAAAAGCCTTGTGCGAATCCATTTCCGCTACTGCTTTTGCCAGCTCATAAGAGTTGGTATCAACCTGTTTTGATACAAGCAGGTCAATAGTTGAAACTGTTATTTCCTGATTTCCGGAGTAATCGCAAAGCTTGTCTATCTCATTATTTATCTGCATCATCGAGCACAGACACTGCCCGGCAAGATACTCAGCCGCAAACGGAGATATCGTCGAGCCTTTTTTATTTACTGACGCTACAATCGGCTTTACAAGCTCCTTTGCCGTTTTGTAGTCAAAAACGCACACCGTTCCGATTTTTGCGCAAAGGTCGCATAGCTTTTTGTTGTTGTCGGACATTGTTTTTTTACCGTTTGCGGGGTCAAATCCTGTGGCGTATATCACAACGGAAGTTGTGTCAGCAAGTCCGTTTAAAATATCGGAAAGGCGCTTGAAATCAGAAGCGCTCATCTGCTGAACATTTAAATCGTTTATGGTTACGCACACTCTTTCAGAAAACATCGGAAGCGTTTCGCAGACATCCTCAAGCTCTGACAAACTTAATTCCGAACCTCTGAAAGCATGGAGATTATACATTTGAGCGTCCGGCGGGATAAGCCTTGACACGAGTTTTCGGGTATAAGCTTCAAGAGTTGCGGTATCTTTGCCGTAGAAATAATACAGCTTTGAAAACTCGCCGCTTCTTACGGCTTTTGCAAGTTCAGTGTCACTCACGCAGGGCATTGTCAAGCCTCCTCACTTTACAGTCGTTTTCATGCACAGTCACAGATACTGCGGTTTCAAACTCCCTGTCAAACTCGTAAATTCTTACTCCGCTTTCATCGCTGACCTCAAGCGTCATAAATCCTGAATCATCAATCTTCAAAACAAATTCACAACCGGAATACACAACGGCAACACCGCTGTCCGTCTGCTTGATTTTCGCTCCCAAAGCGAAAAACTCATCTTCAAACCTATTTATCCTTTTATCTGACTTCGGCACATACTCATCTGTCAAAAAAATTTCAGGCGCACATGAGAGCGCTGAGTTATATCTTGTTACAAGGCTCAGCGGATTTTCAAGCATCACGACAGCCTGCACGGTATTAATTCCTCTGAGCTTCACGATTCTTTCCGCCGCGTCGCACAGCCCGCCTTTACCTTCAACGTCAATTATAACAGCATTTTTGTTTTTATACAAGACCATCACGGCGCTATTTTTATCGCTCATAATTACCGATTGAATATCGTCTCGGCTTATGACTGCAGAGAAAGCAAACGCCGCAGCAATAGCTGCAACCGAAACAGCCGCCGTTATAAAGACAAAACGTATGTTTTTATATCGCATTATCGAAAAAACTACTGCCGCTGAATACAAAAGCGCTCCGAAGACAAGCGCACTGCTTCCTGTCTGAACATATGAAAAAGGTATTTTCACTATAAGCCTGGCGATTACTATAACAATTTGAACGATAAAGCCCGAAATCTTAATTAATATAACCGCTAATGCAGGAATTTTATAAAGCAAGATCACAGGCAGAACTATTGTAAGAGCCGCCGAGCAAAGAGGCAGCAAAATTAAGTTTGAAAGCCAAAAAACAAGTGAACACTCCGAAAACCAAAATACGCAAAACGGAAAAGTAATTACGAAAACGCAAAATGAGACGACAAGAGAATACTTTACGGCTTTAAATCCACCGCCGATTTTATACTCCCTGATTACAAGCGGAGCGATAACTCCCGCTCCGACCGCGCCGGCCATTGAAAGCACAAAAGACATATCGGCTGCGGAATAAGGCTCTAAAAACGTCAAAACAAAAGCGCACATTCCGAGCGAATTGAGCAAATCGGCTTTTCTGTGAAACAGCGGCGCCGCTAACACTATTGTAACTACAAATACCGCTCTCAGCACGGATTTTGAACATCCGGCAAACAAGGCGTAAAACAAGACAGCGGTTTCTGTTACCGCGAAGATTTCAGCCCTACTTCTTTTAAACAACTTTAGAAGCAAAAATATTGCACTTGCGAAAATCCCCACATGCGTTCCCGAAACGGCAAAAATATGCCCGATACCGCTGCGATAAAGGCTGAGTTTAACATTTTCAGGAAGAAGATTTTTCTCTCCGCATAAAATCGCGCATAGAAATCCTGCCGAGGATTCGGGCAGAGTACCGCTGATAAGCGAAACTATATCGCTTTTAATTTTCACTGTTTCTCTTTTCAGGCTAAACGACGGTCTGCTCAGTACTTCTATGTTTTCCGCATTTGCCGAAAGGAATATTCCCTGAGGTTTATAGTACGACTCCTGCTGAAAATTAAGGCTGTCGGTTATCTTTTCAAGCTTGGCGCTGAAGGATATTTCATCCGAAACCTCAATGTCAAGGCTTTCGCAAAAGCATATTATTTCAGCTTTTGCTCCGTTAATCTCGCTTTTCACATTTAAAAGCATTTTTCCGCTGCTCAATTCGGTTACCTCAGATACAGTGCCTGCAAGCTTTAATTCAGAGTCGGCGCATTCGATTATTTTATCATATACATTTTCAGTATAAACAATATTTGCAAAAATTGCTGTCATGAAAAAGAAAAGTGAAACCGAAAGTCTAACTCTTTTTTCTGCTCTCAGAAGAAAAACTCCGAGAATTAAAACCGCGGATAGCGAAATCAAGGCTGTGTACTTAACTTCCTTTTCAGCAAAAAACGCGAAAAAAGACCCGATTGAATATGAAAATCCAACCCATGCCATTTTCCGCGTCATAACATTTCTCCGTAATCGTTACTTAAAAAACAAAGGCAGCTTTTCAAGATATATAATATCATGTCTTTCAGCAGCATCGCCCTCAGCCAAAACCGCAGCCTTCGCGACAATTTTTCCGCCCGCACGGTTTACAAGTGTTTCCACCGCTGCAAGCGACTCGCCGGTTGAAATAACGTCATCGACAATAACTATTCTCTTATCCTTCATAAAGTCAGCTTCCGTGCTGTCAAGCCAAAGCTTTTGAGATGAGGCTGTTGTAATAGACTTGACGTCTACGCTCATGGGATTTTTCATATAAAGCTTAGCCATTTTTCTCGCTACTATGTACTGAATTCCCGACTCTCTTGACATTTCATACGCAAGCGGTATTCCCTTTGATTCCGCTGTTATGATAACGTCGCACTCCGGGAGCTTTTTTAAAAGCTCCTTGGCGCAGCTAACCGTAAGTTCAACATCGGAAAACATAATAAACGCAGCGATATCAAGCTTGTCGTCTACCTTACAGAGAGGAAGTTCTCTTGTAAGCCCCGCAACTTTCAAAGTATAATAACTGTCACTCATAACTTTCTCCTTTTATGCCATTATTCCGCATTTTCTTCCGCCGATAATATGAAAGTGAAGATGGAATACCGTCTGCCCGGCGTCCTCGCCGCAGTTGTTTACAACTCTGAAGCTTTCGATTCCCTTTTCCCTTGCGATTTTTCCAATAACCTCATAGATGTGGGCAATAACAGACGAATTTTCTTCTGTTATCTCCAAAGCATTCGCGATATGCGTTTTCGGGACGACAAGAATATGAACGGGAGCAACCGGCGCTATATCCTCAAACGCATAAACCGTCTCGTCCTCGTACACTTTTTTGCTCGGAATTTCTCCGCTGATTATTTTACAAAAAATACAGTCGTTATTCATTTCAACACCCTCCGAAATACTATTTACTTTATAAATTCCGCAACAATGTTCTCTGCCTGAGCGATTGCGTCCTCAGCCTTTGAGCTGTCACCGATTCCGGCCATTGCGTTATCTGGACGTCCTCCGCCCTTTCCTCCTGTAAGCGCCGCAACCTTTCCGACTATTTTTCCGGCATGTGCGCCCTTGGCGACCGCCTCGCTTCCGCAGGCTGACGCGATATTTCCGCTTGCTCCGTTTACTGAAGCTATTACGACTACTGAATTCGGAACTTTTTCTTTGATGTCCTCAGCCATTTTTCTTAAAACGTCGAGAGCGATTGAAGTCAAAACCGCCTTGATAACCTTTACCCCTTTGACCTCAGCCGCAGAATCAATAAGGCTTGCGCTCTTCATGGACGCAATTTCTCCGAGAAGTCTGTCCTTTTCCTTTTCAAGCGCCTTTATTTCATCTGCCGCGGCATGGCATTTATTTACAAGCTCCGCCTGATTTCCTACTTTGAAGATATCGGCAACAGCAGAAAGCGTTTTATGCTGCTCGTTCATAAGCTCAAGAACTCCGCTTCCCGTTACCGCCTCAATTCTTCTTACTCCAGCCGCAACGGAATTTTCGGAAACTATTTTGAACAAACCTATTTTTGAAGTGTTATCAACATGAGTTCCGCCGCAGAATTCGATTGAAGCGTCTCCCATTGTGACAACTCGAACTCTCTCGCCGTATTTTTCTCCGAACAAAGCCATAGCTCCGAGCTTTCTTGCCTCGTCAATCGGCATTTCAACCATTGAAACAGGCATTGCGGCAAGAATATATTGATTTACAATTTTCTCAATTTTCGCAAGCTCTTCAGGAGCTACGGCGCTGAAATGCGCAAAGTCAAACCTGAGTCTTGCAGAGTCTACAAACTGACCTGCCTGATGAACATGCTCGCCTAATACCTTTCTCAAAGCAGACTGAAGAAGGTGAGCGCATGAGTGGTTTCTCATTATTTTGCGGCGGTTTTCTCCGTCAACTTCAAAGTGAGCTTTCTGTCCCTTTTCGATTGCCCCTTCAATCACCTCTGCGGTGTGAGCGATTTTTCCTGCGACAGCTTTTTTGGTGTCTGTCACTCTGCACTTACCGGTTGAGGTTGTTATATATCCTATATCCCCCACCTGTCCGCCGCTTTCGGCGTAAAAAGGAGTTTTATCAGAAACTATATAGACCTTATCACCGCATCCGGCGTTTTCCAAAAGCTCGTCGTCGCTTGCGATGAATGAAATTTCAGCGTCGCACTCAAGCGTGTCGTATCCTACAAATTCAGTTGTAAACGCCTTGTCTATCTTGTGGAAAACGGTTTCGTCAGCGCCCATATATTTTGAGCCGCCTCTGGCGTTTCTCGCGGTTTCCTTCTGGATTTCAAGAGCTTTTTTGAAGCCATCCTCATCGCAGGAAAGACCTTTTTCCTCAAGGATTTCCCTTGTAAGGTCTATCGGGAAACCGTAAGTGTCTGAAAGTGAGAAACAGCTTTCTCCGTCGAGAACCTTTTTGCCCTCGGCAGTCATTTTCTCTATATAGCCGTTGAGTATATTCATTCCTCGGTCAATTGTGTTGTTAAAATTCTGTTCCTCGTTTGAAAGAAGCTTTACAATGTAATCGTACTTTTCTTCAAGCTCTGTGTATTCAGACTTTGAGTTATCAACTACGGTTTTTACGAGGTCCTTAAGGAAAAGTCCGTTGATGCCGAGGAGCTTTCCGTGTCTGACAGCTCTTCTGAGAAGTCTTCTCATAACGTATCCCCTGCCCTCGTTTGACGGCAGAACTCCGTCGGAAGCCATAAAGGTTACCGAGCGGATATGGTCGGTGATGACTCGAACAGAAACGTCTTTTTTCTTGTCCTTGCCGTATTCACAGCCTGCGATTTTACAAACATGGTCTCTGATAGCCTTAACAGTATCGACGTCAAAAATAGAGTCGACTCCCTGCATAAGAGCGGCAAGTCTCTCAAGTCCCATACCCGTATCTATATTTTTCTGCTTAAGCGGAGTATATGTTCCGTCCTCGTGCCTTTCAAACTGAGTAAAAACAAGATTCCAAAACTCCATATACCTGTCGCAGTCACATCCGACCTTACAGTCAGGCTTTCCGCAGCCGTATTCCTCTCCGCGGTCATAATAAATCTCGGAGCAGGGTCCGCAGGGCCCGTCGATGCCCGCTTCCCAGAAGTTATCCTCCTTGCCCATTCTGACTATTCTGTCCATCGGGAGCCCGACTTTTTCATGCCATATCTTTTCTGCCTCGTCATCGTCCTGATATACAGAAACATAAAGCCTGTCCTGAGGAATTTCCAGCACCTTTGTTACATACTCCCATGCCCATGTGATTGCTTCCTCTTTGAAATAGTCTCCGAACGAAAAGTTTCCGAGCATTTCAAAAAAGGTTCCGTGTCTTGCGGTTTTTCCGACGTTTTCAATATCGCCTGTTCTGATGCACTTCTGACATGTCGTCATTCTGACTCTCGGCGGAACGTCCTGTCCGGTAAAATAAGGTTTAAGAGGCGCCATTCCAGCGTTTATCAGCAAAAGACTGTTGTCGTTTTGCGGAACCAGCGGGAAGCTTTTATGTCTTAAGCATCCTTTGCTTTCAAAAAACTTCAGGTATGACTCTCTTAAATCATTAAGTCCTGTCCACTTCATAAATCTTCTCCTCAATAGAATTTTCAATACGCCTGCAAAAAAATAAACCCCGCCCCCATAATTTTGGGACGAAGTCTAACTTCCGTGGTACCACCCAACTTGCCGGCATATACCGACCGCTTTTTTTCACCTTTAACGCAGGTTTACGCTGCGGTTTTCCGCAAAGCTCCGAGGCAGCACCCGTGTATCGGCTGAAAGCTTTCACCAAACGCTTTCTCTCTTAAAGCCGAAAATTACCACAGTCAATCTCTTCACAGCATTTTCTATATTATTATACCACTGTGTCGCATTTTGTCAAGCATTTTTTAAGTATGTTCCCAAGCTCTATTTAATTATTATCGGCCGATTGATTTACTTTTATGCTTTAGTCTGTTATAATATTTCCATTCGCATTTTAAATGAAAGGAACAAACTATTATGTCTGACAGTAATAAATACATTTACGGAAAGAACAGCCCGTCAGTTTTTATATCTCCTCGCGGAGACGATAAAAATCCGGGCGCATTTGAGCTTCCTTTAAATACCTTAAAAAGGCTGTCGAAATTTGCCGTGCGAAAAATATTAAAGATATTGTCGCATTTGAGGGCGAATATGAGTTCTGCGAGCCGATTGAGCTTAACGAAAATGACTCCGGTTTAAAAATTTCGTCATATAACAATGAAAAAGTTATATTCAGCGGCTCAAAGAATCTTTCCTGTTTAAAATGGCATGAATTTCCCCAAAACCCGTCAATTAAAGCAGCTCAGATTGATAAAGGTCTTTGGATAGACAGGCTCTTTATAAACGGCAAGGAACAGATAATCGCAAGATACATTTTATTAATCTTAATATTATGCGCCTGCTTTTTGCGGGCGCTTTTTATTTTTCACACTTTTTAATTATAAAGCTCACCCGCCATGTTTGCGTATTTTTCAGCTCTGTTTGTTAATAAATATCAGGAGAAATATTTACATTTTATATTAAGAACATTTGTTCTTAATATGGTATACTAAATAAAAACATATGTTCTTATTATGTGAGGTTCTATATATGGACAGGGTAATACTGCACTCAGATCTCAACAACTTTTTTGCGTCTGTTGAAACGCTCTATAATCCGAAACTTCGAGGAACACCTATGGCGGTACTGGGAGATCCTGAAGCAAGGCACGGAATTGTGCTGGCTAAAAATAATGAGGCTAAAGCTTACGGAATAGCCACAGGTGACGCTATGTGGCAGGCAAGAGAAAAATGCCCGTCGGTGGTCTTTGTTCCTCCTCATTATGACAGATATGTGACTTATTCAAAAGCTGTCCGCCAAATTTACTCACAATACACTGATTTGGTTGAGCCGTACGGCCTTGACGAATGCTGGCTTGATGTAACATCAAGTACAAATCTGTTCGGTTCTGGTATTGAGATTGCTGACAAGATACGCGATAATGTCAGAAAAAGTACAGGACTTTCGGTATCCGTCGGGGTTTCATACAACAAGATTTTTGCAAAGCTCGGTTCGGACATGAAAAAGCCTGACGCTACTACCTTAATTGATAAAAATCATTTTAAACAGAGAATATGGGGACTTCCCGCAAGCGACCTGCTTTACGTCGGACGCTCAACATCCTCAAAGCTCAAAAAACACGGAATTGTTACCATCGGAGACATAGCAAAAACCAATCCCGAGATACTCCGTTCCTTATTGGGCAAGCACGGAACAACCCTTTGGAATTTCGCTAACGGATATGATAACTCTCCTGTTTTGAACTTTGATTCACGCTCTGTTATAAAATCGGTTTCAAACTCAACTACTCCTCCCCGTGACCTTGTGACCGAAGAAGATGTGAAAATCACACTGACTCTGCTTGCGGAAAGCGTATCCTCAAGGCTCAGAGATTACGGATACATCTGCAAAACCGTTACAGTTTCGATAAGAGACTGCGAATTATGCAGATATGAACGTCAGGCACAGCTTGAAATTCCAAACAGGACCGCTCAAAGTCTGATGAAAACAGCATTTGCACTTTATAAAAACAACAAGCCTGACAAGCCGATAAGAAGCATTGGAATAAGAGCAAGCGGACTTATTCCTTTCGGCTATGTTCAGGAGTCGATGTTTGAGGAAGTAAATAAAATTCAAAAGCGGGAAGACCTTGAGCAGGCTGTTGATAAAATAAGAGCCAAGTACGGATATTTCTCCGTAAGGAACGGAACGGTTCTTTCCGACAGGGATCTTTCCGCTCTTGACGCCAAAGAGGAACACGTTATTCTTCCGTTTGGTTTTCAGGCGCAAAATTAAACCGCACAAAGCTTTAAACTCTGCGCGGTCGGGAGTTGTATTCAGTTTAACTTATTACTCGTCAGCCTCATCAGCCGTTATTCCCAGCTTTTCATTAATCTGAGCAAGCTGAGCTTTTATTTCATCAAGCTGCTCATCATATGCAGCAAGAGTTTTCTTCTGATTCGAAACATGAGTGGTATATCTCTCATTTAGGGCAACGCCGTATGTAATTGAAACCGCCAATCCTATTAATGTGAGAGCTACAATAAGCATAACCGCTCTGAACCCTTTATATGATTTAAAAAGTTCATTAGGATAATCGCTTGTTCCCGCATCATAATATTTGCTTTTTCCGAAAGTTGAAATATATGCTTTTTTAACAATCGGAAGAACAACGCAAAGCAAAAATACATCAACCGGAAGCTGGACAAGATTTTTAAGTATCTTTGGAGGGATCATTGCCCAAAAGCCTTCCGATGTTGCCGATGAAACGGTATATACAAAATATGTAGTAAGGAAAAGATTGCAAACTATAATTACAATAACCTTACTTAAAATAACTCTAGGAATAAAGGTTTTATTGAATTTAATATTATAGAAACACATTCCGTAAATAAATCCGGCAAGAAGCTCAACCAGAGTAAATCTGATATCAAACGCGCCAAACGACTGTGTTGTCGCAAAATATCCGACAAGATCGCACACCACTCCGGCTATTGCGCCTACAACAGGTCCGTAAAGCATTCCGACAGATGCAAGAGCCAGAAACGCAAATGAAATTTTCATATTAGAGCCGAGTGCCGGAACGGGAATAGTGACAATTTTGATCGCAATGTCAAGTGCGATAAGCATTGCAGTAACCGTAAGGCAGCGTACACTTTTCAGCTCTTTGAGAGAGCGCGGAAACATAGATAAAAAGCTTTTCATATTATACCGTCCTTTCTTGATTGCTTAGTGCATAAGAAAGGCCGGTCAGATTACAACAATCTGACACAGATAAAATATGAAAAGCCTTATGATATGCATTCAGCGGGATTCGGGAAACAAACCGCAGCCTTTAACATTGCGTAAAGGCGTTTCGTCCGAACAGCAACTCCCCGTCTGCACGGCACTGCAAGCATTCTCACGCTTCACGCTTGCTTCCCTACTCTGTTTGCTTGTTTTTTTGTTATGTCAAGTCACGGCAAAACTTGATTTATGCCGCAAGCCCAATAACCTCTAGAATGAAATTTCGTTGACAATATCCTCAAGATGCTTTTGATATCCTTTTTTCATCGACAAAGCCTCCTGAATATCAAAATCAACTATTTTGTTGTCCTTCATTCCTACAACTCTGTTCTTTACTCCGTCCACAAGCAGCTGCACTGCATAGTGACCCATCTCTGTAGCGACAACTCTGTCTCTCAAAGTCGGATTTCCACCTCTCTGAACATGTCCGAGAATGGTTGCTCTTGAAATTATACCGCAGTTGTCGACATCTGTTACACCATTTTCGTTCTTGTCGATCTCAACCGTCTTATCATGCAAATACTCAGCGATTTCTTCTGAATGTCCGATTCCCTCAGCGACGACTACGATGAAATGAGTTTTTCCGGTCTTTCTCTCGTCCATCATTTTTCTTGCAAGTTCATCGAGCTTATTACGGAGAATCTCCTCTCTGTTTTCAAGCGGAATAGATTCCTCACACAGAACCGCTGTTGCTCCGCACGCAGCCGCAACATTTACAGCGATATGTCCGGCATGTCTTCCCATTACCTCTATAACCGAGCAGCGGTCGTGCGATTGCGAAGTATCTCTTATTCTGTCAATCATATCAAGTGCAGTGTTCATCGCGGTATCAAAGCCGATTGTATAATCCGTACACTGAATATCGTTGTCGATTGTGCCCGGAAGTCCGATACAGGCTATTTCACGGTTCCTTTTATCGAGATGCCTTGCCAAATCAGCCGCGCCTCTGAATGAACCGTCGCCTCCGATTACTACCAATCCGTCTATGCCAAGCGCCTCAACCTTATCCGCCGCAATCTCCAAGCCCTCTTCTGTTTCAAACTTTTTGCAGCGCGCTGTATAAAGTATTGTTCCTCCTCTGTTAATTATATCTGAAACCGACCTTGCGTCCATTTCATACATATCGCCGTTTATAAGTCCGTTATACCCTCTGCGTATTCCGATGACCTTTATTCCTTTAGATATTGCTGTTCTGACAACGGCTCTGACCGCTGCGTTCATTCCAGGCGCGTCTCCTCCGCTTGTCAAAACTCCTATCGTCTTTACCATTTCTTATACCTCCAGCCATATACTCAAACAATTTCACAAGCAATATACACATTTAAATTACCACCATTTTTTCAGTATGTCAATAGATTTTCCGCCGATTGCCCTCGTTTTTCATAAAAAAGACAAAGTCCGTTCGGAATTTGAACAGGCTTTGTCTATTTTTATCTGATTTTATCAGCCGTAATATATAGGATTACCGTTTTCGTCAAATTCAGGCATATTATCGTTTTGATTGCCCCACCAGGGATCACCGGGAAATACATTTCCGGGGGACACGTATACAGAAACATAAACCGTCAAAATTTCACCGTCTTTTACATTTATCTCGTCGCCGATATTCTTGCTGCATCTGACGACATAGTCGGTCTGAACTGTAGTTGATTCAACCGTCTCAACAACATATTTTATGTTCAGCTTTGTCAGTTTATCCAGATAGTCCTTTTTGCTCATTCCCAAATAGTCAGGCACAAGAGCTGTTTCGGGTCCAAGGCTTACCTTTACCTTAACTACCTGCACCGGGTAGAGATTTGTACCAGCGTCTATATCCTGCTCATATATAACTCCGTTTTCATATTCAGCATTATAGTCGTATTCTGCTTCAATCCGAATCCTGTCCGTCCATACTGTATTCGCATTGACTTTTTCAAGCACCTGTCCTACAAGATTAGGCATTTCAAACATAGTGCCCTGCGGTTCGGTAGTCAGTGATGTTTCGGATGTTGACGCCGTTGTAGGTGCTGTTGTGGCTGACGTCGTAGTCGTAGTAGCCGGCCTCAGCGAATCCGACGTGCTTTCCGGAGGCTGAGTTACTACCGGCTGATTTCTTTCGCCGGACGGCAAAAGCATAACAACCAGAACCAGCAAAACTATCGCTACAAGCACTACAAGCGCCGCAGCTCCGACAATAGCAGCGACATTGATTCGCTCGCTGCCCGCCTTATTCTGAGGAAGTCTCTGAATAGGTATAGTCTGTGTTGCACCTCTCGGAGGCTTATCCATATATTCGGGCTGCTCAAAAAGTTTTGTCACAAACTCTGTCACTGTCTGTATTCTCGAATTGCATGACAAAGTCATAGCCTGCATTATTACCTTTGAAACATTCGGCGGCACATTGCTGTTAATATAAGCCGGCTCTCTTAAATTATCATCTGCGACTCTTGCCATCGCTTCTGGAGGCATACATCCGGTCAGAAGCCTGTATAAAACTGCCGCAACAGCGTAAACATCAGTCCATGTTCCCTGCCACTCCTTTGAGGAGTACTGCTCAGGCGCTGTATATCCCACAAAAAGCTCAGGCGAAAGATCGGTATTTGCCATTCTCTCTTCGGCGATAGCAAACCCTGTGAGTTTCAGTTCGCCTCTGTTTGTAACAAGTATTGTATCAAGACTTATTCCTCTGTGTATTATTCCGGCGTTATGTATCAGGCTGAGCGTTGTCAAAATCGGCGGGAACATCTTTTTAATCTGCTCCCATGAGAGTTCCCCGGCATTATCCTGCAAAAACTGTTTCAGCGTTATTGCCTCCACATACTGCAAAACAACGTATTCGGTATTATTTGCGTTAAACATATCCACAGCCGGCACTATATGAGAAAGAGTCCTCATTCTGGACAGCGTTTTGTTCAGCTCAATAAATTCAGACATATAATTTTTATACTGAACCACGCAGTTTTGATTTACTGTAATCTCTGTACTCTCCTTTGTTCTTGTACACAGCGCATCCGGCATATATTCCTTAATCAATACCTTTTCACTCGCCACCATGTCGTAGCCGATATACACAGCGGATTCCCCGTTATATGACAATAATTTTCCGGCTATATATCGTCCGTCCAAAACAGTTGCGGGGGGAAGATAAGATTGCAGGTAAGGCAGTGAAGGATTATAGCTGCAGTGATTACAGAAACCGTGCTCATCAAGCGGTTCCATACAACCCATACACAGCTTAATTTTATCGTTCATCGCAAGTATCCTTTCCGTTTGAGATTGCAATTTTTTTATCTTTACTTTCAAATTACAATTCTTTTAGAATTATCTATACTTTTTCATCTATTTATAATAGCAACTCAGAGTGTTTTTGTCAAGAATATAGGTCAATCTGTATTCTTTTTGAAACCAAACCGTTAATTTTGTAATCGATTTTTCATTTTTATTTTCTCAGTTTATTAAGTTTAAAATAAAACTGACCCGATTTTATCAGCCAACAAAGTGTTCGGATCAGTTTGCTCATATTAAAATTTATAATACTCTTATTTTACTTTCAATTTTGCATTTTTTCGATATTTGCTCAAGTCTCTTATCTATTTCAAACTCTGCAAGCTTAGGTGTGATAAACGCAAGTTCTTTTTCACATCTGCGTTTTCTCGGTATAAAATCGACATATCCGAACATTTCGGATATCTCCTCTTTATAACTGTCAACTTCATCAGCCGTTATTCGCACGTATATTGATACTGCCGACTCTTTATATCTAATGATAAAATCACGACTGCTGCTGTCTTCCCAAGCAAGTGAAACAATAGGTCTTCCGATGTGCTTTGCAGCGTCAACAATATCTCCGACAACCGCGCTTGCAGTCGCAAGCTTTCCGGCTCCCCTTCCGTAAAACAAAACCTCGCCTACTCCGTCCCCTGTTACCGATATCGCATTATAAACATCGTTTACAGAAGCAAGCATATTGTTTTTGCTGACAAGTCTCGGACAAACCATCGCATTGAGTTTATCGCCCTCGGCTTCTACAGAACCTATAAGCTTTATGGCATATCCTGCGTTATCCGCATATTCCACATCGTCGAGTGTCACCCTTGTAATTCCGGAGCAGTGAACATATTCTGGATATATATGCTTACCAAACGCAAGCGAACCGAGTATACAAATCTTCCTGCAAGCGTCGTATCCCTCGATGTCAGCTGTCGGGTCTTTTTCAGCATAGCCGAGCTGTTGAGCAAGCTTCAACGCCTCGTCGAACGAAAGCTGGTCGTAAATCATCTTTGTCAAAATAAAGTTTGTAGTACCGTTTAATATGCCTGCGATTTTTTCAATCTTATTTCCGACAAGGCACTGATGAAGCGGTCTGATTATCGGTATTCCGCCGCCCACGCTTGCCTCGAAAAGATAGTTGCATTTATTTTTCTTCGCAATCGCAAGAAGCTCAGCTCCGTGAGCCGCTACAAGCTCCTTGTTTGATGTTACGACGCTTTTTCCTTTTGATAAAAGCTGTTTGGTGTATTCATAGGCGAAAGTTTTGCCGCCCATAAGTTCAGCAACAATTTGAACCTCATCATCATTTAAAATAACGTTAAAATCTTTAGTGAGCTTATCCTCAAATGGGTCTCCCGGAAAATCTCTCAAATCAAGAATATACTTTATATCAAGCTCTCTGTCTGCTTTTTTACATATACTTTCCTTATTTTTATAAAAAAGTTCAACCGTTCCCGAACCTACAACGCCGTATCCCATTACGGCGATTTTTGTTATACTCATCACAATTATCCCTTTCAATATATAATTATTCACCTGAAACTACCTTGCATTTAACAACGCCGTAGACTGTTTTAAACGCGGACTCTATCTGCGCTGTAGATATAATATCACCGTTAAACCTTACAGTTATTGTTACCGCCGCCGCAGAGTCAATAGGAATACTTTGATTCAGAGTCAGTATGTTTGCGTTTAGCTCATAAAGCTTAGACAAAACCGCAGACAAAACTCCACGCTCGTCTTTCAAGACAAAATTCAGAGTAATAATTTTATTTGTCAGCTTCTCTTCATATGTAAACACGCAGTCTTTATATTTATAATACGCGCTCCGTGAAATGCCTACTTTCCTGCACACCTCGGTTGAAGTGCGGCAGTCTCCTCGTGCCAAAAGCTTTTTGGCTTCAAGCACTTTAAGCACTATTTCCGGCAAAACTTCTGCGTCTGCAACAACAAAATGCTGTTCGCTCATACTGTGTCACCTCTTTGGCAGTCCGTATGCGAAATACAAATGTACTAAATACAAATACAAATATACCATAAAAAAGCTTCCGTGTCAACAGCTGACCGAAAGCTTTCATATCAAATTATTAACCTTAAATCGCAGATATTTTATTAATCTTCACTACTGAAAGAGTTTTCGATTCCTAAAATCGAGTTGGACTCGTTCATATCAAGCTGCTCGATTTTTGCCATACGCCTGTTAATCATATCAGAGCGCTCTCTCAGCTTTTCGGTTGACGACACCGCGTCGCTCAGCTTTTTCTGAGTCTTTTCAATCAGCTCTCCGAATGTTATATACTGCGTCTTTATAGCCTGAAGAAGCTTCAATACCTCTTGGCTCTTTTTATTAAGTGCCATATTAGAGAAGCCGATTCTGAGACTGTTTAACAAAGCTGTAACTGTCGTAGGTCCTGCTATAACTATTTTGCAGTTTGTCTGACACCACTCTGACAATCCGTTTATTCTCAGCGCCTCGGCATATAATCCTTCGGTAGGCAAAAACATTATCGCGAAATCGGTAGTTTTCGGCGGGTCTATGTACTTGTCGCGAATTGTTCTCGCCTCGGTTTTAATCCGCTGTTCAAGCTCTTTAACGGCTGCCGAGGTTGCCGCTGCGTCTGCCGCCTCGGACGCATCAACTATCCGATTATATATATCAGTCGGGCATTTTGAGTCTATCGGCAGATATATGAAATCATTCGGATTTTCCTTTGACGGGATTTTAACCGCAAACTCTACCCTGTCGTTTGAGTTTTTCTTGGTTGGCACATTTATATCATACTGAGATGATATCATGGTTTGCTCCAAAATAGCTCCGAGCTGAATTTCTCCCCAGACCCCCCTCGTCTTGACATTTGAAAGGGTTTTGTTCAAATCGCCTACTCCGGTTGAAAGCTTGTTAAGCTCGCCGAGAGATTTGTAAAGCTCGCCGAGACGGTCGCCTATCTGCTTGAAATTGCTGTCAAGACGCTCGTTAAGAGTTTTTGAAAGCTTTTCATCAACAACAGCCTGCATTTTTTCAAGCCGCTGTTCATTTGACGCCTGAATTTCCTTTAAACCTTTTGTAACAGTATCAACAATTTTATCCTGCCCCTCGGAATTATTCGCCATCATTTTGGCGAGCTGTTCGCTTTGCATCCTTGCGGTTTCAAGAAACTGTGAGCGCTGGTTTTCCATTATCTTGTTCAGGGTATTGACCTGCGATTCATTTCCCCTGCTGATTGCCGCCGACATTTCCTCTCTCAAAAGCTTATCTGAATTTTGTGACGTTTTCATACTGTTTTCAACAGTTAAACGAAGATTTAAAAGCTCGTCCTTGTCAGAGTGAGGTTTGTTTTTTAGGCATAGCGCAAGCACGGCAGCGAGCATTGCTATCGCGACAATGAGCAAAATTAAAATGACTGTATCCATAAAAGTCCTTTCGTGAAAATAATCATTAAACTCTTTTAACTACACTATTGCAAACATGTCTGTTTTGAGTTATAATGATTTTGGTTCTTTTTGCTTTCGGCGATTCAAGAGCCTCGGCAAAATTACAAACCGATTTTACAAACACCAGTATCATACTTATAATAGCCGTAAATTCAAACATGCAAT
Organism: uncultured Clostridia bacterium; assembly: GCA_944385905.1. Taxonomy (GTDB): domain Bacteria; phylum Bacillota; class Clostridia; order Oscillospirales; family Ruminococcaceae; genus CALWZA01. Next base: position 33,421 of record CALWZA010000007.1, read on the forward strand.
CATTCCCTTTCCGTTTGATACACTTATTTTAACTTGTTAAGTGTACTATAAAACGGATTTATCGAATCAAGTGCTGGAATAACTGTACGTTTTTTTGTACTGATAATTTTACGGCTTAATATATTTTATCACATTTTCATTTATATTTCAATATCCTATATTATTTTATATCATTTTATCCGATAAGGAACCGGGTTTTCCGTTGCTATTTGGAGGTTATTATGCGGTTTAAGCTCTTTGAAGGAATAAACGCCGAAGGCTGTGAAAAGCTGCGCAGCTCTTACAAGCTTTATAATAATCAAATTGAAATATGCTGCTCAGCTGATGATTATCAGAAATTTTTCAGCGGAATTTTGAATATACTTTCTGAGCCCGTATTTTTCTTTACCGAGATCCCTTGTTCTGACGACAAGGAGCTGAGTCTCAGAAGCTGTGAAGACAGTCCGTATCATTATGAGCTTTATTATCTTGACAACTGCACAAGGGAAGTCGCAAAAGCTATTGTTAAAAGATACGGGAGTATTTTGTTTAACGACGGATTAATAAGGTTCGGATTCGGTTCTCACTCAACAGACGACGAGGTTTTTTCAAAACGCTTTCAGGAAATCAGTATATACAGCAAAGACGGTATAAATGATTATAAGAGTTTGCTGGACTCTTGCGGATTTACGGAAACTTCAGACCTGAAAACTCTCTCTGACTTAATCAGTGATGAAAATCCTGCGGAGTGCTGTACGGTTGAGAGCGACGGCGAGACAGTTTTTGATATGATTGAAAATTTAAAAGAAGCCGGACTTTATTTTGCTGATACTGTTGAAGAATAAATATATTTTAGGAAAGGCGGATGTTATATGAACATATGGCACGATTTTTCACCGAAAAAAATCTCGACAAGCGATTTTCACGCTGTAATTGAAATTCCTAAAGGCTCAAAAACAAAATATGAGCTTGACAAAAGCACGGGACTTTTGCTTTTGGACAGGATTCTTTACACATCTACTCACTACCCTTCCAATTACGGCTTCATACCGAGAACTCTTGCCGAGGACGGTGACCCTCTTGACGTTTTGGTACTGTGCTCGGAAACTATTTATCCGCTTTCGCTTGTCCGCTGTTTTCCTATCGGAGTGATTTCCATGATTGACAACGGCTCCCCCGATGACAAAATAATCGCAATTCCGTTTAATGACCCTACATACAACGGATACACCGACATCTCACAGCTTCCTTCTCACATATTTGACGAAATGAAACACTTCTTTTCGGTATACAAGGCTCTTGAACAAAAAGAAACTGCTATTGACGAGGTGAAAAATGCCGAAGTTGCAAAAGATATAATCTCCAAGTCAATTGACAGATATATTGAAATCTACTGCAAATAATTTTGAAAGGATTGTTATTATGGCTTTTATCATTGGAGTTGATATCGGAACAAGCGGTACTAAAACCGTTTTGTTCGACGAGGCAGGCGCTGTTATAGCTTCAAAAACTATCGAATACCCTCTTTATCAGCCTAAAAACGGCTATGCCGAACAAGACCCCGAAGACTGGGCTAACGCCGCGGTTAACACTATCAAGGCGGTTATGGCCGAAAGCGGAGTAAAAAAAGAGGACGTCAAAGGAATCGGTCTTTCAGGTCAGATGCACGGTCTTGTAATGCTTGACAAGGACAACAATGTTATCCGCAAGTCGATTATCTGGTGCGACCAGCGAACTGCCGACGAGGTTGCTGAGATGAACGCAAAACTCGGAGAAAAAAAGCTTATAGAGATTACAGCCAACCCTGCTCTGACAGGCTGGACTGCCGCAAAGATACTTTGGGTTAAGAACAAAGAACCTGAAAACTATGAGAAATGCCGACATATTCTTCTGCCAAAGGACTACATACGATTTATACTTACCGGCGAGTACGCAACAGAGGTTTCCGACGCTTCGGGCATGCAGCTTCTTGATGTTCCTAACCGCTGCTGGTCTGACGAAGTTATTTCAGCTCTCGGTTTGGACAAGTCCATGCTCGGAAAGGTATATGAGAGCTGTGAAGTTACGGGCAGACTTACTAAAAAAATGGCTGAGCTTACAGGCCTTTGCGAAGGAACCATCGTTGTAGGCGGCGCGGGAGACAATGCGGCTGCCGCAGTCGGTACAGGCGTTGTTGAGGACGGCAAGGCATTTACTACAATCGGCACAAGCGGAGTTGTTTTCGCTCACACATCAAAGATTTCAATCGACCCCAAGGGCAGAGTTCACACCTGCTGCGCCGCTGTTCCCAACTCATGGCATGTAATGGGAGTTACTCAGGGCGCAGGACTTTCACTCAAGTGGTTTAGGGATAACTTCTGCTCGGCTGAAAAGGAAACAGCTAAATATATGGGAGTTGACGAGTACTACCTCATGGACAAGGAAGCCGCTACCGTTTCAATCGGAGCAAACAGACTTCTTTATCTGCCATATTTGATGGGTGAAAGAACGCCTCACCTTGACCCGAACGCAAGGGGAGTTTTCTTCGGACTTTCTGCTATGCACACTAAGAAAGAAATGCTCAGAGCTGTTATGGAGGGTGTATCATATTCTCTCCGTGACTGCGTTGAGGTTTTTAAACAAATGAGTATCAGCGTTTCGGACATGATGGCTTGCGGAGGAGGAGGAACTTCACCCCTTTGGAGACAGATGCTTGCCGATTTGTACGCCTGCCCTGTTAAAACTGCAGCGTCAAAGGAAGGTCCGGCTCTCGGAGTCGCTCTTCTCGCCTCGGTCGGAGCAGGAATTTACTCAAGCGTTCCCGAAGCCTGCAAGGCTGTCGTAAAAACCGACAAGGTTCAGGAACCGGTTGCTGAAAACGTTCCGCAGTATGAAAAGTACTATAGGCTTTACACTGAAATTTACCCTAAGCTTAAAGAGAAGTTTGCTTTGCTTTCTTCTCTTTAAATGAATATGTAAAGGACGGAATTTGACATGAATACTAAACTCGGACTCACCCCTCCTATGGGATGGAACTCATGGAACACTTTCAGTTGGAATATTAATGAGGAGCTTATTAAGACCGCCGCTGACGCTATGATTGAAACAGGGCTTGCCGCCGCCGGATATGAGTATATTGTTATTGACGACTGCTGGAGCGAAATGAAGCGAGACGAAAACGGCAGGCTTGTTCCTGACAAAAACAAGTTTCCAAACGGCATGAAAGCAGTAGCTGACTATATACATTCAAAAGGCTTGAAATTCGGAATGTATTCCTGTGCCGGAACTCATACGTGCGCAGGATACCCTGCTTCGTTTGAGCATGAGTTTACTGACGCTGAAACTTTTGCTGAATGGGGCGTTGACTATCTCAAATACGATTTCTGCTACAAACCTGCCCACATTCCCGGTGAGCTGCTTTACAAGCGCATGGGAATGGCTTTAAGAAACTGCGGAAGAGACATCCTCTTCTCTGCCTGCAACTGGGGCTGCGACGACGTTCACAAATGGATAAGAGAAACCGGCGCTCATATTTTTCGTTCGACAGGCGACATTCAGGACAACTGGGAATCAATCAAAAACCTTGCGACTTCTCAGTTCGGCAAACAAGGTTACGGCGCTCCGTACTGCTACAACGATATTGACATGCTTGTTGTAGGTATGTACGGCAAAAGCTGTAATGAGTGGGTAGCCTCAAAGGGATGCACTGATGTCGAGTATAAAACCCATTTCTCGCTTTGGGCAATTATGAATTCTCCCCTTATGATAGGCTGCGACATTAGAAACATGAATGACGCCACAAAAAACATACTCATGAACAAGGATATAATTGCTATCAACCAGGATCCTGAAGGAAGAGCGCCTTATAGAATTAATCAGTGGAACAATCCCGAAAGGTCGTTTGCGCTTGTGAGACCCCTTGCTGACGGTGATTATGCTATCGGACTCTTTAACTTCGGAGACAACAAATCCGAAATGTCTCTTCAGTTCTGGGATATCGGTCTTCCTGCAGCTTCGGGAAGAGGTCTTTCTCTTTACGACTGCTGGGAGCACAAGGATGAAGGCGTTTTCACAGAAAGATACTGCACTCAGATAGAGCCTCATGACTGCAAGGTTTTCAGAGCAAAGGTTGTAAAAGTTAAATAATGTCTAATTACAAAACCTGCAAAAAGTGCGGAAGCGAGCTTACTGACGATGCTATCGCTATTTACCGCAAAATGGTATTCAGAGGCGCTGACGAGTTTTTATGTATTCCGTGCCTTGCTGAATATTTTAAGGTTGAGGTCAGTGAAATTGAAGCGAGAATAAGATTTTACCGCGAGAGCGGTCACTGCACTTTATTCAGATAATAAAGATAGCCATGACAAAAAATCTCATGGCTATCTTTATTTTATATCAGAGAAGCATATTTATCAGCATTCCGCTTAGCGCGCCGGCAATATACAGAACAGCTGCTATCGAAATATTTTGCTTAAAATGCTTATTGGTCTTAAAAAGAACCACCAGTCCTAATCCAGCGCCGGTTGAAAGTCCTGCGACAAGCGAACCAAACGTAAGTCCGCCCTCAATAAAAAGCTGAGTAAGGATTACCGAAGCCGCACAGTTTGGAATAAAGCCTATGAGCGCCGCAAGAAACGGCTGAAAAACGCTGTCTGTAAGCAAAAGCTTTGATAGATTTTCCTGCCCGATAATCTCTATCAATCCTCCGAGCACCACAGATATCGCAAGAATGAAAAGGAAAATACTTACTGTATGCTTTACAGCCGAGTATAGTATTCCGTGATTTTCGCATCCGCAGTGCTCGCAAAGCTGCTCGCACGGTTTTTCCAGCACAGGCTTATTCAGCGCTTTCAAAACCAAATCACATATAATTCCCACAACAATTGCTATTGCGACCTTGACCGCTAATAATTTAATGGCGGTTTTTGCGTTTTGAGGGTTTCCAAGAATAATTGGCACAGCTTCATCACTGGTTGAAATAAATACGGCGATAAGAGTTCCTGCGCTTATCATCCTGCCCGAATACAGATTTGCGGCGGCAACCGAAAATCCGCACTGCGGCACGCACCCGAGCAACGCTCCTCCCACAGCTCCGAAAGGCCCGAGCTTTTGAAGTGTACGCACCATTTTCCCCGATGACTTATGTTCCAAAAACTCGATAAGCAAATATACCCCGAATAAAAACGGAAGCATTTTAAGCGAATCAATCAAAGCTTCCGTCAAAACGTCAAGCAAAATATCAAACATTATAATTTAGTCTCCTTGAATCCTTTTAAACCTTGTGACTCAAATGTGCGAATAAAAGAATAGCGGCAGATTAACTGCCGCATAGTTCTTACTTCTGGATTGCTTCCTTTACCTTTGCAGCTTTTCCTACTCTGTCGCGGAGATAGTAAAGCTTTGCACGTCTTACCTTACCTGTTCTGATAACTTCAATCTTGTCAACAGAAGGACAGTGAATCGGGAATACTCTTTCAATTCCGCAGCCGTGAGCAACTCGACGAACAGTAAATGTTTCGTTGATGCCGCCATGCTTTTTGCAGATTACGGTTCCTTCAAATGCCTGAAGTCTGTACTTTTCGCCTTCCTTAATGCGTACCCATACTCTGATTGTGTCTCCGACTTCAAATGCGGGAACATCATTCTTAAGGCTTGAGTTTGAGATAAGTTTCAATGCGTCCATTTGTTTTCCTCCTAAATTTTCAGATATTCATACACTATTATCGCCGAATTGGCTAAGTCAGAGGACTATCCGCTTTAATGTCAGTCTGTTAAGACAGGCACTAACCCCCATCCGCCGAAATCGACAGACGGATATTCAAATGCTCAAATATTATATCACAATCACATTACATTTGCAAGCACATCTAAATAAAAATATTTCCGTTTAAATCGAGAATTTTTGTGCGCTTTACACTAACATTTGATATTGGAGCACTTGAAGTACTCAAAAATGAGTCGATGAGCAGCTGAGGATTGATATTTATTTCTACTCCTGCGGGCAGTGCGACCTTCAGCAAAACCCTGTCGTCTGCTGCTTTAACTTCAGGATTTTTAATATGCTCCTTTAGATTTATGGCAGTCACTCCGCCTTTTTTTGTTTTCTTTTCAACCGGGATTTCTTGCTGTGACAAATAGTTCTTTAGTTCTTCAGACAACTTTACAGGCTCGTCGCTGAAAAATGAAATCTCATATTCCGCCGCTGAAATAAGCTTGTGACTTGTTTGGGGAGCATATGCTCTGACAACTTTCAAACCTTGCGGAAGCGTTGAATTAAGCCTGTCCGCAACCTCCTGAGGAGTCATAGGCGTATCCATATTGATGCCGAAGTCCATGATCTCGCACTCGCTTTCGGCGCCTAATGACAACGCAAGCGGAAACATAATGTAGACGTGCGGATTGTAGCCTTTTGTGTGCCAAACGGGAATCTTCGCGCGCTTAAAAGCTCTTTGCATGGTTCTCATAAGGTCAAGATGAGAAATAAAAACAGCTCTGCCCTCTTTTGAAAAAACCGCTCTTATATCAATATAATCCTTAACCACAGTAGACTCCCCCGCACTCCTTTTTAATTCCGCATCCCGAACAACCTTCTTTGCAGTTTCTTGTAGTAATTGCAAGCCGCGCCTTTTTATTCTCTCTTATTAAAAACTCTTTGGAAATCATATAGTCAATATGTTCCCACGGCATGATTTCATCAAAGCTTCTCTTTCTGTTAGCGTAAAACTCCGGATTTACTCCGCACCTTTCAAACGCCTTTTGCCAAAGCTCAAAATTAAAGTGCTCGTCCCAGCTGTCGAGATTGCACCCAAGCCTCCATGCCTCATAAATAACATCGCAGAGCTTTCTGTCGCCTCTCGCAAGCACCGCCTCAAGAAGGCTTACATTTTGATTATGGTAACTGCACTTGATTTTCCTTGTTGAAATACAGTCCAAAAGGTGCTTTTGCCGCTCCTTAATCTCCTCCTCTGTTGCCTGGGGTTCAAATTCAAACGGAGTATGCGGCTTCGGAACAAATGTCGCGGTAGATATAGAAATATTTACGGTTTTGCCCTTTTTGCCTTTGTTGATTTCATAAAACAAATCTACTATCTTTTGTGTTAATACTGCTATGCCCTCAATATCCTCGAGCGTTTCTGTAGGCAGTCCGAGCATAAAATACAACTTAACGCTGTTATATCCTCCCTCAAACGCGGTTTTGCATGTGCTTAAAATCTCATCCTCGGTTATGTTTTTGTTTATAACATCTCTCAGCCGTTGTGTGCCTGCCTCTGCGGCGAATGTCAGACCGGTTTTTCTAACCTTCTGAATTTTTTCCAAAAGCTCCTCACTGAAATTATCAATGCGAAGTGACGGCAGTGCAAGGCTTATCTGCTCTTTATCGGTGTAATCGGCGAGAGTGTTAAGCATTTCGTTGATTTTTGTATGGTCGCTTGTTGACAATGAAGAGAGAGAGACCTCTTCATAGCCCGTATTATCACAAAGCGCTTTAGTTTCTTTGGCTATTGTGTCAACGCTTTTCTCCCGAAAAGGTCTGTAAATATATCCTGCCTGACAAAAGCGGCATCCTCTGATGCAGCCGCGCAAAACCTCAACAACAGCTCTGTCGTGAACAATATCAGTAAACGGTATTACGAAATTCTCCGGATAGTACACGCTGTCGAAATCCTTTATGACTCGTTTTGTTACCTTTTGGGGAGCTCCGTTTTTCGGGGTAATTGCTTTTACGGTTTTATCATCATTATATTCTACGTCATAAAACGATGGGACATAAATTCCTCCGATTTTTGACGCGGCAATCAGGAATTCCTCCTTTGAAGCTCCTTTTTTCTTCATTTCATTGTATAAATCCATTAGCTCAAGATTGACTTCCTCGCCCTCGCCGAGGATAAAAATGTCAATAAAATCGACAAGAGGCTCAGGATTGCAAACACACGGACCTCCTGCCACAACAATCGGATACAAGCCGTGCCTGTCCTTCGCTCTGACCGGAAGTCCCGCCAAGTCAAGCATATTTAAAACAGTAGTGTAACAAAGCTCATACTGAAGTGTAAAGCCGATAAAATCAAAATCCTTAATCGGGTCCATGCTTTCAAGCGCATAAAGCGGTATGCCGTTTTCACGCATGAGCTTCTCAAAATCTTTTTCGGGCGCAAAAACTCTTTCGCACCAGAAATTTTCCCTTGCGTTTTTAAGTCCGTACAAAATTTTCATTCCGAGATGCGACATTCCGACGTCATACGTATCGGGAAAGCAAAACGCGAATCTTACGTCTATTTTCGATTTATCCTTAATTACGCTTCCGTACTCTCCGCCGACATATCTTGCAGGCTTTTGGGCTTGGAGTGCGATTTGCTGAATTTTATCCTTAAGCATTTATCAGACCGTTCCTTTATTTTATTTCCCTGTTATTTTAACACAGCTTTGCGATTATTGCAACCTCCAAACAGATCGACCGCTGAAATAAAAATGACCGCCGCAAGCAGTGACGGACTGGCTTCGCTTTTATAGAAAGCTACGGCGCAAAAAGAAAAAATCAAAAGCGTCGAAGCTGAATTTAAAAAAGTCTTTATCCGAAAGGCCGTTGTTGAATTTTTCTCGCAAAAAATTAAATCTACAAGTCTTCCGCCGTCAAAATAATCAACGGGCAAAAGGTTAAAAACGCCTATGGCTCCGTTTAGTGCGGCGAAAACCAGCATTTTTGTTTCAGTAAATATCAAAGCTGTAATTATACACAGCACTATATTTACAAAGCTTCCCGCAATAAGAATAATTATAGTTGCAGATTTTTTCACATTAAAATTATCGGCGCAAATTTTTATTCCTCCGCCGTAAAACGCTATTTCCTTAACTCTCACCTTGAACAAACCCATCGCAAGCAAGTGTCCGCATTCATGAAGCAAACAGCACAGCAGTGATACGGCGATATAGTTTTTGTCGCGCAAAAGCACTGAAATACCTATCAATGCAAAAAAGCTGAAATCAAACCTAAAGTTTGTCTTCATCAGCGTAAAATTCACAAAATCACCTCAGATAAGTGTATTCGTTCACTCATGTCAATATAACAAAAAGCCCCGGAAATCCGAGGCTTAAGTTTTTTAATTTTCCTGTTTAGGTTCTTCCTGAACCTCTTCATGTGATTCCGCGTCAATATTGCTTATTTCAGGCTGAGTTTCAGGGGTGTCATTTTTAATTTCGCCTCTCATCAGCTTATAGAAGGTTGCGCCGTCAATCTTCTCATGCTCCATAAGATATTTCGCAACCGTATGAAGCTGGTCAAGATGCTCTGACAGGATGTCTTCCGCCGACTGGAAAGCGTCCTCAATTATTGCTCTCATTTCGCTGTCAATTTCGGTGGCAACGTGTTCGGAATAATTCTTATTAGCTGTATAGTCCCTGCCCAAGAACACTTCCCTCTCGTCGTTTCCGTAAACGATAGGTCCGAGCTTTTCGCTGAAGCCGTAGCGTGTCACCATGCTTCTTGCCGTGCTTGTAGCTCTTTCAAGGTCGTTTGAAGCTCCGGTTGATATATCGTCAAGTATAAGTTTCTCAGCCACGCGTCCGCCGAGCAGAACAACAATAGAATCACGCATTTCCCTCTTGCTGACATATGATTTGTCCTTTTCGGGAAGATGCATTGTATATCCTCCTGCCTGACCTCTAGGAATAATCGAAACCTGATGTACCTTATCCTGTGACTGACAGTAATAGGTACAAATTGCGTGACCTGCCTCATGATAAGCGGTAAGGCGCTTTTCATCTTCATTTATTACTTTTGATTTTTTTTCCGGACCGACGATTACCTTTACGGCCGCTTCCTCAAGGTCTTCTTTAGTTATTGCTTTCTTTCCTTTTCTTGCAGCAAGCAAAGCGCCCTCATTAGTGAGATTTTCAAGATCTGCGCCGGTAAATCCAACCGTTTCCTTGGCTATAGTCTTCAAATCAACGTCGGGTGCGAGAGGTTTATTTTTTGTATGAACTTTAAGAATTTCCTCTCTTCCCTTAACGTCGGGATAGTTAACGTAAATCTGCCTGTCAAAACGTCCCGGGCGCAAAAGCGCTGGGTCAAGCACGTCACGGCGGTTTGTAGCCGCCATTACTATTACGTTTTCATTGCCTACAAATCCATCCATCTCAACAAGGAGCTGATTCAGGGTCTGCTCACGCTCGTCGTTTCCTCCGCCTAAGCCTGCGCCTCTCTGTCTTCCGACGGCGTCAATTTCATCGATGAAAATAATTGCAGGAGCAGCTTTTTTAGCCTGTTCAAACAAATCTCTTACTCGCGAAGCTCCGACTCCGACAAACATCTCGACAAAATCCGAACCTGAAATCGAGAAAAACGGGGCATTCGCCTCGCCGGCAACAGCTCTTGCGAGAAGAGTTTTTCCTGTACCCGGAGGTCCCAAAAGAAGCACGCCTTTAGGAACTCTTGCTCCAAGCTCGGAATATTTCTTTGAGTCTTTTAAAAATCCGACTATCTCTCTTAGCTCTTCCTTTTCTTCATCGGCTCCGGCAACATCTTCGAACGTAACCTTTTTAGCATTGCTCTGAAGGCTTCGTGTATTAGCCTTTCCGAAGGAGTTAAGCTTGCCTGTGCCGGCTGCGTTTTTCATCATGAAAACTATTATGAATACAGTTACTCCAAAAAATCCTACCGTCATCAGCAAATTCAGCCAAAAACTGTTGTCCTGAATCTTTTTTAAATTATATTTCAGCGGTGCGTCGGGGTGAGCCTCGTTGTAGGCCTCACGGTAATTATAGTTATCGTTAAAAAGCTCCGACATAAACACCGACACATTCGGAATCTCATATGATATCTCCTGCTCTTCGCCCTCAACCTTCATCTGAAGGCTTCCGGTTCCCAAGTCAAGAGTAAATTCCGAAACCTTTAAATCGTCAAAGTACTGCATTACCTGCGACAAGTCCATACTGTTCTCGGCGCGGCTCATCCTTTGAAATACATATACCAGCCCTGATATGACCAGTGCAGTGACAAGCAGATATATCAATGCTCCTTTATTATTCTTCTGTTTCAAAAAAGTCTACCTCACAATTCTCAGAGTATAACCTCTCCGACATAGTCAAGATTTCTGTAATTTTCATCATAATCGAGTCCGTACCCGACAACAAACTTGTTTTCTATTGTAAAACAGCTGTAATCAGCGTCTATCTCAACTACTCTTCCTCCGGGTTTATCCAGAAAAACGGCTATTTTCACACTCTCCGCTCCATCGTTTTTAAAACGCTCCTTAAGCGCTTTCAATGTTCTGCCCGTATCGAGTATATCTTCAACAATGATAACATGTTTTCCTTTAATGTCAAGCTCATAGTCCATTTTAATATTGACTATTCCGGTACTTGAGCTTCCGACATAACTTTTGCAGTGCAAAAAATCAAGATGCAGCGGTATAGTCATTGCACGAACCAAATCAGCCATGAATATAAAAGCTCCCTTTAACACCCCAACAACTACTACATCTTTGCCCGAGTACTCATCAGAAAGACATTTGCCGAGTTCAGCTACTTTTTTTTCTATCTCATCTTTTGATATCATTACTCTAATGTCATTCATAGCAATCTCCTTAACTGTCATGCCTAAATTTATCCTTCAATTTCAACAGTCATTATCCGTTTTGTTTCCTCACAGCACTTTACTCTGTCCGCACAGCCAAATCCTTCAACCCAAAAAAGTCCGGCGTCATCTTCAAGCATCAAACGAGTACCTCTTTTATCCTTTTCAACAGAAGATCCAAAAAGCTTTTTTACGCTTGACGTAAAATTTCTGCCGCACAATTTTATCCTGTCGCCGTCTTTTTTGTTGCGAGCAAATACCGTTCCTTTTAGTTTATCACAATCGACCAAGGAATTTGCAAACTTTTTGTTAATATTGCAAGCGTTTATATTTACATTTTTTATTATAACCTTTCTTCCCGCAAAATCAAACATTTTATTTTCAATAACCGGAATTTTTATTTGCAAAACAATATTATTATTCTCGTGATTAAACCTCAATATGCCATTTTCGGAAACTGCGTAGATATGATTTTTTATATTCAGCTTTCCGCCTTTTCTTATCAATTTAATCAGCCTATTTATTTTTTCATATGACGGCTCAACTCCTTCAGACACCAGAGCTGTTTTAATTACTCTTGCGGCTGAAGCGTCGCTCAAATCGACCGATGAAAAATCATACCCTCCGGTTATCTTTATCTTTTCAGCCAAACTTCTTTCGGCTTTGTCAAGCACGGCGTTTTCAGCCCGAAGCGTTTCAAGAGTCTGACAAAAGGTTTTCATCAGGTTTGGGTTTATTCTCATAAGCTCAGGCACAACATTCAGGCGGATTATATTTCGGCTGCAATCATCCACAAAATTTGTCTTGTCGGTTACATAATCCTGTCCCTCTGCCTTTAAATATTGTTCAATCTCAGCTCGTGAACATTCAATCAAAGGTCTGATATAACAATCTCTGACAGGAGGAATTGAACACAAGCCTTTAAGTCCGGTTCCCCTTATAAGATTAAAAACAGCTGTTTCAAAACAGTCTGACAGGGTATGGGCGGTTGCTATTTTTCCACCGTCGCGAACTTCCTCAAACGCGTTGTATCTTAATTTTCTTGCGCCCTCCTCAAGGGACAAACCATTTTTTTCACAGTAATCGGCGACATTTACGCTTATCACTGTCAGTTCAACGCCGAGCTTTTTACAAAGTTCTCTGCAAAAAACCTCATCTGCGTCGCTGTCAGAGCCCCTCAAGTTGTGATTTACATGAACCGCCGAGACGTCATATCCTAGTTCTTTTAATGCAAAAAGCAGTGAAACGCTGTCCGCTCCGCCCGAAAGCGCAGCGACAACCTTTTCACCGCCGGAAAGCATATTAAATTTTTTTATTGTTTGCTTAACTTTTTCTATCATACTAAGTCCTGTTTATCTCAAGATTTCGGAACAAGGTATACTCGCCGAGCCATGCCAACGACACAGTTCCCGTTTCACCATGACGGTTTTTTGCAACTATACACTCAGAAACCGACTGGTCTGCCGATTGCTGATTATAGTATGCGTCACGATACAAAAACAGTATTATGTCCGCATCCTGCTCAATCGAGCCGGATTCACGAAGGTCTGAGAGCATCGGTCTGTGATCCTGTCTGCTCTCCGGGCTTCTTGAAAGCTGCGACAGGCATATTACCGGCACATTGAGCTCTTTCGCCATCAGTTTAAGCTGACGGGTTATCTCCGAGACTTCGGTAACACGGTTTGTGTGCCTGTTAGGGCTCTCCATAAGCTGCAGATAATCTATAACAACAAGGCCTAAATTTCTCATTCGCCTAAGCTTTGCTTTCATTTGCGGTACGGTAACTCCGGCAGTGTCGTCGATATATATCTGCATCTGAGACAAAGCGTCTGCCGCCTCCGCAAGCTTCAGCCAATCATCCTGCGTAACCATGCCGCTTCTCAATACATTGTTGGACACAAGCGCCTCCGAAGACAGCATCCTTGTCACAAGCTGCTCCTTTCCCATTTCGAGAGAGAACACTGCGACATCTTTTTTTAAATCCCTGCGGCATACATTTGCGACTATATTAAGGGCAAACGCAGACTTTCCCATTCCGGGTCTTGCCGCAACTATAATCAAATCAGAGTTGTTTAAACCTGTAGTATAGTTGTCGAGCATTGAAAAACCTGTTCGTGCGCCCTGAAACTGTTCCTTTTCCTCACTTGAAAGCTTCTGTATTCTGTCGTACGCCGTGAATACGATATCGCTGATTTTTGTAAGACCGTCGATTTCCTTTCCCTGTCTTATATCGTATATTTTCTGCTCTGCCAGATCAAGAAGCTGTGAAGCTTCCGTGTCGCCGCCCGTCGCTGTGTCTATTATTTCCTTAGAGGCGTTTATCAAAGCTCTGATATAATACTTTTCCTCGACAATTTTGCAGTAGCTTTCGATATTAGCAACAGTCGGCACACTTTCCATAATGCCTTTGAGATATGTTTTTGCCATCGCGGATGTCTCAAAAACTCCGGCTTCGACCGCTTCGTTCATAACTGTGATTATATCGGCAGTTTTTCCGTTAGAAAACATCCTTAAAATTATTGTAAATATCTCTCTGTGCTGTTCACGGTAAAAGCTTTCCGGTTTAAGATGAATAACGGCGGTCGGTATAACGTCGGGATTTAAAAGCAAAGCGCCCAAAACTGTCTGCTCAGCCTCAAGGCTGTAAGGCAGTTCGTTTCCGAGAAACTCCGCTCCCGTTAAATTGTCCTCAGCCATATCAACCGCTCCTTTCACATTAATTAAAACTCACCGAATTATTCTTCCTCAACACGAACCTTCATTTTGCAGGAAACGCCCTGTGTGAATTTGATTTCGCACTCATAATCGCCGTAAGCCTTGATGTCAATGTTTGTAGATATTTTCTTCTTGTCAAGCTCTACGTTATACTGCTCTTTAATAGCATCAGCGATAGTGGCGTTTGTAACAGCGCCGAACAGTTTTCCGCCCTGACCTGCCTTAGCTTTAATTATTACATCCTTGTTTTCAAGAATTTTAACTGTCTCCAATGCGTTTTCCTTAGCAACATCAAGCCTATGCTGTTCGGAAGCTTTTTTTCCTGCGATGTCGTTTAAGTTTTTAGCATTAGCCTCAACCGCAAGACCCTGAGGAAATAAAAAGTTTCTTGCGTAGCCATCTGCAACATTTAAAATAGTTCCCGCTTTTCCTGAGCCTTTTACGTCTTTTAACAATACTACTTTCATAATAGCACTCCCCTTAACCTTTTATAAGAAAATCTTCTATTGCCTTTTTAACCGCTATCTTTCCTTCCTCAACTGTTGTGTTGTACAGCTGAGCGCCTGCCATTGTCTGGTGTCCCCCGCCGCCGATAGCCTCCATAATCAGCTGAACGTTGAAAACTCCCATTGAACGCGCTGAAACATTGACTACTCCATCAACTTTATATATAACAAACGAAGCCTTTACCCCTATGATACCTAAAAGTTCGTCAGCTGCCTGAGGAGCAGCAATTCTCAGCTCCTGAGCCTGCGATACCGTGCTGGCGATAGCACAGCTGTGAAAAATTTCAGCGCTTTCTATCAAAAGGCTCTTTTCCTGATAGGTCTCAATTGAATTTGAGAACAGTTCCTTTACAGCTACCGTGTCGGCTCCGAGCTTTCGAAGATATGCGGCAGCCTCAAAGGTTCTGACTCCTGCCCGCATTACAAAGTTTTTAGTATCGAGCATGATTCCCGAAAGCAGCGCCTCTGCTTCTGTTGACGAAATAGAACAGCTCTCTCCGAAATACTGTATCAACTCCGAAACCATTTCTGATGCGGAAGAAGCGAACGGCTCGTGGAAAAATATTACAGCGTTATCAATGTAGTTGACCATTTTTCTGTGATGATCTATTACAACTACGCTCTTGCAGCTTTTATACAGTTCGGGGCTGTCAAGAAAATCAGGATTATGCGTATCTACGATAATAAGCAGCGAGTTCTCGGTAAGCATTGAGTTTGCTTCTTCAGGTGTCACCACTATATCGTTAAGATTTCTTGATGCCACATAGTCAAGCAGAGTTTTCGCCAGGGATTTCTCGCTGTTTAGAGCGACATAAGCTTTTTTGCCCATACTTCTCAGCGCTCCGCACAATCCGATAGACGAACCTACGCTGTCAAGATCTCCGTATCTGTGACCCATGATAAACACATCGCCGCTTGCGCTCGCTAGTTCTTTAAGGGCGGTTGCAATGATCCTTGTTTTAACTTTTGTCTGCTTTTCAATGCCCTTAGATACTCCTCCGAAAAACTCAAAGCCCATATCGGTTTTCAATGCCGCTTGGTCTCCTCCGCGCCCCAAACACATATCTAGCGCCTGTTTGGCAAACTGATAGCTTTCAGACAGGGTTTTCGAACCGTGCCCAACTCCAATGGACAGCGTGACCGACAGGCGGTCGTTGACCATTATTTGCCGTGCTTTATCTAGAATGTCAAATCTGCTTTCTATAAGCTTTGCCAGATGACGTTCTTCGATTACAACTATAAATTTATCATTTGAAACTTTATTAATTATTCCGTTTGTATTGGCCATAAAATTTTCAAAAAGCTGTTCAAGCTGAACCAGTATATGAGCCTTATTGCTTTCTTTTACATTTGAAAGCATATCGTCGTAATTATCAATCATGATAATCATTACGGTCTTTGCAGAAAGCCTTGTCTCGTTTTGCAGAAGCACATAATCCGTTACGTCCTCAAAGCTCACCATTGCAAGGTTAATATTATCGTCGTGCGGCCTTGTGGCAAGCACACGGTAATATTTTTCTGAAAAACATATTATCCTGTTACTGTCACCTATCAGATTCTTTACTGATGTGCCTATCAAATCACGTATATGTAGGCCGTACGCCTTATCATTGCCGACAAGACGTTCCTCAAAAAGCCTGTTATACCATATTACAACATCGTGCTCATCAACTATTACAGCAGGAGACGGATAATGGTACAGCGTTTCCCTTTCGGTAGTAGCTATATCCTTATCCATTTTTGTCACATATTTTTTTAAATTCCTTCCGTATATAAAAGTCAGAATTATTACGCCCAGAGACGAAGCTGTCAGCACGGCTAAAAGTATCCATGAGAATGCCTTTTCAGAATTAAAGTTATTTAATACCGACACAAATCCACACAGTCCCGCTATAAACACAAACGCCTGATATAAGGCGCCGCTGCGCATTTTCATTTCTCTGACCGCCTTCCATATTATTTTCTGTTATACATCCATTATGATAGGGAGTATCATCGGACTGCGCTTAGTCCTCATATAAATATAGTCGGACAGCGCGTCTCTAAGCTTATTTTTTATTGTTGTCCAGTCATGCATATTGTTATCAAGACATTCATGAAGCGTTTTCGACATCAATTCTCTCGACTTGTCCATCAGCTCTTCGCTTTCTCTGACGTATACAAAGCCTCTGGAAACGACTTCAGGTCCGGATATCACTTCTTTCGTTGACCGGCTTATTGCCGCTACGACTATTATTAATCCATCCTGAGCCAAATGCTTTCTGTCCCGAAGCACTATAGCTCCTACATCGCCCACTCCGAGTCCGTCAACTAACACCATTCCGGCAGGAACCTGACCTGTTACTCTCATTTCCTCACCGTCGGTCTCGATGACATTTCCGATTGAACCTATTATTATATTCTCTCTCGGTATTCCCACTTCGCTTGCCGTGTTAGCGTGCTTTAACAGATGCTTATATTCGCCGTGCACCGGAATAAAAAACTTAGGCTTTGTCAGTGTAAGCATCATTTTTTGCTCTTCCTGACAGGCGTGTCCGGAAACATGCACCTCATACATTGCCTCATATACGACCTCTGCTCCCGATTTAAGCAGTTCGTTCACCACTCTTGTAACATACTTTTCGTTTCCGGGAATCGGGGTAGCAGAAATAATAATAAAGTCCCGGTTAGAAATACTCACCTGCTTATGGTCGTTCATCGCCATTCTTGTAAGTGCCGACATCGGCTCGCCCTGACTTCCTGTGGTTATAAGAACTATCTTTTCAGGCGGGTAGTTATTCATTGTATTAATGTCGATGATAATGCCGTCGGGAACTTTCAGGTAACCAAGCTCGATTCCCTTTCCGATGACGTTTATCATGCTCCTTCCGAAAATAGCGACTTTTCTGCCGTATTTGACCGCATTGTCCACTATTTGCTGAACTCGATGTATATTTGACGAGAATGTCGCGATTATTATTCTTTTTCCGTCGGCCCTTGAAAAAAGCTTTTCAAAGCTTTCCCCAACTTTTCTCTCAGATGGTGTGAAGCCCGGACGCTCTGCGTTTGTCGAGTCGGACATAAGCGCTAACACGCCCTTGCTGCCAAGCTCTGCAAACCGCGCAATGTCTATTATTCCGCCTTCAATCGGCGTATAATCCACTTTAAAGTCGCCCGTATGAACTATAACACCTGCGGGAGTATGAAAAGCAAGCCCAACCGCGTCAGGAATCGAGTGGTTTACACGAATAAACTCAACAGTCATACATCCGAGCTTGACTGTTTGCCTAGGAGTAACTACATTAAGCTTAACGCTTCCGAGCAGTCCGTGCTCTTTTAGCTTACCCTCGACAAGTCCGACAGTGAGTCCTGTGCCGTATACCGGAACATTTATTTTTTTCAGAAAATAAGGAAGTCCTCCTATATGATCCTCATGTCCGTGTGTCAGAACTATTCCTCTTACTTTTTCGGCATTCTTTTCTACATAAGTATAATCGGGTATAACTATATCGACGCCAAACATCTCAGTATCAGGAAACGCCAAGCCGCAGTCGATGATAACTATATCATCGCCGCACTCTATAACGGTGAAATTTTTTCCGATTTCGTTTAATCCTCCGAGAGGAATTATCTTTACCGGAACTTTTTTTTGAGTCTGTCTGCGCCTTGGAGTCTGCTTTTTGTTTTGCTTTGCCGGTGATTCTGTCTCAGCAGACTCACGCGGCGAATAATCAGTGCCGGACAGAGCGGCTATCGCCTGTCTGATTTGCTGCTGTTTTTCACTGATGCTTTTGACATCTCTGCTTTTTGGCGCAACTCTTCCCTTGTTTTGATTGATCTTTGAGCTGTATGAGCCTGACGGCTTTTGCTGCCTCTGTGTTTTTTTATTGACTGCTTCATTAGCGTTCTCCGCCGCTTGTGAACCCGGCTTAAGCTTATAACCAGCCTGCCTTTTTCCGCCGCCCGCACCTGCGCTTAGTTTTTTCTCATTAGAATTTGAAGCCGGCTTTTTCTCCGTGTTGATTTCGTTATTCATAGAACCTCTTTCCGTTGTTTCAGCAAGCTGAAATCAATTTACATTAATAACACAGACCATGTTTTAATTAACATATGACTGCGCACAAAGATAAAGACGGTGCTAACGTTCCGCCGCCTTTACCTTTATACGATTTTGCTATTAATTTATTCACGTGATCTCAGCACAGTATATTTTTATTTTTTATTAACAAATAATGCGTTTGACATTCAAAAACCGAACAAATATATTTATTAATATATTACACCATTTTGTCCTCATTGTCAATAGCCGATGGCTGTCCGGATATTATGCTTTCCAATTTGTCGCACAGTGCTGACGCGGCTTCAGCTTTAAAAGATTCGGCAAATAAACAAAGACCTTTTCCGGATTTTAAAGGCCTTATCAACGCCCGTGAGCCATCGTAATAATATTTTACCCCTTCACCGAGGTCACAATTTGATGATTTTGCGAACCTTTTCAAGGTTTCGGTAACAGGAGCGGTTAAATTGATTTTTCTTGTTATGCAGCTAAAACTTGGTATTTCTTTTAACAAGTTAGACAATGTTTCCTTACGCTCAGCCAAAATCCTTACGATCATACACGCTAAAGTCAGTCCGTCGGTTACATACCTGTTGGATATTTTCTGAGCAAGTTTACGAGCTTCGACATCCGAGCCGCATGATGTATTGAAGTACCTCACCGGAATCAAATGATTAACTGTGATGTCTTTATCGAATGCGGACGGAAAACTATAAGGCACTGACGATTGCACGCCTTTTTCCGCATTATATTTACATACTATCATCGCAAGCTGTTCATAGCCAACTTCTGTTTTGTCATTTAGTTTTGCTGAGGCTGAGCACCCGTCGTTTGCTAAAATTACAGTATCTGAGTTTTTATCTTTATAAAGCTCTCCAGGCAGAGACTTTAAAATTTCCGCAATAACATGTGAATCACACTTGATTGTTATGTTTTCAAAGCTGTCACGGCAGTTTTCACCGATTAAATTTTTAAGATAATCCTTGTATTTTTCCTTCAGGTCATCAGCATATTCGAGTTCTCCGAAATCCATTATATTTACCGATCTCCGCTCTCCTCGGTTTAGTGCTGATTCTATTTTTCGCTCAGCAGTCCGAGTCACGCACAATCCGCCGCGGTCACGCACATATATCCCCTCATCAGGATTTCCGCCGACAAATATTACGGCATCGGCATTTGTAACATCACAGCAGTATATTAGCTCCGGCAGGCAAGTATCTGTAATGCTGAATACTTTTACACCGCTTTCCGATAAACCCGAAGCGACCGCAGAAGAAACAGATTTTGAAAATCCGCCGCCCTCGCACCCTATTACGACCGAGCTGTTTCTCTCTATCGATGAGCCCACCGCTGTGCCTACTTTTGCCGCAAAAATCGAATAGCAGCTTCCTTCAAAATTTAATCTGCCTGCTTCGTCTAAAAATGAACTGCTGGCCTTACCGCTTTTAACATCATAAGATACGGATGTACTGTCCTCTATCTCAATTCCGTTCCATATTCTGACACCTCTTTCCACGCAGCAATTTCTTCCTATTACTGAATTATCGCCGATAACAGCGCTCTTTTTTATATTTGTCTCCTGTCCTATTCTCACGCCGCCGCACACAACACAGCCGTTAATATCAGCTTTGTCTCCTATTACAGATTTGTTCATTATAACACAATCTGTTATTCTTGCTCCGTTTCCGATTATAACATTGTCTCCGATTACGCACTCCCCGCCTATCAGTACGCCGTCTCCTAATACAACATTTTTTCCTATAAAGGCTTTACCGTTTACAGCGTTTTCAATACACTTCAGGCCGCTTGAAATATATGATCCTGACAAAGTCTTGAATCCGTCCAAAATGAGGTTTGCTCTGCCATTAAGCACGTCTTTATTGCACCTCAGATACGACTCAATATCTCCTATGTCGCACCAATAGCCGCATTCGTTATAACTGTAAAGCTTTTTTCCTTTACGCATCAGTTTCGGAAACAGGTCTTTGGCGAAATCTTCTTGTCTGCCGATTGTTATTTCGTTCAACGCTGGTACCGACAAAAAGTACACACCGGTATTCGCGCTGTCAGTTATACAGCTTTCATAGGAAGGCTTTTCTATAAAGCCTTTAATACGCCCGCTTTCTTCCGCAAGCACAAGTCCGTACTCTCTCGGATCGCTTACTGATTTTGTGACGATTGTAACATCAGCATTTTTTGTCTTATGATAATTATACGCTGATCTTAAATCAAAATCGCATACTGCGTCACCGCTTATGACCAGAACCTCGTCACCGTTCCACGCTTTTCTTACACACCCAGCCGTTCCCAGCGGACTTTCCTCAACACAATAGCTGAGCCTCATCTGAGAAAATGACTCACCATACCGTTCCATTATTTTTTCCGCCTGATACATAAGAGTTACTGTAGCTTCTCTGAATCCGTTTCTGATAAGCAGATCAAAAATATGTTCGAGAACCGGTTTTCCGCATATTTCGGCAAGAGGTTTCGGTCTTGCGCATGTTATCGGGCGAAGTCTTGTTCCTTCTCCTCCGGCAAGAATTATAACCTGCATATATATTTCTCCAATACTTTTTAGTAAAATTAGTATTATCGTGGAATCAATATTTATGCAGATGACATGTAATTTCGGGCGGCGCGCTTTAAAAACGCACTGCCCGTTAAAGTCAGGTTTGATAAGCTTTTATCTTAGGAAGTATTTTGATGTCAACAAGAACGTCGGCATAAATGCCGTCTTCACGGTACTCTTCAGAATACACTTTTCCTTTCTCACGAATCAGATTTAAAAGTCCAGCCATATTAAACGGCAAACAAATTTTCATTCGTTTTGATGTTTCGGGAAGTGCTTTTTCTATTGCCTCCAACAGCTGAGGTATTCCCTTGCCTAGCTTAGCGGAGATTTTAACTGTATCGGCAATACCGGCTGTATCAAGATTGTCAATTCCTTCGACAAGGTCGCATTTATTGAGAACTGTTATTACAGGGATTCCCTCACACCCAAGCTCTGAGAGCAGTTTCATAGTTACCTCAGCCTGATCTTTTACGTCTTCGGCTGAGGCGTCGCAGATATGAAGTATTACATCGGCGTTTGCCGCTTCCTCAAGGGTTGACTTAAACGCTTCGACAAGGTGATGAGGCAGACGCCGTATCAAACCGACTGTGTCTACAAGCATAACGCTTCGTCCGTCCGGAAGTTCAATCGCTCTGGATGTTGTTTCAAGCGTTGCGAACAGTTTGTTTCCCGCAAGCACTCCGGCATCCGTTAATGTGTTGATCAAAGTAGATTTTCCGAC
Organism: uncultured Clostridia bacterium; assembly: GCA_944385905.1. GTDB lineage: Bacteria > Bacillota > Clostridia > Oscillospirales > Ruminococcaceae > CALWZA01. The sequence goes on from CALWZA010000007.1 coordinate 55,498, forward strand.
GTTTGTATACCCAACTATCGCGCAGACAAGCACGTTATCCTTTTTTCTGCGCTCCCTCGCAAGTCCTCTGCGCTTTTCGATATCCTTTAGCTCCTTTGAAAGAGTTTGTATTCTTGCTCTAATATGCCGTTTATCAGTTTCAAGCTTTGTTTCTCCGGGTCCTCTCGTTCCGATACCTCCTCCGAGACGTGAAAGCTTTAATCCCATTCCCGCAAGTCTAGGAAGTCTGTATTTATTTTGCGCAAGCTCAACCTGAAGTCTTCCCTCTTTTGTAGTCGCGCGCTGAGCGAAAATATCCAAAATAAGCATTGTTCGGTCGATTGTATAACAGTCGGTCGCTTTTTCGATGTTTCTTATCTGAGTTGCTGTCAGTTCGCTGTCAAAAATAATTTGGTCTACGTCAAGTTCTTTGCATTTATCCGCTATTTCTGCAAGCATTCCAGAACCGATGCAGCTGGCGCTGTCATATGTCGGGCGCTTCTGAATTATTTTTATTACAGTTTCTCCGCCTGCTGTATCGACGAGCTCGGCAAGCTCTGCTATAGATTGTTCGGCGTCATACTCCCCGATATCTACCGAAACCAGCATTATTTTAGGCTTTTTTATTTCTGTTTCGAACAATCAAATCAATTCCTATCTTGAAAGATTATATGCTCCAGTTTCCGTCTTTAAACACCTGCACAGCCTTGCCGTCCTTTGTATATCCTACTATGCTTAAGTCTGATGCTCCTACCATAAAATCAACATGAATCATGGACTCGTTTACACCGTAATCTTTAAGCTCGTCTCTCGTCATATTCTCATATCCGTCTATGCAGTTTGAGTAGCCTTCTCCGAGAGCTATATGACAGCTCGCGTTTTCGTCAAACAGAGTTGAATAATACAAAATATTCTGATTTGATATGGGCGAATTATACGGAACAAGCGCAACCTCACCAATCATACATGAGCCTTCGTCGGAGTTTATCATTTTTTCAAGAGCATCTTTCCCCTTTTCAGCCTCACAGGAAACCGCTTTTCCGTCCTTGAAAGTTATTGAAAAGTTTTCAATAAGCTGTCCCTGATAAGACAATGGCTTGGTTGAGACAACTTTTCCCTCCGCCTTGCCCTTCATCGGAGTTGTAAACACCTCAATAGTAGGCATATTCGGATTAAAATAGTGTCCCTTTAAATCTGTTTCTCCTCCGCCGCACCAATTCGATTTGGGGGTGAGCCAAACTTTAAAGTCGGTTCCGTTTGAGCTTTTATACTCAAGGCGGTCAAAGCGGTATGAATTAAGCTTTGCGCATATGTCCTTGAAGTTTTCGTTTACGTTCTTCCACACCGCAATTGGGTCATTGTCTTTTGTAACATAAACGGTTTCCAAAATAGCGTTCCAGAGCTTTTCAACCGCAACTGACTTTCTCTCGTTTTTGAAAACTTTTTTTGCCCACTTTTCGGAAGGTACCGCCGCAATTGTCCACTGATGCTTATTCTCCATCAAATCAGTGTATTTTTTTGTTACCTTATAAATATTTCTGTTTGACTTCTGCATTTTTTCGGCGTTTACACCGTTAAGCCCGTCGGGATCGTCTGAAGATATATGAATCCTGACCGGTAGCTCCTCGGACATCCACTTGAATTTCTCCTCCTGCCACGGCAAAACCTCGGAAAGAGCGGATACGCTTTGATGACGGTAATTGAGCTTTGTGACAGCCTGATCTCTCCACTCGACCCTCACGTTTTTCGCACCGGCTTTATATGCCTCGTCTACAACCATTTCGGCAAATTTATGCTGGTCTACCGCCGCATATACGAGGACGTACTGCCCTTTTTGAACGTTTGCTCCGACTCTGACTATCAGCTTTGCGTATTTTTTCATTACTGACTTCAACATTTAACATTATTCCTTTCTGTTTATATCTTTATAAGCACAGCTCTGCAAGGCGCTCCGTCAAATCCTCTTATTTTCAGCGGCGCTGCCGAAAGTAGGTAATCACCTTTCTCAACGCTGTTTAAAACCAGTCCTTCGAGCAGTGCAATACCCTTACCTAGCAGTATTTTATGAACATCCGATGCTCCGACGGTTTGGTTTTCAACGCCTATCAGCATAATATTACTGACAGCAAATATCTCGGCCGCTTTATCGGTTATATTAGGATTTCCTTTTAACAAAATGCGCTTTTTTGAGCAGCCGCATATCTTTTCAGCGTCCTTTGCCGTCATCATCCCGTTAAACGACACTACCGAAGCTTCTCCCACAAAAACATCTGCAGGTATCTCATCAATTGTTTTTCCGCCTGATATAAAATGAAAAGGCGCATCGGCATGGGTACCGTTATGAGCGCACATTGATAAAGCCGATAAATTACATATATCTCCTTTATCTGTCGACATTATTCTTTCATATTCAGGCTTTGGATCCCCTGGATAGACCTCAGCAGAAAAGAGCTCTTTTGAAATATCATAAACTTTCATATAAAAATTCCTGTTATTCTCACGGATGAGGCTTTCCTTCGCGGTAGGCACGCATTATATCCTTAAAAATCTCTCCGCTTGACGGAGGCGTCCATGTTATAGCGTTTGCTCCTGCGCTGACTGTTTGAGCTATAGACTCGTCTGTCGGGCCGCCTGTGGCAATTACAGGGAAATCAGGATATCTCTTTTTTATTTCTGCAACTATTTTTGGGGTGTTGGCGGCGGCTGAGACGTTAAAAATTGTCGCTCCCGCCCTTATCCGGCTTTCAAAATCTGTTTCCTCATTTACAACCGTCACAACAACCGGAATATCAATTCGTTTTGTTATTTCCGCAATAACCTCATCCTTTGTAGGCGCATTTACTACAACGCCGATTGCACCCTGCATTTCAGCATATGAAGCAAGATGCTCGACTCTGTTTCCCTGAGTAAGTCCTCCTCCTACCCCTGCAAAAACAGGAATATCCGATGCCAAAAGAAGCGCTTGCGTAATAACAGGCTGCGGAGTAAACGGGTATACCGCTATTACCGCATCGGCGTTTACATTTTTTATTATTGACAAATCCGTTGAAAAAACCAACGATTTAATAAGCTTTCCGAATATTGTTATACCGGTGCACTTGCTTATAGGCTCGGGTACTCTAAGTGCGAACTTTCTCAATGTTCCGCTTACATTCGGAGGATTAGTTATCATAATAATTTATCCTTTCCCATAATATTTATATAATTACTTCTATTATATTCTATTTGATATTTTACTACAAACGCACCGGATTGTCAAACCGATATCAAACAACTCATATTCGATGTGCCAATATTCCAGATTATTAACATACAAGTCATATTATAAACATTTCATGTGTTTAAGCACTAAAGTACTATTACATTTATACACATAAAAAAGCCTGCCGTCCTATTTAAGACCGCAGGCTCCTCTGCTGATTATGATTACTTTAGCTTTGCAATTTTTCTGAGCGGAAGCGCTATTGCCGCAGCTACCGCCCCTGCAACTATTATTTCCATTACAGCGTTAAGTCCGCCCCACGCTATTATAAAGCTGATATAATTGTCTCCCATCATTGCTGATACGTCGCTGTTTCCGACAAAGCAAATATATATCAATGACAGAACCATTGCTGAATGAAGCAGTGTGGCTAAAACTGCCGACACAGCGGCCGCGGGCACTGCTTTAATTTTTGTACTAAGAAATGAAAAAATTATTGTTGCAGCAACCGGAAAAATAATTCGCGGCACAAGACAAATAAACAAGCTCCACATATTTCCGAACTGAGAAAGAGGAGTGAACGCAAACGCTGACGGCTGTGCTATACCGATAGTAGACCACCAAATCAATGAGCACACTCCCATGACTCCGCCCATATATAATGAAATTTTTTTGCTGCCCATCAGCGCAAGACAAAGCGGCGGTATATGAGCCAATGTCGCGACTATTCCCGGGCCCAACGGCAGTGAGCCGAGCGGAGTGAAGCAGAAAATTACTTCAATCGCTGTAAATAATGCCATGATTGTTAAGGTTCTGATGTTCAGTTTTTTTGTAGTTGACATATTATTACTCCTTGCTGCTGTCCGTTTCGGTACAGCGCTTTTATTCAGGCTTAATCAACATTCTTCTTGTAAATAAGATACAGTCCGTCAACCAACAGATTTGAATCGATTATTACCTCTCTTCTGCAATGCTCGACAATTGACGGCGCAAGCCCTCCGGTGGCTATTACAGCTGCGTCTTCGCCGAGAATCTCTTTATAGCGGTCAATCATTCCGTCAATCATCGACGCTGTTCCCAATACTATTCCGGATTTCATACAGTCTATTGAGTTAGTTCCTATTACAGTATTGCCTGTCAGCTCCGTATTGATGTGGGGCAACTGCGCAGTTCCGGAAGAGAGGGCGGATAATGACACGCGCACTCCAGGAAAAATAGATCCCCCCAAAAACGCTCCGTGGCGGTCTATTGCGGATATAGTAGTCGCTGTACCTAAATCAAAAATAATCATCGGACAGCGGTACTTTGCAAGCGCCCCTACCGCTCCGCAAACCAAGTCCGCTCCGAGTGTCGCCGGATTATCAATTTTTATATCCAATCCGGTTTTTATGCCCGGACCCACTACCATTACTCTGCATGAGAATAATTTCGTAAGCGCTTTCTTGAGAGTTGGTACTAACGGTGGTACAACAGTTGAAACAATCGCTCCCGTAAAATCAGACGGAGAATATCCGTATAGTCTTATGATATCAGCAAATTCAATCGCATACTGATCCTCCATTTTAGAGGCTTCGGTTGCAACTCTCGATGTGAATCTGAGCTGATCGTTTTCAAAAGCTCCTAGTACAATATTCGTATTTCCGACGTCAACAGTAAAAATCATTTCAACTCTCCTATTATTATAAAGCTGATTGCCTGTATTTAAAGTATACTACAATCTACAAAAAAATGCAAGCAGGTTTAATTTTTTTCGCAGGTTTAATGAAAATAAATACATTTTATATTGACAACTGAGCATTATGCTGATAATATTTACTTAGCTGTTTTGAAAATCGGTATCAGTCGCATCTGCTATCAGTTTTTATTCGGCTTAATATTTTGAAAATGCTTATATTTGCCGTTTATCGGCGGAAAGGATGAGGTCATGAATAATTTAAAACGATTATTATGTCTTCTGGTAGCTGCGGCGTCACTTATCTCTTTCAGTGCCTGTGGCAATAATGATGAAAGCGAGTCTGACAACATAAATGGTTCAGCAGAGCAAAGTCAAAATGTTCCGTTATTTATTAATGATGATTGGACGTACGGACAGGTTGCTATGGGCGGAGGAGGATTTGTGTCGGGCGTATTTTCAACTCCTGAGCAGAACCTGTTTTACGCAAGAACTGATGTTGGCGGAGCTTACAGATGGGACAGCGAACTCGAGCAGTGGGTGTCTATCAGCAGCTTTGTAAGCGAAATGGACAAGGGGCTTCTCGGAATTGACGGCTTGGCATTCGACCCAAGCGCTCCTAACAAGGTATACCTTCTTGCGGGAACCGATTACTTCAGCGACGGTAAAACTGCCGTTCTCAGGTCCGACGACTATGGCAAAACTTTTGAACAGACAGATGTCACTAACCTTATCAAAGTTCACGGCAACGGCAACCTCAGAGGTTCAGGCGAGAGAATTGCTGTCGACCCAAATGACGGCGACATTATTTTTGCCGGCGGACGCACGGGCGGCCTGATTAAAAGCACGGACGGAGGAAAAAGCTGGTCAAAAGTTGAATCTCTCGCTGTCAATGAAACCGAAAGCGGAGCGGGAATAAACGGAATTGTTTTTGATCCGTCAACCGGAGAAAAGGGTAAGGCAACTCAAAGAATTTACGTTACTGTGGCAAGAAGCAACGACAGCAATGTTTATGTTTCCGAAGACGGAGGAAAATCGTGGAACCCTGTCGAAGGCTTTCCAACTCAATATGAACCATATCGCTCAAAATTGGATTCAGAGGGCAACCTTTACATTACATTCGGCGAATCGTCATCATATAAAGGCGGCCTCTATCGTCTCAACGCTTCTGACAAGAGCGTAGAAGATATATCTCCTGTTGACAAGAGCATGGGCGACGTGGTTATTGACCCTGAAAATCCGCAGAGACTGGTTGCATGCACTATATATGTTTGGAGTCATCAGCCAAACGGCGGTTACGGTGATGAGTTCTACACATCGGAAGACGGCGGAAAAACATGGAGATATCTCAATGAAGACATGAAAATTAGCGACGGCGGAATTGAATGGATTAACGGTTATGCTATCCACTGGGCCGGCTCACTGGCAATGGATCCTTACAATACAAATACTGTCATGGTTATTTCAGGAAACGGTATATTCCGCTGTGATAATATTTGGGATGAATCGCCTGAATTCTATTTCTTTGTTAGAGGTCTTGAGGAGACGGTTCCGTTCGACTGTATCAGCATCCCCGGCGGAACTTTATTTACCGCTATCGGCGACTATGACGGCTTTGACAACACTGACGTAAATGAATACGGCAGATATCACACGACTAATGTAGGAACAACTACAAGCATCGCAGTTGCGGGTCTTGACCCGAACATCAGAGTAAAGCTCGGCGGTTCTTCAACTGAACAGCAGCTTCTTTACACTGAGGACGGAGGAGAAACCTGGACGTTTATTACCAACTCTCCTGAAGAAGGCAAGGTTATGGGCGGAGGAAAAGTAGCTGTTACCGCCGACGGAAAAACTATTATCTGGTGTCCTTCTGATAACCTTAATTCCGCTTACTATACCACGGACCGCGGAGCTACATGGAACAAGGTTATCGGCATCAGAGGAGGATATTATGTTATAGCGGACCCGGTAAACCCTGACTATGTTTACGCTAACGGTCAAAACGGTTTTATGGTAAGCTCCAACGGCGGTCAGACTTTCAGCGCAAAGAGTATGCTGAGCAATATCGCCGCGAGAGTTACTGTCTCGGCCGGACAAGAGGGCGTTGTTTATATCCCGTGCAATGATTTCGGTCTGTTTGTCTCAAATGATCACGGTAAGACAGTGACAAAAATAAACACTGTTGAAAATTGCCTGGCGGTAGGTGTTGGAAAGGGAAAAACCGATGACGCTCAGCCTGTTATTTACGTTTTCGGAAAAGTAAAAGATCAGCCGGACAACGCTATATATATGTCTGAGGACGGCGGAGAAACGTGGGAGAGGGTCAACGATGACCTGCACCAGTACGGAGGTGTCGGAAACGGTGGCTTCATTGTCGGCGACAACAATATTTACGGCAGATGCTATATGGGAACTGTAGGTCTCGGTCTTGCCTATTTTGATAAAATCGATAAGAACTAACTGACAGAATATTATATGGCTTATTAAGGAGTGCTCTTATACAAGATACTTTTAGCTTAAATTTTCGGAAAGCTCTGTTCCTGAAAAATAATGCGCCAGTATTTCCTTGTATGATGAGCCTCCTTTTGCCATTTCATTAGCTCCGAACTGTGACATTCCGGCAAGGTGCCCTGCTCCCTTAACATTAAAAACAAACGTGTTTTCTTCAGCGTCATATTTAAAGGTGAAGCACGCGGACGGCAGATTTAATATTCGGGCAGCTTCAACACCGGAAATTGATAAGCCGCTGTCATCAAGCCAAACTTGTTTGACATAACCGGCTGCGGTTTTGTCACCCAACGCAAGCCAGTGCGACTTATTCTCGCTTAGTGTCAATCCCTCAATACTTGTTACAAGTCTTGCGAAAACCTCATCGGCGCTCATTTCTTTGACTGTAAGATAGTTTTCCGCGAGAATATCTCCGGGGCTCTCAACGCTCTGCATATAAGGAAGAGGTATTCCCCATACATCCTCGGCACTGACTGTTTTCCCCGGTGAAACCGCATGAAACGCTGCTACGATCGGCTCTCCCTCATACGTAAGAATCTGACCGGATGTTTGATTTACGGCTTCGCTAATTTTAGCGTACATCTCGGAATAGCTGTCACCGTAATAATTTTCTGCCTGTTCATCTGTAAAATATTTTTGATACTTTGTAAAATCATTTGATAAATCTGCTCCTAGTAGCTCTGCAGTTGGATTTGTTTTTTCACTCTCCTGACGCAAAACCGCATATGTGCGCACCAAAACCGCCTGAGCTTTTAATGCCTCTTCCGAATAGCTCGCAGGCATCAGAGCAAAAACGGAGTCTATTACATATTTTTCGACAGGCACTTCTATTATTTCCCCGCTTGCTTCATCAAGAATCTTAATATCTCTGATTGTACCCACCTCACCAATTACAGGATAGGCTTCATTATCTCCCACGGGTTTTATAAATATAACCGCGGCGGGTATTATTACGACAAGAATTCCGAATAGTGCGATTATTTTTAAATAGTTTTTCATTTCAGACGTCCTTTCTTATCATTATTGTTAAGCGTTCAATACTATATTAATCCAGCATTCTTAATAACAACGTCGAAATTACAGACATGCTGTTTTTATGCGATTACTATTAATTTTAATTTTATTTGAAAGGAGTTTTTATCTTGAATTACAAGAATCCTATTATCAGAGGCTTTCACCCTGACCCAAGCGTTTGCAGAGCCAACGGCAAATACTATCTTGTATGCAGTTCAATGCAGTATTTTCCCGGAGTGCCGATTTTTGAAAGCGACGATCTTATAAACTGGAAGAAAATCGGAAACTGCCTGACCCGGCCGAGCCAGATTCACCTTGAAAAAGTCAGAAGTTCCGGCGGAGTTTTTGCCCCAACAATTCGGTACAATAACGGACGGTTTTATATGACTACAACGAACGACTCAACTCATCAGAATTTTTATGTGTGGACAGATGATATCTATGGTGAGTGGTCAGAGCCTGTTTTTGTCGATCAGGGAGGCATAGACCCATCGCTTCTTTTCGATGATGACGGGAAAGTGTATTTTATGAGCAACGGCGCCGACGATGAAGGAAACTACGGCATAACCGTGTGTGAAATTGATATTGATACCGGAAAAAAGCTTTCGAAAAGCAAAACAGTATGGAAAGGCTCCGGAGGCAGATACCTTGAAGGCCCACATTTGTACAAAATTAACGGCAGATACCTTTTGCTTGCGGCAGAAGGAGGAACAGAGTACGGACACATGGTTACATACGCTGTTTCGGATTCGGTTTTCGGCGAATATAAAGGCTATGACAAAAACCCTGTCCTTACAAACAGAAATCTCGGAGGATATGAGATTCAGGGAATAGGGCACGGGGACCTGATTGAGGATTATAACGGAAACTGGTGGATAGTATGCCTTGGGTTCAGGCAGATAGGTCAGTGGTCGGCTTTCCATCATCTTGGACGTGAAACATTTTTAACCCCTGTTGATTTTAACGGCGTATGGTTTACCGCCGGCACAAACGGAACCACAGCCAAAGAGTATGCGACCGACAGAATTTCCGACTCGGTTGTTCAGGATTTTAAAACAGTATATACTTTTGAAAACACAAATCACGATGTCGAGTGGTGCTATCTGAGAATACCTCAAAAGGATAACTATGAATTTAAAAAGGACAGGCTGGTTTTAAAAGGAACTTCTGTTACGCTCGATGACTGCGATTCTCCGACATTTATCGGTATAAGGCAAAACGAGTTTAACTCTGAAATAAGCTGTGATGTATCGGCTGACTGCGGAGAAGCCGGAATTACAATGTATATGGATGAAAACGCTCACTATGACCTTGCGCTGAGAAAGAATGGTGACGGGGAATATGAGGTTATAAAAAGAATAAAAATCGGTGAAATAAACTATATTCAAAATTCGGTCAGGGTATATTCAAACTCCATTACCCTTAAAATATACTGTTCAAATTTTATATACTCGTTTGCGGCACTTGATAATAACATTAAGCATGAACTCGGAACCGCAGAGACTCGTCTGCTTTCCTCTGAAGTCGCAGGAGGCTTTACAGGCGTGTTTGCAGGACTGTACGCTTGCAGTCAGCATGGAGGCAATGAAGCAGTCTTCAGTAACTTTATTATGGAGAACAAGGAATAGAAAAAGCCCGCCGGATTATTGGTGTTTCCAATGTCCGACGGGCTGTATTTTTTGCTTATCCGTTAGTTAAGCGTTATATGTTTTAGTTTCAAACGAGTCAAAAATCAGTTTTTTAGCTTCTGAAAGAGATGAAATCCAACCGTATCTCAGCATTTGAACGGTTATATTTCCGATGGCAGTTGCCTCAACAGGACCGGCGTAAACTGTTTTGCCGGTTGCTTTTGCGGTAAGGGTGTTCAGATAGTCGTCCTTGCAGCCGCCTCCCACAATATGAATGCAGTCAAACTTAACTCCGTCAACCTTTTCAAGCTCACGGATTGTCTCTCCGTAGCTGTCAGCAAGGCTTGCGTAAATAACAGTGCCGAGCTGACCGACAGTTTCAGGAACTTCCTGTTTTGTTTTTTTACAGTATGATTTAATAGCGTCAATCATGCTCTTAGGCGCAAGAAAGCTGTTGTCATTGACGTCAATTCTCGAAGCAAAGTCCTTGGCTTCCATGGCTTGAGAACAAATCTCATCAAAGCTGAGCGGCTTTCCGGCGGCTTTAAACTCACGCCTGACCGACTGAATAATCCAAAGACCCATGATGTTTTTGAGATGACGGTATCTGTAATCGTAGCCGCCCTCGTTAGTAAAACCGCCGCGTAAGCTTTCGTTTGAGCAGTTAGCCCTAGAAAGCTCAGTACCCATAAGCGACCATGTTCCTGAACTTATGTAGGCGTATTTTTCAGCAGAGGACGGAACCGAAACAACTGCCGAACCTGTGTCGTGAGCGCATGGGAGAATAACATCACATTCAAAACCTACTTCCTCCGCTAAATCGCCGCGGAGCTTTCCGACGAGAGTACCGGGCTTAGAAACGGGGAGAAAAATACTTTCAGGTAAACCGAGCTCAGTTATCAGTTCTCTGTCCCAGTCGTTTGTCTCGGCGCTGACAAGAGAAGTAGTAGTTGCGTGTGTATACTCGTTCATCTTGACGCCTGTCAGCAAAAAGTTGAAATAATCGGGAACAGAGAGATATGTCTTTGCCTCCTCAATCTGTTCAGGATGAGCTGTTTTAACTGCATAAAGCTGAAAAACGGTGTCGTAGACCTGCTTTATGATTCCCGTTCTTTTATAAATTTCCTGCTCGGAAACGACAGAAAAAACCTTTTTGTACATTCCCTGAGTTCTTGAGTCGCGATAGCATACTGAATCGCCTATAACGCTGTCATTTTTATCAAGAAGTACAAAATCTACGCCCCAGGTATCAATACCAATGCTTGACGGAATTTTTCCGACTGCGGCGCATTTTTTTAAGCCGTTTTTTATTTCAGCGAAAAGGCTGTCAAGATTCCAGCAAAGGCTGCCGTTTTTCTCTTCAAAGCCGTTTTCAAAGCGATAGACCTCTTCAAGCTCCATTTTTCCGCCGCATAACCTGCCCAGAATATGTCTTCCGCTTGAAGCACCTATATCAACGGCAAGGCAGTATTTAGTGTCGTTCATTTACAGCAGTCCTTTCAGTTCTGGTTTAGTCCTCGGAGTACTTTTTATATCCCGGATGGCGGCCTGTTACCTTGTAGTTGGCTCTCATGCTGATAAGCCTGTCAATATTCTCTCTTGAGATTTCCTTAGCGCCGCCGAGCAAATGAGCCGTAAGGCTGATTTTAGCGAAAAGCTCAAGGGTCTCCATGCGGTAGTAAGCGGTGATGAGGTCAGCTCCGACTGTAAGAGCGCCGTGGTTTTCCAAAAGCACAACGTCATGCTCCTGAAGATAAGGAGCGATAGCGTCGGGAACTTCGTTTGTAGAAGGCGTTCCGTAAGGAGTAACGGGGACCGAACCGATAGCTATGACGGTTTCAATCATAGAATACTTATCAAGCGGAATACCTGCCACAGCATAGCCGGTTGCCGTCGGCGGATGAGCGTGAACAACAGCGCCTACATCATCGCGCTCCTTATAGCAGCGCAGATGCATTTTGATTTCGCTTGACGGCTTATATCCATCAAGAGCCTCGATTATTTCATACTTATCGTTGATGATAACCAGCTTTTCGGGAGTTATAAAGCTCTTTGAAATACCTGTCGGGGTGCACATAAAGTTGCCGTCAGGGAGCTTGACAGAAACGTTACCGTCGTTGGCGGCAACCCAGCCGAGCTGCCACATTTTGTGGCAGACATCGCAGATTGCGTCTCTGACGTCGGAGTATGACAAATTAGACATAATAATTTCCTTTCAATCTATAATTAAACTCGTATTACTTGAAAAGAGGACCGTAAGCAGCGCAGGCTCTGTAATCCTGACCTTCCTTGTCCATACCGAAAGCGTTCCAAGCGGCAGGACGGAAAATGTCCTCTTCAGGAACGTTGTGCAGACAGACAGGGATTCTGAGAATTGAGCAAAGTGTGATGAGGTCGGCTCCGATATGACCGTATGAGATAGCGCCGTGGTTAGCTCCCCAGTTGTTCATAAGATCATAAGCAGAAGCAAAGGCGCCCTTGCCTGTAAGTCTCGGCGCAAACCATGTGCACGGCCATGTATAGTCTGTTCTCTTCCAAAGCGTGTCTGAAATCTCATCGGGCAGGTTGATTGTATATCCCTCGCAGATCTGCATAACAGGCCCGAGTCCCTTGACAATGTTAAGTCTCATCATGGTAGCCGGCATTTCGCTTCTTGTGAGGAAACGTGAAGAATATCCGCCGCCTCTGAAATATCCGAGGTCAGCAAAGTTCCAGGTTGTTGCTTTAAGGCAAGCGTCCATATCCTTATCGGTCATTTCCCAGAAAGGCTTTATAACTCCGTTTCCGTTTTCATCCTTAACCTCGCCGCAGGCGTCGATACAGCAGGCGCCTGAATTGATTAAGTGAATAAAGCCCTGAGCTTCCTTAGCCTTGCCCTCAAGTTCATAGCCTGTAGCTTTCTTAACAGCTTCAGGACTCCAGTATGTACGAACATCGGCAAACATCTGAGCTCTGCCTGTTAAAAGCTTGGCAAACATCATGCTTGTCGCGTTGAGCGTATCATTCTCCGTCGCAAGAACATACGGTTCTCTTGCTCCGTTCCAGTCAAATGACGAGTTGAGCATCGACTCTGCAAAGTCCGCGTTGGGATAAAAGTCTGTCCACTGTCTCTGACCCTGGAAGCCGCCTACGATTGCGTTGTGTCCGACCATTTCCTCTTCGCAGCCCTTAGGAAGATTCTTATTGCCGTTGAACAAATCCTTGATGATGCACATCATTTTAACGACAAACTCCCAGTCCTTTTCTTTCTGCTCGGGTGACTTCTGAAACTCCTTTGGGTTCTTATCAAATCCCTCACGGCAGTTTTTCTTAGTCCATTCGAGAGCCTTTTTGAACTCTGCTTCGTCGTAAATACCCTCGGTCATACGCCTGATGATTTCAACCTCGTCAACAGACTCAACTCTCATTCCGAGGTATTCCTCGAAAAATTCGCTGTTTATTATTGAGCCCGCTATACCCATGCAAATCGAACCGATCTGAAGGTATGACTTGCCTCGCATTGTAGCAGCAGCAACAGCGGCACGCCCGAATCTCAAAAGCTTTTCCTTAACGTCATAAGGTATATCGGTAGCGGTAGCGTCCTGAACGTCTTGGCCGTAAATTCCGAAAGCAGGAAGTCCCTTCTGTGCGTGAGCGGCCAAAACCGCGGCAAGGTAAACAGCGCCCGGCCTTTCCGTTCCGTTAAAGCCCCAAACGCCCTTGATAGTCATAGGATCCATATCCATTGTCTCCGAGCCGTAGCACCAGCAAGGTGTAACGGTCAGGGTAATGTCAACTCCAGCTTTTTTAAACTTGTCAGCACACGCAGCGGTTTCTGCTACACGTCCTATTGTAGTGTCGGCAATAACTACTTTGACGGGTTCGCCGTTTGAATATCTGAGATTTTCCTCAAAAAGCTTCGCGGCAGCCCTTGCCATATTCATAGTCTGGTCTTCAAGCGATTCTCTGACGTTTAAAACGCCTCTTCTTCCGTCAATGGTCGGACGGATACCGATAACCGGATAGTCTCCGATAATTCTTTTTTCTGCCATATTAATACCACCTTTTCAAAATATTTTATAAGCATTACTGAACGCAACATTTGCTTATAATTATTATACTATTGATTTTATATGGTTACTTGTGTTATACTATCACAAAAGTATGACAATATTCAGTTTTTAAAGGCGGTCAATCATATGCAGCAGCTCGGATTTAACGAAATTAAGCAAAGGGGAACGTCTGATTTTCCTGTCGAATTTCATCATGTGAACAAAACTCACCCACAGTATCAAATGCCTTATCACTGGCATGTTGACTGTGAAATGATAAGAATTTTGTCAGGAAACTTTCATATCAGCCTTGACGAAAAAGAATATGAGCTTTCAAAAGGTGATACCGTGTTTATCAACAGCGGTGTTTTGCACGGCGGAAGTCCTGATGAATGCGTATATGAGTGCTTAGTTTTTGACATGAGCATGCTTTCGAAAGGAAATGAAATTTGCAAAAACCTAATAAGCAAGCTCATGTCCGGATATTTGGTCATAGTCGAAAATCTTGGCAATGAAAAAAGCGGCGAATGCGCGCCGCTTATAGATAAAATGTTCGATACGGTTATAAGCCGGAATAATGGCTACCAGCTTGTATTTCAGGGACTTTTATATCAGCTTCTTGGAAATTCAATCAGTTCGAATACGCAGAATTCTGTATATTTTCCTGTTAATCGCATCAGAAAAAAAATAACAAGCCTAAAGAAAGTAATCGAGCTTATAGAAACATCCTACAGCGGACAGATAACTCTCGAGGATATGTCTGCCGCCGCAGGAATGAGCAGAAAATATTTTTGTTCGTTTTTTAAGGAGATGACTCACAAAAGCCCTGTTCAGTATTTAAATTACTGCAGAGTCGAACACGCCTCACGGCTTCTTGTAAACACCGACGATTCGGTTACTGAAATTGCTTTTGCCTGCGGCTTCAACGACCTTAGCTATTTTATCAAAACCTTCAGAAAATACAAAGGAGAATCTCCATACCGCTTTGCAAAAAGAAACAAGACGAAACCGCCTCGGATTCAGGGATAAATATTTATTATCGGCGATAAATATATGTATATCGGCGAAAACCTGTTTGCCACATATTCCGATGAACGGCTCTTTAAAGACGCAGCATTCAGCTTCTTCTCAAGCGGTATTCTCAGCGATATCCTTGTTCCCTTTTCCGGAGTTGAGTTTACAATCGGACAGCAATCAAACATTCTGCAAAACCTTTTGACTATAGCCAATCCGTTATAAGCGTATATATCAGTACTCTCGCTTGATAAAAATTCGGAAAGCACCTCGCTGTTAAGTCCCTTGCCGTTATCCTCAACCGACAATACGCAGTATTCGTCTGTTGAGGTAAGCCTTACGCTAACCTCACCGCTTTCCTGGTCAATATTCTGAACTGCGTTGACAATTAAAATCATAAGCACCGACATCAGCTTATCCTCGTCGCAAGTTATACGTACGCCGCTTTCGCACGAATAGGTTATTTTTATTTTTTTATCACGCATCAGCGAAACGCAGGTGGACATAACATCGTTTACAAGCTCTGAAGCATTAAACGTCTCAACCGTTTTCATTCCGAGAAGATACTTGTCTCTTTCGGCTTTGTTTATACCGGCGTTCAGAAGTTTATAGCAGCTTTGTATCTGTGTGCCGATTGTCTCGCACACGTCGTACATTTCAGACTCTTCCAGCTTTTGCCTGACAAGTTCCGATGTAAGGACTATTTCAGACACTCTCCTGCGGACTACCGACATGAATTTCATATCCTCCGAAAACAAACGCTCAAATTCGGAATTCGCAGCGTCGCAGTTAAGCTCTATTATATATCCGTCTGTTCCATGAGCGGAATCAGCCGGCAAAATCTCCGCCATTACAAAAAGTCCGCTTAAATCTACAAGTATGTTGTTTTTATTTGTCTCACGGTATTCAGCGCCCAGCTTTTTCAGGCTTATTTTTAAAAATTTCTCAGGGCTGTTAGACCAAATTAATCTGAACTCAGAATCCGTAATCGCAGTATCTCTTCCTGAATTTTTATAAATATTTATCAGCATATTTAGTTTTTCGGACTGCATTTTTATCATCCTCATATCTAATATCTTTTCATATTTTATTATATCACAGCCTGATTAAGCTGTAAACCCCGTTTTTTTATAAATTTATATTATCACAAGCGCATAAACGCAGTATTTTGTGTATAATAAACAGAAAATGAAATTGAAAAGATAGATATTTTTTTGTCAAAATGCTTGCAAAATTTTTCTGTTTAGTGTAAACTAATAAAAGAAATAATTTAGGAGGTTCATAATTATGGCAGTTAAAGTTGCAATTAACGGTTTCGGACGTATCGGTCGTCTTGCTTTCAGACAGATGTTCGGCGCAGAAGGATATGAGGTAGTAGCTATAAACGACCTTACAAAGCCTTCAATGCTTGCACAGCTTCTCAAGTATGATACAGCTCAGGGAGGTTACTGCGGAAAGATCGGGGAAAATCTTCATACAGTAACTGCTGACGATGAAGCAGGAACCATTACTGTTGACGGCAAGACTCTTAAAATTTACGCTATGGCTAAGGCTAACGAGCTCCCTTGGGGTGAAATCGGCGTTGACGTTGTTCTGGAGTGCACAGGTTTCTACTGCTCAAAGGAAAAGTCACAGGCTCATATTGACGCCGGCGCTAAAAAGGTTGTTATTTCTGCACCTGCCGGAAACGACCTCAAGACTATTGTATATTCAGTAAACGAAAAGACTCTCACAAAGGACGACGCTATCATTTCTGCTGCTTCATGCACAACAAACTGCCTCGCACCCATGGCTAAGGCTCTTAATGACTATGCTCCTATACAGAGCGGTATCATGAGCACTATCCATGCCTATACAGGCGACCAGATGATTCTTGACGGTCCTCACAGAAAGGGCGACCTCAGAAGAGCAAGAGCAGGCGCTGCAAACATCGTTCCTAACTCTACAGGAGCTGCTAAGGCTATCGGTCTTGTTATTCCTGAGCTCAACGGAAAGCTCATCGGTTCAGCTCAGAGAGTTCCTGTTCCTACAGGTTCTACAACAATCCTCACAGCTGTTGTAAAGGGTAAGGACATTACTAAAGAAGGAATCAACGCCGCCATGAAAGCTGCTGCTTCAGAGTCCTTCGGTTACAACGAGGATCAGATCGTTTCTTCCGACGTAATCGGCATGAGATACGGCTCACTCTTTGACGCTACTCAGACGATGGTTTCAAAGATTGACGATGACACATATCAGGTACAGGTTGTTTCTTGGTATGACAATGAAAATTCATACACATCTCAGATGGTAAGAACAATTAAGTACTTCGCTGAGCTTTAATCTTACAAGCCAGGGACAGAGATGTTTTTATGACGATTTTTAACGGTACGGCATGATTGCCGTACCGTTTGTTTTTTTATAATACAACAGTTAAGTCCGATTTTTAAGCGTATGTTTACCGGTGTTAATGCTTTTAAGTTTTTAATGTTTTTTTTCTCACCGCTATTGCTCTGATTAAAAATATATGCTATAATTATTTGAAATGCATTTATGTGAAAGAGGTTATTACTTATGGCTGATTATAATACCTATGAAAGTCCTTTTTGTACAAGATACGCCAGCAAAGAAATGCAGTATGTTTTTTCCGCTAATAAGAAATTTACTACATGGAGAAAACTTTGGGTCGCTTTGGCAAGAGCGGAAATGAAGCTCGGATTACCTGTGACGCAGCAGCAAGTTGACGAACTTGAGGCAAATGTAAATAATATCGACTACAAAGTCGCTGAAGAAAGAGAAAAGCTTGTAAGGCACGACGTTATGTCCCATGTTTATGCATACGGTCAGGTTTGCCCGAACGCCAAAGGTATTATTCATTTAGGCGCTACGTCCTGTTATGTCGGCGACAATACTGACATCATCATAATGCGAGACGCCCTTAAAATTGTCAAGAGAAAGCTTATCGGCGTTATAAGTCAGCTTGCAGACTTCGCTGAAAAATATAAGTCCATGCCCGCGCTCGCATACACCCACTTACAGCCTGCTCAGCTTACCACAGTCGGAAAAAGAGCTACGCTCTGGTGCAACGAACTGCTTTACGATTTGCAGGAAATCGACTTTAGACTTCAAAATCTTAAGCTTTTGGGCTCAAAAGGCACGACAGGCACTCAAGCTTCGTTTATGGAACTTTTCAACGGCGATTCGTCTAAAATCAAAGAACTTGAACGTATGATTTCCGAGGAAATGGGCTTTGACGGAGTTGTACCCGTTTCAGGTCAGACTTATTCGAGAAAAATCGACAGCGCGATAGTCTCGACTCTCGGCGGCATCGCTCAGTCAGCTATGAAATTTTCAAACGATATCAGAATCCTTCAAAGCTTTAAGGAAATTGAAGAGCCGTTTGAGAAAAATCAGATAGGCTCTTCGGCTATGGCGTATAAGCGAAATCCTATGAGATGCGAGAGAATCACCTCACTTGCCCGCTACGTCATGGTTGACACTCTAAATCCGTCATTTACAGCCGGAACTCAGTGGTTTGAAAGAACCCTTGACGACTCCGCAAACAAGAGAATTTCTGTCGCTGAGGCTTTCCTCGGAATTGACGCTATACTCAACATCATGTTGAATGTTACAGACGGTCTTGTCGTTCATGAGAAAATCATAAGAAAAAGAGTTATGGCTGAGCTTCCGTTCATGGCTACCGAAAACATCATGATGGACGCTGTTAAAAAAGGCGGCGACAGGCAGGAACTTCATGAAAAAATCAGAGAATACTCAATGCTTGCAGGCAAAAGAGTTAAAGACGAAGGTCTTGACAACAATCTCTGCGAGCTTATTCTCAATGACCCGATGTTTATGATTTCTAAAGAAGAAATGGACGCCGTCATGAAGCCCGAAAACTTTACGGGAAGAAGTGCCGAGCAGGTTGATGAATTTATTGAAAACTGCGTAAAGCCTGTTTTAGACGCTAACAATGTCGGAAAAGAAAAAGTAGAACTTAATGTTTGACAGAAAGGAAATAAATTATGAAATTTGAAACACAATGCCTTCACGAAGGATATAAACCGAAAAACGGCGAGCCGAGAGTTATGCCTATTGTTCAGAGCACGACTTATGTATATGACTCCACCGACGATGTCGCAGCAGTTTTTGACGACCCAACAAAAAGCCTGATTTACTCGAGATTTGAAAATCCGACTACCGACGCTGTCGAAAAGAAAATCGCGGCTCTCGAGGGCGGTGTCGCTGCTATGTGCACATCGAGCGGTCAGGCTGCTTCGCTTTGCTCTATTCTCAATATTTGTGAGACGGGAGACAGCTTTATTTCATCCGCTTCAATTTACGGAGGAACAATAAACCTTTTTGCGGTAACTCTTAAAAAGCTCGGAATCGAGTGCGTATTCCTTGAGCCGGATGCTTCTGAAGAGGAAATTCGCTCCGCTTTCAAGCCAAACACAAAGGCTGTTTTCGGCGAGACCATAGCAAACCCCGCTCTGACTGTTTTCGATATCGAGAAATGGGCGAAAATAGCTCATGAAAACGGCGTGCCTCTTATTGTTGACAACACCTTCGCGACTCCTTATCTCTGCCGTCCGATTGAATGGGGCGCTGACATTGTAATTCACTCCACAAGCAAATACATGGACGGTCACGCGGTTCAGGTAGGCGGCGTTATTGTCGATTCGGGAAAATTTGACTGGACCAGCGGCAAGTTTCCCTGCATGACAGAGCCCGACGAGAGCTATCACGGCACAGTATATACCGAAAAATACGCATTCGCTCCATATATAGTTAAAGCGAGAATGCAGCTTATGAGAGATTTCGGCTGCTACCCTGCGGCTAACAGCTCTTTCCTTCTTAATCTCGGTCTTGAAACCCTTGCTGTAAGAATGCAGAGGTACTGTGAAAACGCGATAAAGGTAGCAAAATTCATTGAGGAATCAGGTATGGCTGAATTTGTTTCCTACCCCGGTCTTGAAAACGACAAGTATCACAAGCTCGCTCAAAAATATCTTCCGAAGGGAGCCAGCGGTGTGATTTCGTTCTCAATCAAGGGAGGAAGAAAGAACGCTGTTAAGTTTATGGACAGTCTTGAGCTTGCTTCCAATGAGGTCCATGTTGCGGATATTCGCACCTGTGTTCTTCACCCGGCTTCGGCTACTCACAGACAGCTTACTGACGAGCAGCTTGCCGCGGCAGGAATTGACGGAGGATTGATACGCTTCTCGGTCGGTCTTGAAAATGTTGACGATATAATTGAAGATATCAAAAAGGGGTTCGAGGCGGTTAAATAAATTTATATTAGCACAAGGGAGCACTTTTATGACTTTAGACAAACTTAAAATCGGTCAGCAGGCTAAAATCATTTCAGTCGGCGGAGAAGAAAGTCTTCGATGTCATCTGCTTGATATGGGACTTATCCCCAAGACTTCCGTTTCGGTTCGGCGCATTGCTCCGATGGGCGACCCGATTGAAATTTCTCTCCGCGGATATGAGCTTACACTGCGGCTTGAGGACGCAAAAAAAATTGAAGTCTCTGTTTATTAATTTTTATCGTAGCTAGTGTGAAAAATTCTTTTTCACACATGCTATTTGAGCCTTTGCAGCCGTATGCGATGGCTGCGATTTCGGCTTTGCCGAAACCGTCTCAAATAGAGTTAAAGGTGAGATAGTGTGAAAAATTCTTTTTCACACATGCTGTTTGAGCCTTTGCAGCCGTATGCGATGGCTGCAATTTCGGCTTTGCCGAAACCGTCTCAAATAGAGTTAAAGGTATGGTGATAATTATGGTGTTTGCTCTTTTAGGAAATCAAAACTGCGGAAAAACTACGCTTTTTAATCAACTGACCGGATCAAATCAGCACGTCGGAAACTTTCCCGGCGTCACTGTTGACTCAAAAAGCGGCGAAATCCGCAACTTAAAAGGCTGCACAGTCGTTGACCTTCCCGGTATTTATTCGATTAGGCCTTATTCAAACGAAGAAATTGTGACCAGGGATTTTTTGATAAACGGAAAGCCCGACGCTATCATCAACATTGCCGACGCGACAAATATTGAGCGCAACCTTTATCTTACTCTTCAGCTTTTGGAGCTTGGTCTGCCTATGGTTCTGGCTCTTAATATGATGGACGAGGTAAGAAACAACGGCGGAACTATTAACGTTAATGAGCTTTCAGCTCTGTTAGGAATCCCGGTTCTTCCTATCAGTGCGGCTAAAAACGAGGGTATTGATGAGCTGATTGAGGTTCTTTATTCGACCGCAAAGAATAAAGTCAAGCCGACAAAGATCGACTTTTGCAGCGGCGCAGTTCACCGCTGTATTCACGCCGTTTCGCACCTTATCGAGGATCATGCCGAAGCGGCCGGAATCTCAGCAAGATTTGCCGCTGTTAAGGCAATTGAAGGAGATAAGGCAATAGTTGAAAAGCTGAACATCAACGAAAACGAAAAGGAAATGCTCGAGCACTCAGTAAAGGAAATGGAATCCGAAGTAGGTCTTGACAGAAATGCCGCTTTGGCTGACATGCGCTATACTTTCATTGAAGATATTTGCCGAAAAACAGTTGTCAAGTGCAGTGAAAGCAAGGAACATCTGCGAAGTATGAAAATTGACAACATTCTCACTCACAAGTATTTCGGTATACCGTTATTTATTGTTATTATGCTCGCTGTATTTTGGCTTACTTTCGGGGTTATAGGCTCAGGTCTTTCGGATTTGCTGATGATGGGTATTGACAAGCTTACAGCCGCGGTTGACAGCGGATTGTCCAATTACGGCATTAACCCTGTTGTACATAGCTTAATAATTGACGGCGTTTTTGCCGGAGTCGGAAGTGTTTTAAGCTTTTTACCGCTGATAGTTGTTTTGTTTTTCTTCCTTTCAATGCTGGAAGACAGCGGTTATATGGCTAGAGTTGCTTTCGTTATGGATAAGCTTCTAAGAAAAATCGGACTGTCAGGCAGAAGCTTTGTCCCTATGCTGATAGGATTCGGATGTTCGGTTCCTGCTATCATGGCTACACGCACTCTGTCCTCAGAGCGAGACAGAAAAATGACTATAGTTTTGACACCGTTTATGAGCTGTTCGGCAAAAATCCCCATATATGCTGTCTTTTCCGCCGCGTTTTTCCCGAAGTATGCGGCTCTGGTCATGGGAGGTCTTTATTTCACCGGTATGGCTGTCGGTGTTTTATGCGCCCTTATTTTAAATAAAACAAAATTTAAAGGCAATCCTGTTCCGTTTGTTATGGAGCTTCCGAATTACCGCATGCCTTCGTTAAAAAGCGTCATTTTGCTTATGTGGGAAAAGGCAAGAGACTTTATAGAAAGAGCTTTTACAGTTATTTTCATAGCTTCTATAGTTATTTGGTTCCTCCGTACCTTCGACACTCGTTTTAATGTTGTCGCAGACAGCTCGATGAGTCTCCTTGCTTCTATAGGACGTCTGATTTCTCCTGTTTTAGCTCCTCTCGGACTGGGCGACTGGCGTATTTCAACGGCTCTTATAACCGGCATTTCCGCTAAAGAGGCTGTAGTTTCTACCCTTTCTGTTCTTTTGCAGACAAACACATCTGGACTTTCACAGGTTTTACCATCTCTTTTCACACCGCTTTCAGCAGTAACTTTTTTGGTGTTCTCTCTGCTTTACACACCGTGTATCGCAGCTATCGCCGCTCTGCGCTCAGAGTTTAAATCTTCACTGAAAGCTTTTTCTGTCGCTGTGTTCCAGTGCTTTATCGCATGGGTATGCGCTTTTGCCGTCCATCTTATTGGGTCGGTTATCATTTGACAAGGTGACTGATTATGAATTCCTTTGACTGGATAATCCTGTGTGTTCTAATCTTTATGGCTTTTTTTGCTCTGAGGCACATTATTAAAGCAAAAAAGTCAGGACGATGTATAGGCTGCGGTAAGAGCTGCGATAACTGCGGAAACTTTCACAGCTGCCCGAATTTTATGAAAAGGAATGAAAATAATAATGAAGAGAACTGATATAAGAAAGCTTGTTATGTCCGCAATGTTTCTCACTATTGCTATTGTACTTCCCCGCCTTTTTTTGGCAGACCCCGTTTTGGGGCAAAGAATTCTTCCAATGCATCTGCCCGTTCTTCTGTGCGGTCTGATATGCGGCTATGAATACGGGGCTATGGTCGGGCTTTTATCGCCTATTTTGGCATTAATGATTAACGGCAAGCCTATGCCAAATATGGCTCTCGGCATGACTCTTGAGCTTTGTATATATGGATTCATAAGCGGCTTGTTATTTATCATTCTTTCTAAAAAACTGCCGTTTCTTGCTTCTGTCTTTATTTCGCTTATTTGCGCTATGCTTGCCGGCAGACTTGTTTACTCCTTTATTGCAAGCAATATTAATCTTTTGGCTTTGTCTGAGAAAGGCTTTTTGTTTACTCTTTGGAACAACATTACAACAGGAATTATCGGTATAACTGTTCAAATTATTCTGATTCCTATAATTATGGCGGCTTTGAAAAAGACAAGGCTCATTATGTCTCTAAATTGATTTAGTTTATTTTATTATGAAAGGACTGTTTTTGATGACTGTCAGGCAAATGCAGGATGAAATCATCAGGCTGAAAAAAGAAAAAGACTTCTGTATACTTGCTCACGCTTATCAAAGCCAAGATATATGGGACGTAGCTGATTTTATCGGCGACTCGTTTGAACTGAGCAGAAAAGCCGCTTCGGCTTCTCAGCAGAATGTTCTTATGTGCGGCGTTAGATTCATGGCGGAAACCGTTAAAATTCTTTCTCCTCAAAAAAATGTTTATATTTCAAGCCCTGACGCCGGATGCCCTATGGCCGACCAGATTGACAAGGATATTCTCTCTCAGCTTAAAACTATGTACCCGGACTACACTGTAGTTGCTTATATAAACACAACCGCTGACACAAAAACCCTTTGCGATGTCTGCGTTACATCATCTTCCGCAGTTAAGATAGTCAGCAGGATTGAAAACAAGAATATACTTTTTATTCCGGACTCAAATCTCGGCGCATGGTGCAGAGACCAGCTTCCGGATAAAAATTTTAAACTTATAAGCGGCGGCTGTCCGACACACCTTAGGATATCACTCAGAGAGGTTGAACGAGTTAAGGCTCTGCACCCCAACGCACTGGTTCTTGTTCACCCTGAATGTCTTCCGGAAGTAACAGCAAAAGCCGACTATGCCGGAAGCACTACAGGAATTATGAAATTTGCCGCTCAGAGTGACGCCTCTGAATTTATTATCGGTACAGAAAACAGCATTGTCGAACACCTTAAATTCGCTCATCCCGAAAAGCAGTTTTACCCCCTTTCCAAAGACTGCGTATGCCACAACATGAAGCTCACTACCCTTGCTGACGTTTACGATATTGTTAAAAACGCTTCTGGTGAAGAAATTATCCTTTCTGATGAAACAATCGCCGCTGCTAAAAAACCTATCGATGAAATGCTCAGGCTCGGTGAATAACTGACTTTACAGCTCCCATTTAATATGCGGAGCTGTTTTTTTATGCTGCTTTTTATTTATCAGATTTTGCAGTCCTGTTAAAATTAAATTGTTCAATATTACTATTATTTTATATAATAATTGTGTAAATTGACCCTTTGATTATACGCCTACTTATGATATACTCAAAGTGCATACTATCGCATTATATTAATAATCATATTAATAATGATGTTAATAAAATGCCTTAT
>CALWZA010000008.1 GCA_944385905.1 uncultured Clostridia bacterium
ACTTTACAAACCTTATAAATTGTAGAGTATCCAACCATTGATTGAATATTGCCAATCTAATTTTTACAGAATGCCATTATATATAATGCACGCATACCTATCTCTGTTTGATTTTGTCAGCAGCTCCGCTTTTACATTCCACCTTGATTGTTTTGCTTCACCGAAGCGCTGGAAATGAACTATTTCACGAGCTCTCAGGAATTTTATCGGGTCGCGCACGTCAGGGTCGTCTACCAGCCTCAGAATGTTGTCATAGGTGACCCTTGCCTTCTGTTCTGCCGCTAAGTCCTCAGTAAGGTCGGCGAGTGGATCACCTGTTGACTGAATGGTTGCCGCCGAGAAAGGAACTCCGGTTGCGGCAACCGGGTAAACTCCCGTCGTGTGATCAACATAGTAATCCGCAAAACCGCTTTCCAGAATTTGCTTTGGAGTAAGGTTTCTTGTGAGCTGGTAAACTATGGCAGATATCATTTCAAGATGACCAAGCTCTTCTGTGCCGATATCGTTAAGGATTGCCTTGCTTTGCGGACAAACAGCTGCGTAGCGCTGACAAAGGTATCTGAGAGCCGCGCCGAGCTCTCCGTCAGGACCGCCCAACTGTGAAATGATAACTTTTGCGAGCTGAGGATTTGAGTTTTTAATGTTAACAGGATACTGAAGTTTTTTATCATATTGCCACATTAATTGTCACCTCTTTCCCATGGCCACGGTTCGTCTATCCACGTCCATCTATCTGTCGGGCTGGACGACAAAGCGGTAAGCGGTCCGCATTTTGCCTCGTATTCTTTTATTGCCTCGTCTTTTAGTTTTTTGCACTTGTTAAAATATTCAATGCCTTTTGAGCAGGTCGGGTGGCTGTTCAGATACAGTCCGGCATCAAGACATAGAAAACAGTACATTTGAACTTTCTTGAGCAAAGAATCTTTTTCAGGTGTCATAAGCAGTACCTCGAGTCAGACAGGTTCACCGATAAACGGTTTGTCAAGCGAAGGAAAAATAGTTCCGCGTGATAATGCCAGAGAGCCGTCATAAGGCTTTTCCCAGCTTTGAAAAGGGACATATGCCATTGCTACCGGGGTATGCTCCGGAAACTCTCCTGTAATCGGTTCACATTTGAATGAAGTATCGTCCTGATTGTCATTGCAAAACAAAACAACTCCTCCTTTATGTCATAAAATTTTGCCGGAAAGAAAGTAAGAGCGACGTTTTAGATGCGTCTCTTGTTTCCGTACAAGATACATTATGCGGTTATGTCGGAAAATGTGAATATGAGAGGAATGACATAAACTGTTTATGTATTATGGAGTATTTAAGACAAATAAATCATAATAATCTCATAACCGGAGAAAATACAGATTTTCCAAAATCAGATATACAAAAAGAGCGATATTTTATATTAATAATTAAGTATCCTATCAAAGACGCAGCATGTGAGTTAAAAAATTTTAATTAAAGTTATCAGAATGTGTAAATTTTATTTTAAATAAAAAACAATTTCGATTTGTGCAGTTATTCTGGAAAAACAGCAAACAGATTTGTGCAATATTTGCGCAATATTAATGTAATGATATTACGATGAAAATACAGAAGAATAAAGAAATGAGCAGGTGTCAAAAACTCACAAAAAAGCATTTAATAATTTGTGCAAAATTAGTGTAGAAATTTAATTGATAGTATGGTATAATATGAAACGCAATAAATTGACAGGCTTGCTGTCAAGTAAATGGAGGAGATATTATGAATATCAAAAAAGTTTTGGCTGCAGTTGCAGCGGCAGCTGTTGCGGTATCAGCAATGGCAGTATCGGCTTTTGCAGCGTCTGTAGGCGTTTCTTACGGCACTTCTTATTCAATTTCTGTTCCTGCTGACTCAACGGCAACAGAGGCAACAATAGCTTTGAGCGGCATAACAACAAATCCTACGGCTAACTGGAACGACTGGTGCCAGGCAGTAATTGCCGTTACAACAAACGGTGAGTCTACATACTACGGCTATATCGGCGCAGGCGTAACTTTCGACGTCAGCTATAACGAAACTACAATTCCTTACGGCGAATGTACAGTAGCTGATTCAGCAGGCGTAGGACAAGTAGTAGTTCCTGTAGCTGCAGGATCAACAATTGAAGTAATTGCTACCGGCTGGGCAGAAACTCCTGACGAAGCATATATGCAGGTAGATTCAATTACTCTTAACGACGGCACAACATTGGAGGGCGGCACATCTGTAGACGTTCCTACAACAACTCCGGACACAGATACAGATACAACACCTGCTCCTGAGACAGGCGCAACAGCAGTAGTTGCACTTGCAGGACTTGCAGTAGCAGGCGCTGCGGCAGTAGCTTCTAAGAGAAGATAAAGAATTATAAAATCAAAAATGCAAAAGCCCGTATGTAAATCACATGCGGGCTTTGCTAATTTGCACATAAAACCATTCCATTATTTGTGCACAATTGTTGTTGAAATAATGGAGAATTATTGGTATACTAGAAACATCAAAATAGTTTAACAGCTTAAAAATCGGAGGGAAAATCATGAAACTCAAAAAATTATTCGCGGCAGCGGCAGCGTCAATCATAGCAGTATCGTCAATGGCTACAGCAGCGTTTGCAGAAGACTCAACTACTATCAAACTGATAATTTTATTGTCCGGCGATGGCTCAAAGTATTACAGTGAGGACGTTGCTATCACAGGCAGCGGCACATATACATTTACCGCTCAGTGTGAGGGCGAAGATCCTGCTATCGGCTCAATATACTTGAAGGAAATCGGTGACGACACACCCGCACCGGTTCCTGATTCATTAAAAGACATGGTATTTACAATTGATTCATTTAAAGTAAACGATACTGAGGTTGCGCTTGACACAAATCAGTTTGCAGCAGTTGTTGACGGCGGATATGTAGACGTTTGCTTTGTTAATACATGGAATGCCGCAAGCACTCATACAGATCAGTTTGTTGGCGGAAAATTTGTAGATATGCCTTTGCAGAGCGTCAGCGTAACAATCACAGTTTCCGAAACCGGAGCTGCTGCGCTCAAAGAAGAAACAGCCGGCGAGACAACTACTGAAACTGACGCAGGCACAACTGAAACAACACCTGCACCTGAGACAGGTGCAACAGCAGTAGTTGCACTCGCAGGACTTGCAGTAGCAGGCGCTGCAGTAGTAGCTTCTAAGAGAAAGTAATTTTTAACAATTTTGGACTGCGAGCCGGAACAAAACATGTTTCGGCTTGTATGTTTTGTACATAATTCAAGAATATATTTGTGCAAAAATAATATAGCAATTCGCGTTGGTGTATGATATAATGTCAGTGCAATAAAAAAATTGGAGGCTTTTTATGAAACTCAAAAAAATTCTTGCTGCAGTAGCAGCGACAGCAGTTGCAGTATCAGCTATGATGGTATCTTCTTTTGCGGCGTTTGAGAATATTGATATGACTTATACGAACGCAGATATTACCAGCGGTGATGCTTCAACAGCAACAAAGGTAAAGTTTGATTTCACAATCATTGATGACGGATATGCTTGGGCATACTTCGGAATCGAAATGAACAATGAGATTATTGTTCTTCTTTCAGGCAAGGAAAATACATATTCCGGAGACACAGCTATTTATGTAGCTAGCGGTGACGTTGTTTCCCAGACTGTTGATTTTGCTTATACTGATGATTGGGCAATCAGCGTTGGTCACAACAACAGCGGTTCATTGATCATGGATTGTATTTCATTCCTTGATGATGCAGGCAATGTAGTAGCTACAATTGGTGATCCTTCAGCGGTTTCAACTCCTACAGTTGACGGCACAACAGACACAACTACAGATACTACAACAGACACAACAACAGATACAACTACAGATACAACTACAGACACAACACCTGCTCCTGAGACAGGCGCAACAGCAGTAGTTGCACTCGCAGGACTTGCAGTAGCAGGCGCTGCAGTAGTAGCTTCTAAGAGAAAGTAATTGATTGTTTAAATCAATCAGTACATTAAAAAGCGCATGGTTTAAAGCCATGCGCTTTTAATTTTTTGACCGCAAAATTCAGTCAGCCTGTTCAAGCTCAATGCAGTCAACAAGAATGTTATCGCCGCCCCAGCCGTTATAGAAACGGATGTAGTTTTCGCCGACTTTAAGGTCGATAAGACCCACATCGAAAACTGCCCAGTCCTCGGACTTAGGAATAGTGAAAAGCTTGTCATAGGTGTCAGGAGCAACTCCAGGAGGGCAAAGCTGAACATCGTTTACAAGAATTTTCTTTTTAACGTCTCCGTCAGGGCTGCAATAGCGGATTTTCAAACGAGCCTTTCTTTCAACGCAGCTCTGAGCCATAACAGTAACGCCGAAAAACGAGCCTGTAAAGCCTGTAACGTAACCCATTCCCGTATATCCTGGCTTTTCGGTTTCAACATGAGTTCCTCCGAGCTTTCCTCTCATCATTTCAGCTCCTGCGCAGTCAAGACGGATTGTTACTTTTTGCTCGCGTGACGGTTTTTGCTGGTTCCACAGCGATAAATACGAAACAGAGTTTAAGTCTCACGATTATAAGCACCTTGCGGAGTGCTAAGATAATGCAAAAATAATAAATTAAAACACATGTAATCATATATTTAAGAATAATTAAATCTTATTTTTGAATATTAAGCAAGGAAAAATATTAATAGAATCGGTAATGTTAAGGCGGAAATTTGACCGAACTTGACTGCGTCGTTTAAATGACCTCATAATGTCTTATCATGCGGATTGATCCTTTCAATCTTGGATAAAAGGCAATATGAGGTCATAAAAGTTTTCTAAAAAGAACGATATACTTATGTGAAAACAACGCCGTATTCCTTACAGATAGAGGAAACTGGAGCATACATTCTAAATTCGGAGTATCAGATACAGAAGAATAGAAAAAGATAACTTTGTTAGGAAATACTAAAACTCTGACACTCCATTTTAGGACGCAAAGTTTTCCACAAATTAAGAGCAGTATAGTTTTTTGTCGTTCAAAATAGTACAATATAGTAAAAGGTGAAACGGTCTTTAAAAATATATCACATTGAGCAAGATGATATTTTTGCACAATGTGATATATTTTTTAGTGCAAAAACATAACATTATCTTATATTTATGCCATTTAATTTTTTCATAGTATGATTTGCGCGCTAATAAATAATAGGCTATATGACTATATTTATAATAAACAGTATATATATTTAATTCTCATAAATCATTATGTGCGATGATTGTCCTTATAGGTAATATTATGCACTAAAATACATAACGTTAAATGAATTTCAATATCAATATATCAGAAGAATAAAAATCAAAATAGAGTTAAAATAAATATATAAATTATGTGATTTGGACATAAAATTTTATATTGAAAGGAACAGTGACTAACCATGAAAGCAAAAAAATTAATCACCGGAGTACTGGCTTGTTCAATGATTGCGTCTCTTGCGGCGTGCGGACCGTCAGAAGATAAAGCCAAGGTTACGGCGACACTTTCGTCCGAAGATCAAAACACAGTTATGGATGCGTCATCAGTGCTTGATGATATGACCCTTGAAAACAAAACTATCAAATGGTTTTGCTTCTGGGATATCAATCCTGCGCCTGATGCTGAAACAATCCCGTCTCAGTATGTAATGTTTACTGAAAAATTCGGAGGCAATATCGAGTATATTCAGTCTCCGTGGGACGGATATCTAACACAGTTAGCAAACCTGATACTCGGCGGCAACTCGCCTGATTTTACACAGGCATATTCCGACACATTCCCTAAAGGAGCGGTAACGGGAATGTTCCAGCCGGTTGATGATTATATTGATTTTGACTCTGACCTTTGGAAAGACGTAAAAGAACTGAATGATAAATTCGCAATAGGTGATAAACATTACGCTATCGCGACAGCGGCTACCGAAGGCGGATTTGTATGTATTTACAACCGCAACACAATCGAAGAGTATGGCTTTGACGATCCGGCTGAGCTGTTTTATCAGAACGCATGGACATGGGATGTATTTGAGGACATGTGCCTTGAGTTCACCAACCCTGATGAGGAGCGCTATGCAATCGACGGATGGGCATTTGAAGAGGCTCTTATGGACACCGTTGGAGTACCAATGACTGAGGTTATTAACGGCGAGGTTGTATGCAACATAAATGATCCGAAGCTTGAAAAGGTTGCAACGTTCATGTATGACCTTGCCAAGAACGGAGTAGTATATCCGAGATGGGCAAATGGCTGGGTTACACTTGACAACGCCGGAATAAATGCCGGACAGACACTTTTCCTGCCGACCGGTGTATATGCTTTTGATCCTACAGCGGACGGACAGATGTTCGTTCCGATGCCTCGTGACCCTGATGACGAGACATATTACGCTAAAACCGGATTTGCCGGCGTTCACATCTGCGAAGGAGCACCTAATCCCGAGGGAGTAGCTGTATATCAAAGCTGTGACAGAATAGCATATATGTCCGATGAAGTTAAGCAGATAGGATATGATCAGCGCAGAGAGCTTGGCTGGACAGATGAGCAGATAGACATGTTTATCCGCATCAATGAACTTTCAACCGAGAATATTGTTATTGACGCTACAGGCGGTATCACCAGTGAGTATATGACTTTGGCTGATCAGGCAAGAAGAGGAACAATGGCTGAACAGCCTTCAACATGGGCAGAGCTTAAGGCTCAGTGCGCGGACGGAATGCTTGAAATGATAGACCAGTATAATGATCAGCTTGCGGCTTTGGGCTGATAGGTTAATGTATTTAATTAACTTATAACTGAAAGGAACAGTAACTAACCATGAAAGCAAAAAAATTATTCACCGGAGTACTGGCTTGTTCAATGATTGCGTCTCTTGCGGCGTGCGGACCGTCAGAAGATGAAGCCAAGGTTACGGCAACACTTTCGTCCGAAGACCACAACACAGTTATGGATGCGGCGTCAGTGCTTGATGAAATGACTCTTGAAAACAAGACTATCAAGTGGTGCTGCTACTGGGATATCAATCCTGCTGCTGATGCGGAAACAATTCCGACTCAGTATGTAA
The DNA here is from genome assembly GCA_944385905.1 of uncultured Clostridia bacterium. Lineage (GTDB taxonomy): Bacteria > Bacillota > Clostridia > Oscillospirales > Ruminococcaceae > CALWZA01. Next base: position 7,061 of record CALWZA010000008.1, read on the forward strand.
TGTTTACTGAAAAATTCGGAGGCAATATCGAGTATATTCAGACTACGTGGGACGGACACGCCACACAGCTTGCAAACCTGATACTCGGCGGCAACTCGCCTGACTTTACACAGGCATATCCTGAAACATTCCCGACAGGAGCGGTAACGGGAATGTATCAGCCGGTTGATGATTATATTGATTTTGACGCTGACCTTTGGAAAGACGTAAAAGAACTGAATGATAAATTCGCAATAGGCGATAAACATTACGCTATCGCGACAGCGGCTACCGAAGGCGGATATGTATGTATCTACAACCGCAACACAATCGAAGAGTATGGCTTTGACGATCCGGCTGAGCTGTTTTATCAGAACGCATGGACATGGGATGTATTTGAGGACATGTGCGTAGAATTTACAAACCCTGAAGAAGAACGCTATGCAATTGACGGATGGTTCTTTGAGGACGCGCTGATGGGTTCTGCAGGAGTTCCTATTACCGAGATTGTTGACGGTAAAGTTGTATGCAACATAAATGATGTAAGACTTGAAAAGGTTGCTAATTTCATGTATGACCTTGCCAAGAACGGAGTAGTATATCCGAGATGGGCATATGGCTGGGTAGTTTTGGAGAATGCTGGAATTGAATCTGGTCAGACGCTCTTCTGGCCTGTAGGCGCATATGCGGTCGATCCTGACTCTGACGGACAGATGTTCGTTCCGATGCCTCGTAACCCTGATGATGAGACATATTATTCAAGAACCGGATTTGCCGGCGTTCATATCTGCGAAGGAGCACCTAATCCCGAGGGAGTAGCTGTATATCAAAGCTGTGACAGAATAGCATATATGTCCGATGAAGTTAAGCAGATAGGATATGATCAGCGCAGAGAACAGGGCTGGACCGAAGAAATGATAGATATGTTTATTCGTATCAATGAAATTTCAACCGAGAATATTGTTATTGACGTTACAAACGGTATCACCAATGAGTATGCTACTTTAGCCGATCAGGCAAGAAGAGGAACAATGGGAGAACCGCAGTCTACATGGGCGGAGCTTAAGTCTACATGTGCTGACGGACTGCTTGAAATGATCGACCAGTATAATGAACAGCTGGCGGCTTTGGGCTGATAGGTTAATGTATTTAATTAAATTAAGCATAACGAGCTTTTAGCTTCGTTAGGCTGACGAATCAAATATTATAATTGATTTAAAGAATTAGTGCCATGAGATTAAGAAAACACTTGCAGGAATATTAATTCTAAAGAATTTAACGATAAGTTTGCTATCGGCGATAAGAACTATGTATTGACGACAGCTTTGAAAGCAGTCGGTTAGATATGTATTTATAACCGCAATACCATTAAGGAATACGGATTTGATGATCCCGCTGAACTTATCTATCAAAACGAGTGGACATGGCATTGAGTTTACCAATCCTGATGACGAGAGCTATTATTCATCAACCGGATTTGACGCTGTTCACATCTGTGCAGGCGCTCCAAATCCGGAGGGTGTAGTAGTTTGGGAATCTTGTAAAAGAGTCGTAACAATGACTGACGCTGTTCGTGAGATTACAGTTCAGCAGCAGAAAGAAAACGGCTGGACTGATGAAATGATTGAAATGATGGATAGATTTACAGAAATTTCTATCGAAAATATTGTCATTGATTTCTCAGGCGGAATCAACGCAGAGTATTCAAATATGGCCGATCAGGCAGGAAGAAGCTCAATGTATCAGACTACATGGACAGAAATCAAAGCTCAGTATGCCGATCCTATGCTTGAGACACTTAAGCAGTATAATGCGGACATGGCAGCATTAAGCTAAACTGACCAATTTGCAATGAATAAAATTCGGGCGGCAATTAATTTGCCGTCCGGATTTCTTATATACAGACATAAATTAAATCAGAGATGTTTAAAATAAAATATTTTTAAAAAGGTATTGACAAAACATAAATCAGGTGATATAATAAATCTCGTCGCTCAAGGGTAAGCTCAAAAGAAATGTTATTTCAGTGAGTTTTGCTTAATATTGTGCGGGTGTAGTTCAACGGTAGAATCCCAGCCTTCCAAGCTGGTTGCGTGGGTTCGATTCCCATCACCCGCTCCAGATTGCACCATAATGGTGCAATTTTTATGCGCCTTTAGCTCAGCTGGATAGAGCAACTGCCTTCTAAGCAGTAGGCCACTGGTTCGAGTCCAGTAAGGCGCGCCATATGGTGGGTATAGCGTAGTTGGTTAACGCGTCAGTTTGTGGCACTGAAGACCATCGGTTCGAATCCGATTACCCACCCCACATTTAATAAGATACAGACAGTTCGCAGTAAAAATGCGGACTGTTTTTTCTATATATTTCCGGCTGAAAGTTGTGTGAAATATGCCCTTATGCACTTGTAAGATATGCGGCGATGTGTTATAATTTTTAATGTATTTAATTATAGTAAGTAAAAACACTGACCGTCAACGAAAAGGAGCTTATGACATGAAAAAAATCGGGCTTTTCATTTTAATCGGAGTTTTTTCGGCTTTGCTTGCGTCCTGCGCAGAGATAAAAAAAACCGATAACAACGAAAATGTACTTACACTTCCGCCCGATACCGTAACAACTACTGCTGCGGTGACTGAGCCTAAACCGTCTGAGAGTCAAACTACGACTCAGTCAGTCACTGCTGAGACTATGCTGCAAACAACAACATCTGTAATTTCCGAAACAGAGTCACAAACCGAAACTTCTGCGTCAACTACAATAGTCAGTGTTTCAAAAACCATGTATGTAATGAGCCCGGTAAACGTCAGACGAGAGCCGAATGCCGATTCTGAGATTTTGGGTTCGCTCAGCACGGGGACAAGCGTTGAGGTAGTCGGAGATACCGGCTCCGGATGGGTTCAGGTGTTTTATTACGGAAATAAAACCTATATAAATGTTAAGTACCTGAGCGATACGCCTGTTGTGACTACAACTGCTGCGACTACTACTGCTGCCGAGACAACAACCACAACCGCCGCGCCCGTTACTACAGTCCCTGCGCAAACCACAACCTCACAGCAAACTCAGGATGACAGCAATGATATGTTCTTTCCTTCATATTATAATGCCTTGAACTATTCTGAGCAAAAGGGAATGTGGTTTTCGTTTGACGACATGGCGCTCCTTTTGAAAAATAAAACAGAGGAACAGTTTCGAGTAAATATTGCTCAGGCATTTGATAACACAAGAGCTTTGGGCTGCAACACGGTGTATGTTCATGTCAGAGCTTTCGGCGACGCCTATTATCAGTCAAGCTTTTATGCGTGGTCAAAAAACTGTACCGGTACAGTTGGCGTATCGCCCGGATATGACCCTCTTCAGATAATGGTTGAGGAGGCTCACAGCAGAGGCCTTTCCATACATGCGTGGGTAAATCCGATGAGAACCGCCAACGAAACCGATATGCAGGCGATGCCCGATTTGTATAGAGTAAAGCAGTGGTATAACAGTTCTTCAACAAACGGAACGTATATAATAAAAGTTGACGGAAGCCCGTATTATTGGCTGAGTCCGGCTTATTCGGAGGTCAGAAAACTGATTTGCGACGGAATCGCCGAAATAGTTTCAAACTATGACGTTGACGGCATCCATATAGACGATTATTTTTATCCCACAACCGAAAGCTATTTTGATGAGGCGGCATTTAAAGCCTCAGGAGCGAGCGACCTTACTCAGTGGAGACTTGATACGATAAGCGAAATGGTAAGAAATATCTATTCTACTGTTAAGTCAATCAATCCGACTGTTTTGTTCGGAGTATCTCCTCAGGGAAATATCGGCAACAACTATGCGTTTATGTTTGCGGACGTTAAAAAATGGTGCGCCGAAAGCGGATATCTTGATTATATAGTTCCGCAGGTGTATTTCGGATACGAAAGCTCGTCGCCTTTTGATAAAACGTCTCAGGACTGGAGCGATATGGTTACAAATCCGAGCGTTAAAATTGTCTACGGACTTGCGCCGTATAAAATAGGAACTACCGACGAATGGTCATCGACTTTAATGATGAAAAAGCAGATAAACACCGTAAGGGAACTCCAAAACTACGACGGAATAGCGTTTTTCAGATACGGAAGCCTGTTTACGCCCGCATCCGACGTGGCGTCAAGGGTTTCGGAGGAAATTGACGCGATTCAAACGGTTTTAACCTGATGAACCGTAAGGACAATAGTTTGTGCTTTTCGGGCTTTATTGACATTAATTCAGACTGTGTCAAAGCCGGCACATTTCCCGGAAAGGAATGGTCGTAAAAATGACAAAATTAATTAGGACGTCTCTTAAATACCGTCTGCTGTCGCTTATTATGTGCGTGGCAGTTGCCGTTTCGGCTATGCCGGCGTTTACCCTTGAAATTCAAGCGTCAGCCGAAGAAAATACGTCAGCCGAAACTCAGGCGGTTGATTCTCCCGAAACAGTATCATCTGTTTTTGCGTTTCCCGACGAAATGAAATCGGCGAACGTAACGATAGGTAAGGACTTTTTTAAAGACCCGTCGCAAAGCTCGGAGACAACTTCGGCGGAGATTGACGAAATAATGGCGAATATCAATTCATATGGCTTTAATACCGTTATTATAAATACAAGCTATGAGGATAAGGTCTATTTTGAAACCGACGCGGCTGCATTCAAAAACGGTTCGCCGCTTGAAATGCTTATTTCGGCGGCAAGACAGAACTCTCTGTTTGTATATATCAGCTTTGATATCAACACAGCGGTTAAGGCAAAGAGCATAACCGAGCTGGAATCAAAAATCAACTATCTTTCAAATACCGCTCATAAGCTTTCGGGCAAGTACCTGATAGACGGAATAATTATCGACGGCTACTATAATACAAAGTCGGCGGAAAGCTTTTCGGATTACCAAAAATACGGCACCGGAATCGGCTTTGAAAACTGGCTTCTTGACAACAACGCATATGTTTTCAGCCTTGTGAGCGAAGCGGTTCATAAGGCGGCGAACTCAATTGCCGTCGGAATAAGAATATCAAATATGTGGGCAAACAGCTCGTCAGACCCGGCAGGTTCGGATACCGAGGATGATTTTGAGGCGCTTATCGACGGATATTCAGATACGGCGGAGTATATCAGAAACGGGATTGCCGATTTTATCGTTTTATACGCTTACGGTTCTGTCACAAGCACTGAGCTCAATTTTTCAAGCGTCACCGAGTGGTGGGACGCACTTGCGTCGGAAGCCGAAATACCGATGTTTGTCGAGCACGCAAATCAAAGAATAAGTACTCAGGACGCTTCGTTCGGACCGGACCAGATATTAAAACAGCTTGAGGCTTGCCAAAAGCTTGAAAGCTATCGGGGAAGCACTTTTTTCTCATATGAGCAGCTCGTTGCAAACACCGGAAAAAGCACTACAGCGCTTTTAAATTATTACGAAGGAAAAATCGACACCACAGCCCTTTATAAGGAACTGACAATGGTTCTTCCGACAAAGCTTAACTTTACTACATACGAGCCTTATGTAAAATTTCAGGGAACTTTTGACCAAAATTTTGATATTTACTTTAACGGAGAGCTTATAAATCTTAACGAAGCGGGTAACTTCTATTTTCAGGAGGAGCTTGACGTCGGAGTAAACACATTCACCTTTCAAAACAAGGCGAATACCGTTAAGTATTCTATAACAAGAAAAGTAAAGGTTCTTCAGAATATTGAGCCTGCCGCCGGAAACACAATAAATGTCGAGGAAAGGACAAGGATTTCTGTAACTGTCACAGCGTACAAGGGCTCGGTTGTAACTGCGACGCTGAACGGAAAAACCATAACACTTACCGAGCAGGAGAGCCAGTCAGACGACATTGACTCAAACTCATATTATACAAAATTCACGGGATTTTTCACTGCTCCCGAAGGTAAAATCGGCGAGGAGCAGAATCTCGGAAAAATAACCATCAACGGAAGCTATGCCGATTTTGTATATGAGTCGGGAGAGGGAAGCACGGTTGTCGTAAACGCGATTGACCCGCAGGCAGAGCCGACGAAGCTTGTAAAAATCACTACTGACAACTGTATGACATACGATTACTACACGACGGATAATATTCCCGTTCCTGTTTCGCCGAGACTTCCGGCAGGAACGCTCGACCCATATGTAAAAACCGTTTCATATTATGTTTCCGACCAGGGCGTTGACAAGACGGTAGATTATTATCTTACAGCCTCGGGCAAGAGAATTAAGGCGTCCGACGCCGAGCTGATAGACGGATATACGATTGTTGACAATCCGGCTTCGGTTACAAATACTTACGTCAGCAACACCGATACAATCATGACGATTAATATGAAACAGCAGATACCGTTTACAGTAAGCTTTTCACCGTGCGATTTCTACTCGGTTTCAGGTGTGGACTATTTCCTCAAAACCTTTAACGCAACCACAGTGTATATCACATTTGACTATCTGTCGGAGTTTTCAGGCACGCCGAGCTTCAGCTCAGATTCTATTTTTAGCTCAGGAGAATGGGGCTATACGACTGTTGACGGAGAGGATAAAATTCAGCTGAAGCTTACTTTGAGAAAGCCGGGAGTTTTCGCCGGATATACAACAAGCTATGACGGAAACGGAAACCTAACGTTTACGTTTAACGGCTACCGTTCGTCTGTATCAGGCGCGACAATAGTTATCGACCCGGGACACGGATATTCAAGAAGTCCGTCAAGCATCGACCCGGGAGCTGTCGGAGAGGTAGTTGAGCAGAAAATCAATCTTGCTCTCGCAAAAAAGGTAACGGCAAAGCTTCAGGCGCTGGGAGCGAACGCGATAATGCTTCCGACAGACACAACGTATATCAACGTGTATGAGCGCTCGTCGTACGCAAGACAGTATAATCCTGATATGTACATTTCAATTCACTGCAACGCTTTCAGCACGGATACAAGCGTAAGGGGAGTTGAAACTCATTACTTTACTCCGTTTTCACGTGAGCTTGCGGGATTTGTCACATCACGCATGGCTGCTTATTACGAAAACAATGTCTACGGAGACGGAGTAAACAGAAACCGTGGCTGTTTCCGCAACTACTTTGCAGTAACCCTGCAGTATGATTTCCCGTCTATTTTGATTGAAAGCGGATTTGTAACAAACTATCAGGAAGCTATGGCGCTTGCGAATGAAACCCATCAGGACGGACTTGCCAATGCCATTGTACAAGGCATTTCGGATTACTTTGCATTGAATTCATAAAAAATCCGCCTCAGAGCAGTTTTTAATCTGTTTTGGGGCGGATTTTTAAGTATAATCACGATTTTACGGTTTAGTGCTTGAAAACGCAACAGTAATATGTTATACTGATTTATTAGATGTATAATTAAAAATATATTTGCAGGTCATGAATATAGAAAGGAATGAATCAAATGTTTGAAATTTTGCAGAAACGAAACCTGAACGATCAGGTCGTTTTAATGGAATTTTCAGCGCCGTTTATAGCAAAAAAAGCACAGGCAGGTCAGTTTATAATTTTCAGAGCAGATGAAAAGGGAGAGAGAGTTCCTCTCACGATTGCCGACTATGACAGGGAAAAGGGAACTATAACTATAATTTTTCAGACAATAGGACGTTCGACAATGCAGCTTGCGACACTTAATGTCGGAGACAGCATACTTGACGTTGTCGGCCCTCTGGGAGTCGCTACTCACTTTGATGAAAACGTAAAAAAAGTCGCGGTTGTCGGCGGAGGAGTAGGCTGCGCGATTGCGTATCCTCAGGCTAAAATGCTTCATAGCAAAGGCGTCGAGGTGGATTTGATTGCCGGCTTCAGAAGCAAGGATATTGTAATTCTTGAGGATGAAATGAGAGCTGTTTCTACCAATCTCTACATAACCACTGACGACGGTACATACGGAACAAAGGGATTTGTAACAAACGTTTTGAAAGAACTTATTGAAAAAGGAAATAAATACGACGCCGTTGTAGCAATCGGTCCTGTACCGATGATGAAATTTGTCTGCGAGGTTACAAGACCCTACAATATAAAGACAATCGTTTCGCTAAATCCTATTATGATAGACGGAACGGGAATGTGCGGCGGATGCCGTGTCACTGTTGACGGCAAGATTAAATACGCCTGCGTTGACGGTCCTGATTTTGACGGACACAAAGTTGATTTTGACGAGCTTATGAGAAGAAACGCTTCATATAAAGAGCGTGAGGCAGAGGAAAGAAATCATGTTTGCAGACTGACGGGAGGAAAGAGAAATGGCTAAGAATATGTCGATGACAAAAACTCCTGTCGCCGAGCAGGACCCGAAGGTAAGAGCAAGAAACTTCAAGGAAGTTACTCTCGGATATACCCTTGAGGAGGCTATGCTTGAAGCGGGAAGATGTCTAAACTGCAAGAACAAGCCTTGCGTAAGCGGATGCCCTGTCGGAGTAAGAATACCTGAGTTTATTGAAAAGCTCGCGGCGGGCGACGTCGAGGGCGCGTATGAGATTATCAAGTCTACAAACGGACTTCCGGCAGTTTGCGGAAGAGTTTGTCCTCAGGAAAACCAGTGCGAGGGCAAGTGCGTAAGAGGAATCAAGGGCGAGCCTGTCGCTATCGGACGCCTTGAGAGATTCTGCGCTGATTATATGAGAGAAAAGGGAACAGCCAAAGTTTCAAAGCCCGAGTCTAACGGACATAAGGTAGCGGTTGTCGGAGCGGGACCTTCAGGTCTTACCTGCGCCGGAGACCTTGCGAAGCTTGGCTATGATGTGACTGTATTTGAGGCTTTCCATACCGCCGGCGGAGTTTTGATGTATGGTATTCCCGAATTCAGACTACCTAAAGCTGTCGTTCAAAATGAGATAGACAGCCTTAAAGACCTCGGTGTAAATATCATGACAAATATGGTTATCGGAAAGGTTCTTTCTGTCGATGAGCTTTTTGATATGGGCTATGAGGCTTGCTTTATCGGTTCGGGAGCAGGTCTGCCGAGATTCATGGGAATTGAGGGCGAGAGCCTTGTAGGAGTGTATTCCGCAAACGAGTACCTTACAAGAATCAACCTTATGAAAGCGTATCTTGACGATTATGACACCCCGATAAAGAGGTCAAAAGCAGTTGCTGTCGTCGGCGGAGGAAACGTTGCTATGGACGCCGCGAGAAGCGCGATGAGACTCGGAGCCGAGCATGTTTATATTATTTACCGCCGTTCCGAGGCGGAGATGCCTGCCCGACGTGAAGAGATTCACCACGCAAAGGAAGAGGGCATTGAGTTTATGCTTCTCAACAACCCTGTTAAAATAATCGGCGATGAAAAGGGCTATGTTAAGGGAATCGAATGTGTCAAAATGGAGCTCGGAGAACCTGACGCAAGCGGCAGACGCTCGCCTGTTGAGGTTGAAGGCTCAAACTTTGTCGTTGATGTTGATACCGTAGTTATGTCAATAGGCACATCTCCCAATCCGCTTATCAGAACAACAACTCACGGGATAGAGGCAAATAAGAAGGGCTGTCTTGTCGTTGACGAAAACATGTGTACTACACGAGAGGGCGTTTATGCCGGAGGAGACGCTGTTACGGGAGCGGCGACGGTTATTTTGGCGATGGGTGCAGGAAAGCAGGCTGCAAAGTCGATAGATGAGTATATAAAGAATAAATAAGAGCTTGATTTTTTTAGAAAAACATGGTACATTATACGTATAAATTTTAAAAGTCAGTGTGAAAATTTTTTCGCTCGTGCTGTTTGAGCCTATTGCGGCCGTGGACGGTGGCAGCAATTTCGGCTTCGTAAAAGCCGTCTAAAACAGAATAACAGAATGGAGACTAAATATGCTTAATTTATTTACAGCTCTGGCAGAGAATTCTGCTTCCGCGTCGACTGCGTCAGCCTTCAGCATGCTTATTCCAATGATATTGGTTCTTGTGGTATGCTATTTTCTGATTTTTCGTCCTCAGCGTAAAAAGGATAAGAAAGATGCCGAAATGAGAAAGAATCTTCAGATAGGCGACGAGGTAGTAACAGCCGGAGGGATTGTCGGAATAGTTACTCAAATTAAGGACGATACCGTTGTTGTTGAAACAGGCGGCGACAGAAGCAAAATAAGAGTTCAGAAATGGGCAATTGCGCAGGTCAATACACAGCATAGCTGATAAAAATTCAAGGCGCAAAAAAGTCAATGTATTTCTCCGGGCAATTGTGCTTGTCATAATTGTCCGGAGAATTTTTTGTATAAATAAAGCCTGCGGATTTTGAAGTCCAAAGTTCGCAGGCTGTTTTTATAGTTTTAAAAAGTTTACTTATGAAAGCCTATATTTAAAATCCTCGTATCCGAAAGATTTTACTGTTTCAATTGTTCCGTCTTTTCTTAAAACGGCGATTGACGGAAGAGGCATACCGTTAAAGGTGTTGTTTTTAACCATTGAGTAAATAGCCATGTCTTCAAAAATAAGCTTATCGCCGACGTTCAGCGGATTGTCAAACGAATAGTCGCCGATTACGTCTCCGGCAAGACAGGTTGCCCCAGCCAGACGGTAGGTGTACTTTTTTTCGCTGTCTTTTCCGCTGTTATAAAGCGGAGGACGGTAAGGCATTTCTATAACGTCGGGCATATGGCACGCAGCCGATGCGTCCAGAATTGCGATGTCGATTCCGTTTTTTACTGTATCGAGAACCTCAGTTACCAGATAACCTGCGTTTAACGCAACCGCTTCGCCCGGCTCAAGATATACCTCAACACCGTACTTTTTCTTAAAGCTGACTATACAGTTTATAAGAGCCTCAATATCGTAATCCTCACGTGTTATGTGGTGCCCTCCGCCGAAATTTACCCACTTCATTTTTGGGATAATATCTCCGAACTTTTCCTCAACAGCTGCAACCGTTTCAATGAGTGCGTCGCTGTTTTGTTCGCAGAGAGTGTGAAAATGAAGCCCTTCCAAGCCGTTTAAGCTTTCAAGCTTAAAGTTTTCCCTTGTAACTCCGAGACGTGAGCCGAACGAACAAGGGTCGTATATTCCGTGCTCCTGAGTTGAGTGTTCGGGATTTATTCTTATTCCGCAGCTTTTTTTTCTTGCGATTGCTTTGTCTCTGAATTTTTCCCACTGGTTAAACGAGTTGAAAACAATATGGTCGCAGATTTCAAATATTTCGTCTATTTCATCGTCCTTATAAGCTCCGCAGAACACATGGTTTTCCTTGCCCATTTCCTCTTTTCCGAGCCTTGCTTCATAAAGTCCGCTTGCAGTTGTTCCAGACAGGTATTCTCCGATAAGAGGGTAAAGGCAAAACGCCGAAAAAGCTTTTTGAGCAAGTAGAATTTTACAGCCTGCCCTTTCCGAAACATCCTTGAGTATTTTAAGATTGCTTTCGATTTTAGCTTCGTCTATCACATAGCAGGGAGTTTTTAGAGAATATAAAGCGCCGTTCATCAGTCCACCAATGTCGGGTTAAAGTCTTCCTCCCAGGGAAGTCCCCATTTGTTAAGCTCGTCCATAAACGGATCGGGATCAAACTCCTCAATGTTGTAAACTCCGGGCTTGTTCCATGTTCCGTTCATAACAAGCATTGCGCCTATCATAGCAGGAACTCCGGTAGTATATGAAATTGCCTGCGAGCCTACTTCCTTATAGCATTCCTGATGGTCGCAGATGTTATAAAGATAATAGGTCTTTTCCTTGCCGTCCTTGACACCCTGGAAAATACAGCCGATATTTGTTTTTCCGACAGTGCGGGGACCGAGACTTGCGGGGTCGGGGAGAACAGCCTTTAAAAACTGAAGCGGAACGATTTGCTTTCCTTCAAATTCAATAGGCTCGATAGAGGTCATTCCGACATCTTCAAGGCACTTGAGGTGAGTAAGGTAGCTTTGACCGAAGGTCATGAAAAAGCGTATTCTTTTGATTCCCTTGAGGTTAAGTCCGAGACTTTCAAGCTCCTCATGGTGTAAAAGATACATATCCTTTTCGCCGACGCCCTTGAAGTTATAAACTCTTTTTATTTCCATCGGTTCGGTTTCAACCCATTTTCCATTTTCCCAGTAGCTTCCCTTTGCCGAAACCTCACGGATGTTTATTTCGGGGTTAAAGTTTGTCGCGAACGGGTATCCGTGGTCGCCTCCGTTGCAGTCGAGAATGTCAAGATAGTGGATTTCATCGAAATGGTGCTTTTGAGCGTATGCGGAAAAAACGCCGGTAACGCCGGGGTCGAAGCCGCTTCCCAAAAGCGCGCAGATGCCCGCTTCCTTAAACTTATCTTTGTATGCCCACTGCCATTTGTATTCAAATTTAGCCGTATCAAGAGGCTCGTAGTTTGCGGTGTCAACGTAATGAGTCTTAGTTGCAAGGCAAGCGTCCATAATGGTCAGATCCTGATAGGGAAGAGCGAGATTAAGAACAACGTCAGGCTTAAACTTGTTTATAAGCTCTATAAGCTCGTTTACGTTGTCGGCGTCAACCTTTGCGGTGTGGATTTTTGTCGTAGTTGTGTTCTGAAGCTTTTCCTTAAGGGCGTCGCACTTTGACTTTGTGCGGCTTGCAATCATGATTTCCTTAAAAACCTCACTGTTTTGGCAGCACTTGTGTATAGCAACGCTTGCTACTCCGCCGCAGCCGATTATGAGACATTTTCCTGTGTTCATCTTCATCTTTCCTTTCATTATCTGTTAGCTTTTAACTGCAAAAGGACTTCTCTTACCGTTTTGCACGCAACCGCTGTTGACGCTCCGCTCTGGTCATAGTGCGGAGAAAGCTCGTTTATGTCAGCGCCGACTATATTAAGTCTGTCAAGCTGAAGTATCGCGGATACAAGCTCCTTGTATGTTATTCCGCCTGCCTCGGTAGTTCCCGTTCCGCAGAAAACCGAAGGGTCCAAAACGTCAAGGTCCAGAGTAAAGTAAACGGGCTTTCCCCTGAGCGACTCAACTGCTTTTTCAAAACCGCTGAGGTCAAATTTTGTGAGATAAGTGTGGCTTTTTGCAAACTCAAACTCTTGTCTTTCGCCGCTTCTTATTCCAAACTGATATATCTTTCCGTCGCCGACAAGATTCCATATCTGCTTTATAACGCCTGCGTGAGTGAGTTCTTCTCCGAGATACTCGTCTCGAAGGTCGGTGTGAGCGTCAAAGTGTATGATGTGAAGGTCGGGATACTTTTTCAAGACCGCTTTAACAGCTCCGAGGGTTATCAAATGCTCGCCGCCTATCATAAGCGGGATTTTACCGTCGCAAAGCAGACCGTCGGTGTATTCCTCAATAATATCCAGAACTTTTTTCGGGTTCCCGAACGGTATATCAAGGTCTCCTCCGTCAAAAACCTTAATGTCGGTAAGGTCCCTGTCGCTGTAAGGGGAGTAGGTTTCAATGCCAAAGCTTTCGTTTCTTATAGCCGACGGACCGAACCGGGTGCCCGGGCGAAATGAAGCCGTGCCGTCAAACGGAACGCCGAACAGGACAATATCCGACTGCTCATATTCGCTTTCGCAGGCGATAAATGTGCTAATATTTCTATTCATCTTCTTTCAGCATCTCCTCAACGTATCTCGGAATATAAAACGCGCCCTTGTGAAGGTTAGGGGTATAGTATTTTGTTTCAATACCGAGTGATTTCCAAGCTTCAAAGTCAATTTTTTCAACCGAATAGTGCTTTTTTGAAGCAAATCCGAAAAGCCAGTGTCCTGACGGATAAGTCGGGATATGCGCCTGATAAACCCTTGCGTACGGGAATGACTGAACAATGCACCTGTGCGCTCTTTTCATTGCCATGGCGTCGTCATTATAAAACGGGCTTTCATGCTGGTTTACCATTATTCCGTTATCGGTCAGCGCCTTAAAGCAGTTGCCGTAAAACTCTTTTGTAAACAAAACCTCGCCCGGCCCCGAAGGGTCTGTCGAATCGACTATTATAAGGTCGTATTTGTTTTCAATGTGCCTTATAAACTTCAGCCCGTCGGCGATATGAACGGCCGCTTTTTCGTTGTCAAAGCCGCACGCTGTTTTAGGGAGAAACTCCTTGCACACCTCAATAACTCTCTCGTCGATTTCAACGAGGTCGATATGCTCTATTGATTTATACTTTGAAAGCTCACGAAGCACTCCGCCGTCTCCCGCGCCGATGATGAGAATATTTTTAATATTCGGATTTGCCGCCATAGGAACATGGGTTATCATTTCGTGATAAATAAACTCGTCTTTTTCGGTAAGCATCATAATTCCGTCAAGAGCAAGAAACCTTCCGAACTCGGGAGAATCATACACAGAAATGCTCTGATAGTCGCTTTCCTCGTGGTGAAGCTGACTTGAAACCCTGATAGAAAGCTTGACGTTTTTTGTGTGATATTCGCTGAACCACAAGTCCTCCATTTACTTTCCTCCTTTATATACGTTGAGCCTGCTTACATCCATGCTCTGAGGTCCTGTCAGAAGACAGCCCTTCTCCTTAGCATAGGTGATATGGTCTATTATTGATTTTGTTATTCTCTCTCCCGGAGCCAAAATGGGTATTCCCGGAGGATAGCACATTACAAACTCACAGCAGATTTCATTTTCACACTGCGAAAGCTCTTTGCTCTCTTTTTCAGCGTAAAAAGCCGTTTGCGGCGACATTTCAACGCACGGCGTGAGGTATTCGCTTGAAAGGGGAGGCTGTTTTTCACGGCCGTATTTTCGTTTGATTTCCGCAAGCGAGCTGATAAGTCTCTCGACATTTTTGGTTTTGTCTCCGACAGAAATATAAGCCAAAATGTTTCCGATATCTCCGAACTCTATCTGAATGTCGTATTCGTCCCTGAGTAAATCGTAAACCTCGATGCCTGCCAGACCTATACCGAGAGTGTTGACAGAAAGCTTTGTCATGTCAAAGTCAAATATGCTGTCGTGATTTACAAGCTCTCTTGAATAGGCGTAATATCCGCCGATTTCACGTATTTCCGAGCGGGCGTATTCGGCGAAGCGCTTTACTTTTTCAAAGGTCTGTTTTCCGTTAAGAGCAAGGTTTCTGCGTGAAATATCAAGGCTTGAGAGCAGAAGATAAGAGCCGCTTGTGGTCTGAGTCAGGTTGATTATCTGACGGACATAGTCGGCGTTTGTGTTTTTACCGCATAAAAGAATAGAGCTTTGAGTGAGCGATCCGCCTGATTTGTGCATGCTGACCGCCGCCATATCCGCTCCTGCCGCCATCGCCGAAACGGGCATGTCTTCACCAAAGTAAAAATGTGTTCCGTGAGCCTCGTCGACAAGCATTTTCATGCCGTTTTCATGAGCGAGCTTTGTGATGTTTACCAAATCCGAGCATATTCCATAGTAGGTGGGATTGTTTACAAAAACCGCTTTCGCGTCGGGATTTTCGTTTATTGTGCGCCTGACATCAGAAACAGACATTCCGAGCGCAATCCCAAGCCTCGGGTCTGCCTGAGGGTTTATATAAACAGGAACCGCCCCGCATAAAACAAGAGCGTTTATAACGCTCTGATGCACATTTCGGGGCAATATTATTTTATCTCCTTTTTTTACGGTTGAAAGAACCATAGTCTGAACCGCAGAGGTTGTCCCTCCGACCATAAAAAACGAGTGAGCCGCGCCGAAAGCCTCCGCCGCAAGCTCTTCAGCATATTTAATAACGCTTGTCGGGTGACAAAGGTTGTCGAGCGGCTTCATTGAGTTTACATCAACGCTCAGACACTTTTCTCCAAGAAATTCGGTAAGCTCCGGGTTGCCTCTTCCGCGCTTGTGTCCGGGAACGTCGAAAGGCACGACTTTGTTTATTTTAAGCGCCTGCAAAGCTTCATAGATAGGCGCATCATTTTGATTTCCCAAGGTATCTGCCTCCTCAATATATGTTCATGCCGCTGAAAATTTCCAGCATTTCCTTACGAAGCGACGTTGTTATTTCAAATTTGGTTTTTGCGGGGATTTCATGAACGTCGGTGTTGAAAAGATAGTTTTGAAGCTGAATGTCTCGTATCAGCATTTTTGTGTGAAAAATGTTCGACTGATATACGTTTACATCGACAGCGTCGTATTTTTCAAGAATTTTTTCGTCGATATAGTCCTGAATCGAAGCGATTTTGTGATCTATAAAAAGCTTTTGACCGCTCAGATCTCTTGTAAAGCCCCTGACTCTGTAATCAAGAGTGATAATGTCCGAGTCAAAGCTGCCCAAAAGAAAATCAAGGGTAGACAGAGGGGTTATCTCACCGCAGGTCGAAACGTCGATATCAACCCTGAAAGTAGCGATTGACGTTTCGGGGTGATATTCCGGATAAGTGTGAACCGTAACGTGGCTTTTGTCAAGATGAGCGACAACGGTTTCACCGCTTCTGTTTTTCAGCATGCTCTCCTCGGCAATCAGGAAAGTAACGCTTGCGCCCTGAGGCTCATAATCCTGCTTTGATATGTTAAGCACGGTTGCGCCTATCATTTCCGTAAGCTTTTGAAGTATCGCGGTAAGTCTTTCGGAGTTATACTGACCGTCGATGTACTTGATATAGTCGTGCTGTTCTCTCGGCGTTTTTGTATAGCAGATGTCATAGATATTAAAGCTTAAGGACTTTGTGAGGTTGTTAAAACCATAGAGCTTCAGTTTGTCGTTCATAATTACTTTCCTTTCTTTTACGCAAAAAGGGCGTATCGTACTTGACGATACACCCTAAAACAGCACAAAATTCAGCCTTGTCATGTGAATACATAACCTTAACTTCTCAGAGTCTATACAGCAAGAATTACTTTTACTACTCTTATTGACCGTTTTACAAGTATGTACCATACCGTACACTTCGGGCGTATGAACCCAACAGGCAATTCAGTTGCCAGCTTATAAAAGTTGCGCATTCGGCGCATTCAATAAAGTGATTTCTCACGAGTGCGGTCTTTCACCGCATCGGCAGTTGACCGGCTGTCCGTAGCCTTTATCCGATTAGGATGGTCAGTAATTCTCGCCTGAAAATTTAAGATACAACAGGCTCAAATTAATTTTATAATAATATATATTGTAGTGTTTGTCAAGAGCAAAACGCACATTTTACAATCCTTTGTCGAAAAACATACAGCTCACAAAAAGCAGCTGAAATTAATTTAGATTCATGCGCAATTTAAACGCATTTCTGCAGATTCACAGCATTTTTATAAAACACTGGAAAATAAAAAACCGCAAGAGCCGTAAATACGACACCTGCGGGGATTGTATTGGAGCTGCTAACCAGATTCGAACTGGTGACCTCTTCCTTACCAAGGAAGTGCTCTGCCTACTGAGCCATAGCAGCACCGGTAACAAGATGATATTATACACTTTAAAAATAATTTTGTCAATACTTTTTTAAAAATATGCTTTATTGAGAAAACACATGATAAACATGAGGCGGACACGGGACAAAAAGGCTCAATGCGTAAATTAGTAAACAGTATATTTAGATTTTTTATAATGTTTAAATAATATTTTTGCGATAATAACAGTTGACAAGGTTGAATATATATGTTATATTAACGGTGATTATTATATAGGATTTTATAATAGTGCTGATGTTATTAACATTTTTATTACAATGCTGATCTGCGGAACACAAAGTTGTACTGCGGATTGTTTTTATATTAGAAATTAAGACTATTGTTGAGGGAGAGCGCATTTGTATGACAAAAACAAAAGCAAATAATAATGAACAGCAAATCGCGATGCGGGTTTCAGTAATTACTATAATAGGAAATGTAGTTTTGACTGTGTTTAAGCTTGCGGCAGGATTTATCGCAGGGTCGGCGGCTATGATTTCAGACGCTGTCCATTCGGGGTCTGATGTTTTGTCAACATTTATTGTCATTATAGGAGTTAAGCTGTCTGGAAAGCAGTCTGACCGTGACCATCAGTATGGACATGAGCGGCTTGAGTGCGTGGCGGCGCTGATTTTGTCAATAATGCTTGCTGTAACCGGCGGAGCAATCGGTTTGTCAGGACTTAAAACAATATTTGCCGGCAACTATTCCGAGTTGAGGGTACCGGGCACGCTCGCGCTTGTGGCGGCAATAATTTCAATTGTGTCAAAAGAAGCGATGTATCAGTACACAAAAGCTGTTGCGGACAGGATAAATTCAGGCGCTCTTAAAGCGGATGCGTGGCACCATCGTTCTGACGCATTGTCCTCAGTCGGAAGTTTTATCGGTATTTTGGGCGCAAAGCTCGGGCTCCCGGTTTTCGATCCTTTGGCGAGCGTAGTAATCTGTATTTTCATTTTAAAAGTAGCGGTTGACATTTTCAGAGACTCGATAGGAAAAATGACCGATAAAGCGTGCGATGATAAAACCGTAAGCGAGATACGCGAGTTTATAATCGTTCAGGACGGTGTACTTGGTATAGATGAGCTTAAGACAAGACTTTTTGGCAATAAAATGTATGTTGACGTTGAGATTGCAGTTGACGGAAATATGACTCTTAATGAGTCGCACAAGATTGCCCAGAGGGTACACGATACTATCGAGGAGAAGTTTCCGAATACCAAGCATTGTATGGTTCATGTTAATCCTGCGATAACAAAATAAATCAGCAGAAAAAATAATGAGGGCGGCATTTTTGTGCCGTCCTCATTTTTGTCTGCGCGGTTATCAGGTTGCCGCAAGCTCTGCGTTAGCGACTTTTTTCATTCTTGTGGTCTGCCGTTGAGCCATAACAAGCTTGTAATAAACTCCTTTGTTTCTCATGAGTTCGTCATGAGTTCCGAATTCTGCAAGCTTGCCCCTGTCAAGAACAAGCAGTCTGTCAGCATTGCTTAGTGTTGAAAGGCGGTGAGCTATCGCGATTGTAGTCCTGCCCTTAGTGAGACGCGCAAGGGCTTCCTGAATATGTTTTTCGGTTTGAGTGTCCAAAGAAGCCGTAGCTTCGTCCAAAATAATAATTTTCGGATTGTGAAGTATAGCTCGTGCTATTGCTATTCTTTGACGTTCTCCGCCTGAAAGTGAATATCCTTTGTTGCCTACTCTTGTATTATATCCGTCGGGCAGCTTTGTAATAAATTCATGTGCGTTAGCGATTTTTGCGGCTTCAATTATCTCCTCAAAAGTCGCGTTTGGTTTCGCGTATGTTATATTATCAAGCACGCTTCCCTCAAAAAGGAAAGTTTCCTGCAAAACCACGCCGATTTGGCTTCTGAGGCTTTTTTGAGAAATATTTCTGATATCGACCCCATCAATTAAAATTCTGCCCTGAGTGCAGTCGTAAAGCCTTAAAACAAGGTTTATCATAGTTGATTTTCCTACTCCTGAAGGGCCTACGATGCCGATCATTTCCCCCTGATTGATTTTACAGCTGATTCCTTTTAAAACAGGATTATAGACCTTATATCCGAAATATACGTCGTCGAACTCAATATTTCCTTTAATGTCTAGATCAACAGGGTTTTCGATGTCGCGGACATCAGACTTTTCCTCAAGAATCTCAAATACCTTTGTTGCGCTTACAGAAGCGTCCGCAAGAATACGTGGTATTTGGATAAGCCAGCGGATAGGCACATAAAGCATCCATACATAAGATGTAAACTGCATAAGAGTTCCCAAAGTCATTTCAGCATTGAGAACGCTGTTGGCACCGAAATAAAGCACAAAGAAGCTGCCGATTGTCATTATAAAATCTGACAGAGGCCATGTAAGATACCAGACCGTTTCGGCCCTTGTCGAAGCTTTCGCCACATTTGATGAGGCTTCGGTATATCTTTCGATTTCACGCTTTTCATTTCCGTATGATTTCACAACCTTTATTCCGTTAAGAATATCGTGCAGAAGAGTGCTGTGTCTGAATCCCATTCTCCAAACTACTCCGTAACGGATTGCCATGATATTAAACAGCCTTTTTACAATCAGAGCGACAAACGGAACGGGAACAACAGCTATCAAAGCAAGCTTCCAGTTCATCATAAATGTTATAACAGCTACTATTATCAGTGAAAAAACTTTAACAACCGCGTCTTTTCCGTTATCCGTTATAAAGCTCTGAAGCTTGTTTGCGTCGTTTGAAACTCTCTTAATAAGTTCTCCTGCAGTGCGCTTTGAGATGCTGCTCATAGAAAGGCTTTGGGATTTTTCAAATACGTCCTGACGAAGGTCTCTTCCGACAGAAAGCGCAACCTTAAAGCTGCATTTCATGTTGAGATAGTCAAGAAGCCCTCCGAACGCGGTCAGCCCTACCATGACCGAGCATATTATAAAAAATCCGTTTCCGGCTCCAAGCGTTTTCGGAGTCACATAATTATCGACTAATATTTTGTTTACATAAGGCCAAATGACTCCTACAATTTCCGCGGCGACCGTGCACAAAACAGCCCCTATAAAATACCACTTGTAAGGAGCGGTTCGTTTTATAAGCTTCCACATTACCGCAAGCTTATTAACGCAAAACGGACATTCGGTTCCGCTTTCAAGCGGCATTCCGCACTTTGGACAGCGCGGTTCATGATTGTCGGTTTCCTTAACAAATATACCGGTTCTCTTATAATGCTCAAGTATTTTGCAAAGCTCGGCGAATTTGATAAATTTATCCTGAGTAAATGCGCACAAACATTTTTGTCCGCTTCCGTCCTCGTTTCTTCCGACCATCATAGAGCACCCTACAAGCTGTTCGCAGGCAAACTCCTCAAAATCGTCTATGGAATATTTATCACTCAGCTCACCGTCAATAAACACAAAAATCTCATTTTCAGTAACGCAAAGGTGACCTTCAGTTCTTCTTGCCGATTTGTTTAGGTCGAAAGGAAGATAAAATACAAATTCGCTTTCGTTATGCCCTTTTGGCAGAGATACTTTTAAATTCATTCGCAATACCCCCGTTGCCGTCGGTCAGACGTACATTTCCATAATGGACTGGCTTTTCTTGTCGAGCTTTTCAACGTCGGAACAGAAATACTTGTTTCCGTCCGCGTCCGAAACATAAAGATAATGCTCGGTCAGCATTCTGAAATTTGAATACCAGTCTCTGATACAAACCGTTTTTCTTCCCGAAGTTGTTTCAAGGTCTATAAATATGTAGCCTCTTCTGTTGTCCTTGATCGAAAAAATCTTAGTGATTTCGGGCATATAGTATTTAAACTCAAGAAAGCTGTCAACCTTCTCGTATTCGTCTTTAGGCAGCTCCGCCATATCCCGTATTACACCGATTTCCTTAAACTCACCCTCACTGTTTTCATAAGACACGCTTATAAATGTTGTCTTGCTGTAAAAAGGCTTAAGTCTTGTGAGATTGACTTTGTGGTAAGTTTGTCCCTCAAACTCAAGAGTCATATATCCGCTTTCTTCTCTCTCAAATTTAAGCTTTGAGCAGTCGAGAATATTAAGGGTGTCTATTTCAAATATTTCCTGCCTGATATCTTTTTCATCCATAGTGCTGAATCCTTTCTTTACCGTATCAGTCGCCCATTGTTATGAATTTCAACGAATCCGACTGAAGCTTATAAAGGTCGAAATACTTGCCTTTGCGGCGGATAAGGTCGTCGTGGGTTCCGATTTCCTTCATTTCGCCGTTTTCAATAACGCAGAGCATGTCGGCGTCTCTGAGCGTTGAAAGTCTGTGCGCGATTGAGATAATTGTTCTTCCTTTTTTAAGCGAGTCTATCGCCGCCTGAATTTTACGCTCGGTTCTGGTATCCATCGACGCCGTCGCCTCGTCAAGAATAAGTATGTTAGGACTTTGAATTATCGCGCGGGCAATTGAAATACGCTGTCTTTCTCCGCCGGAAAGAGATATTCCTCCTTCTCCTATCATTGTGTTATAGCTGTCGGGAAGCTTGGTTATAAATTCGTGAGCGTTTGCCGATTTCGCCGCCTGAATAACCTCTTCCATAGTCGCTTCCGGACGGGCATATCTGATATTGTCGGCAATCGAGCCTCTGAAAAGATACGTTTCCTGAGAAACTATACCTATGTTTCGTCTTAAATCCTCGGTTTTGATATTTTTCACAGGGACTCCGTCAATTGTGATTTCCCCGCCGGTGACATCGTAAAGTCTTGCTATAAGGTTTATGATAGTTGACTTTCCGGCGCCTGTTTTTCCGACAATTCCGAACATTTGTCCTGCCTCAACCTTAAACGATACATCATTTATAATCGGATGTCCTGCCTCATATTCAAACGTAACGTTTTTAAGCTCGATATTGCCCTGCATATTTTCGATGTGAACGGGATTTTCCGCTTCGGTAACAGTCGGCACAGAATCAGTAATCTCAAACATTCTTGAGGCGGCGTCCATACATCTGGCCCATCTGTCGCCTATCCACATAAAAAAGTTTATCGGATCGTAAATCATATTTGTGTATGACGAAAGAGCTGTCAGAGCGCCGAAAAGTATTTCGCCCTTTATAACCATGTAAGCTCCGACGCAGAACAAAACTCTTGTAACAACAGAGCAAAACGCCCATATGAACGGAATAGTATTTGCTCTGCGGTTGCTTATTCTCATATCGATCGAGTAAGCATCGGTATTTTTTAGCTTGTATCTGTATACTTCTTTTTGCTCTTTCGCAAACGACTTGACTACTCGCTGACCGTTCATTGTGTCGGACACAACCGCATTTGCGCTTCTCATTGCGACGTCGTATTTTCTGTACAGTTTTCGCTGAGACTTATAAAATTTCTCGTTTATAGCCATTATTACAACAAGAATTAAAATCAGTCCTACCGACAAAACGGGGCTTAGCATAAACATTATTGCGGTTATGCCAATTACCTTGACAAAATTGGTAAGACCGTAAGGAACAATGTCGGTAAAAAAGTAGTAAACGTTATCTGTGTCTCTGTCTACACGTGACATAAGTGAACCGGTCTGCTTATTGGTAAAAAACTGAAGCGAAAGTTTTTGAAGCGATGTAAACACGTTTGTTCTAAGCGTATGAGTAACTCTCGGGACAACTCTTGAGGTTATGAGTCCGGATACAACTCTCAAAATCAGTCCGCAGAAATCGACTCCCGCCATCAGCAGAACAATCATTAAAACTTTGCCGTAATACTTTCCGCCTTCCGCCAAAACGTCGTCATAAAGCATTTTCGAGCCGAAAATCGGAGAAATAATGGCAAAAACGCTTGAAAGCACGATTGTAAGCAGAATAAGAAACATCGACCATTTAAATTCGCCGAAAAGACCCATAAGCCGTTTAAAAACCGAACGTCTGTCAACGCACCTCGGACACACCGGCCTGTTAGGGTCGGGATAAGGCTCGTGGCAAATAGGACAGTGTGTTTTTGTTGAATTTAAAAGAGTGTCGTCAATGGGCTCATTGTTGATTGTCAGATTTACCCTTTCGCAGAACTTTTCAAACTTATCCGAATATCCGATTGAAAATCTCGCAATTGGATAGTCGCCGTTTAAATTTTCTCCGTGATCCGAACTTTCTGTGGCGGCGTCCGGGTTTTCCGCTCCGACCATCAGCCTTGCGGTGCACTGATATCTGTCTACATAAAGCCTTTTTATCTTGCTAAGCTCTATCTCATTAAAGTCAGTCACCTCGTAGCTTTTAAGCTCGGATTTTCTTGTTTTTCTGTTGACCCGTCCATATTCTTCTATTCCGCTGATTATATACAGACTGTGTTTTGTAAAAGTTATGTATGTGTCATAATATCCGCCTTCGCCGTCCATGTCGGCTTTTACACAGTAAAGCAGCTCATCTGTCATTACTCCTCTTTTTAAAAGCTCGGTCATGACAAGCTCGGGTATAATATCGAAAAATTTCATCTGCGTTACCATCCCCTTCGCAAGAAATCACAGTTAATGGGCAATCTTTGTTTCATATTTTTATATCATCCCCCTGAAATCAGGCTATTGCATTAAAAGCTCAAATTACATCTTTAGCGAGTCTAGTTTTAACATATATTATTCCCCCCTAATTTTTCCGCAAAACAGCAAAAAGCGCCCCTGAAAATATCAGAGGCGCGAATTTACACAGAAACAGAGCCAAAGGATCGGCATCGCAGCATCTGATTGTCATTTAAAATAAACAAATCGGTTGATATGTTATTTCCAAAAAGTTCCTTCAACACTGTTGCCTCTCCTTTCTGTTAATATTTTGGTATCATTATAAAGCCTTGAATTAGCTTTGTCAACCCTTTTTATAAAATTTAGCTGATTTTTTTAAACATTAATATTAAATAATACAATATTTGCTGTTAAAGCCGTAAGTATATATCATTGAAAATTCAAAGCATAAAATATAAAATTAAAATAATTATATAAGTGTATTGCGCTTTTTGTAAGCTGCGTATTAATATGA
The DNA here is from genome assembly GCA_944385905.1 of uncultured Clostridia bacterium. Taxonomy (GTDB): domain Bacteria; phylum Bacillota; class Clostridia; order Oscillospirales; family Ruminococcaceae; genus CALWZA01. The sequence goes on from CALWZA010000008.1 coordinate 31,238, forward strand.
CGTTCAGGCGTGGTATAGATTATTGGTTTGATAACGGGGTTCACAGGTTACGTTGGCGCCGAGCTTTTTAAACACCTTTTCATCTATTTGCGACAGAATTACGGTTGAGTGTATTTCTGTTCCTTTTAAATTGTCAAGCTGCTGCATGGCGAGCTTGGCTGACGGGTTTTGGGCGGCGCATATTGAAAGAGCTATAAGCACCTCGTCGGTATGAAGGCGGGGGTTGCGGTTGCCCAGATGGTCTACTTTAAGTTTTTGGATAGGTTCGATAACTGACGGGGGCAAAAGCATCTCGCTGTCGTCAATTCCGGCAAGCTCTTTAAGAGCGTTAAGCAGAAGCGCCGACGACGAACCTAGCAGAGAGGATGTCTTGCCGGTTATAATTTTTCCGTTCGGAAGCTGAGCGGCAACTGCCGGGGCGTCTGTTTCTTCCGACTTTTTCAATGCCGCGGCGACAACCTTGCGGTCGGCGGTAGTTATTCCTGCCTGCTTCATCAAAATCTCGATTTTAAATGCCTGCTCCTGGTCGGCGATTCCCTGTCTGGCAGCGCACATAGCCATATAATAGCGGCGGATTATTTCCTGCTTTGACGCCTCTCTTGTGACTTCGTCGTCAATAATGCAGTTGCCTGCCATGTTTACTCCCATGTCGGTAGGGGATTTATACGGCGAACTTCCGAGTATTCTTTCAAACATCGCGCTTAAAACAGGGAAAATCTCAACGTCTCGGTTGTAGTTTACAGTAGTTTTTCCGTATGCCTCAAGGTGAAACGGGTCTATCATGTTTACATCGTTTAAGTCCGCAGTAGCAGCCTCATAGGCAAGATTTACCGGGTGTTTAAGCGGAAGATTCCATATAGGAAAAGTTTCAAACTTGGCATATCCCGCCTCAATTCCTCTTTTATGCTCATGATAAAGCTGAGACAGACAGGTTGCCATTTTTCCGCTTCCCGGTCCCGGTGCGGTAACAATTACAAGCTCTCTCGTCGTTTCAATATATTCGTTTTTACCGTATCCCTCGTCGCTGATTATTGCCGCAAGCTCAGACGGATAGCCTGCGATCGGATAATGACGGTAGACCTTGACCCCGAGATATTCAAGCCGCTTTTGAAAAGCCTCGGCGGCAGGCTGAGATTCAAATCTGGTCAGCACAACGCTTCCGACGTATAAGCCGGCGTTTCTGAAAACATCTATAAGCCTTAATACGTCCATGTCGTATGTAATTCCCAAATCGCCGCGCACTTTGTTCTTTTCAATGTCCGCTGCGTTTATAACGATAACCACCTCAGCCTGATCCTTGAGCTGCAAAAGCATCTGAAGCTTGCTGTCGGGCTTAAATCCGGGAAGCACCCGTGAAGCGTGATAATCGTCAAAAAGCTTTCCTCCGAATTCAAGGTATAGCTTTCCTCCGAAATGCGAAATCCTTTCTCTGATATGCTCAGACTGCATTTTCAAGTACTTATCGTTGTCAAATCCGATTCTGTTCATTTACCGCTGCCGTCCCTTCAAAAAGCTATTAAAATCAATATTATTTCATTATAACACCGATTGCGTGATTTTTCAACAGCAAAAAGTTTTTTGCTCACATGTGATTATCTGATAATGTATCGTTTGCGATTTTTTTCGCATAAGCTAAAAGCTCTGATTTTTCGTTTTTTAATCTGCCGTCAATAACGCCTTCAAGCAAAATTTTTAAAATTTTCCCGATTTCTTTTCCCTGAGCGCCCGTAAGAGCAATGTCGTTTCCGTTTACTGTTAAGTCCTTTAAAGAAAGACAGCAGTTCTGAGCTTTTATTTTTTCTCCGAGTTCCTTTTTTAAATTGAGTTCAGACAGCTTTTTCTCCCTTAAAAAATCAGACTGAGCCAATGTGTCCGCAGTTCTCACAAGCAGGTGACGTGTAAAAAAATCATAGCCGTGCCGCGCTATAAACCGTTTAACATCTTTTTCTTCAGACGGGAATCGGTTGTCATGTTCTGAAATCTGACTGATAATTTCCGCCGACGAGCGCTTGTCGGCTTTAAGACGCTTTAAAATCAGTTTTGCTGTCTCTGCGCTCTTTTGAACATGACCGTGAAAATGTCCAACACCGTTTTCATCCTCGCAAAAGCATTCCGGCTTGCCGATGTCATGCAAAAGCATAGTCATTCTCAGAATCGGGTCGGGAGGAATGTTTTTTACCGCATAAACTGTATGAGTATAGACATCATAACAGTGATGAGGGGTTTTTTGCGGGAAATCGAACATCGGGACAATTTCCGGAATAATTACTGCGATGACACTGCGGTATTTTAAAAGCACATCGGCAGCATTTTTTCCGCAAAGCAGCTTTAAAAGCTCAGACAAGATCCTTTCGGCAGAAATAAATTTCAAAAGCTCCTTTTTGGCAAAAATCGCTTCGGAAGTTTTTTCGTCAATCCCAAATCCGAGCACCGATGAAAATCTAAGCGCCCTTAAAATTCTGAGAGCGTCCTCGTCAAATCTTGTTTCCGCCTCTCCGACGCATCTGATAATTCTGTTTTCAAGGTCGGATTTTCCGTCAAATGGGTCAATAAGCCCATCTGTTTTTGAATATGCCATCGCGTTGACCGTAAAATCACGCCGCTCAAGGTCGGTTTTCAAATCGCCGACAAACTTGACTTGTTCTGGTCTGCGGTGACCGGTATATCCTCCGTCTTGACGAAACGTCGTTATTTCAACCGCACTGCCCTGTATCATCACCGTTATAGTACCGTGCTTTGCTCCGGTTTTAATTACAGGAAAATATTGTTTAAAACATTTTTCGGTATCGCAAGGCGACGCATTTGTTGTCAAATCCCAATCGTGAGGAATGTTTCCAAGCAGACTGTCCCTGACGCATCCTCCTACAGCAAATGCGGAAAAACCGTTTTTATTAAGAATATTTACAGCTTTCGTTATATAATAAGGAAAAATTATTTTAAAATCACTATTACTATTCATGCAAAGACACCTGCCTTTAAAAAAATTCGCATATTTTTATGTTTTTGAGGAATAATAGCACCGTAAACAGACTTTTAAACGCAAAATATATATTTTTAAATTATAAAACCGATTTTTCGGAAGAAAGGAATGTAGTAATACAATGAAAAAGTCAATAGCTTTAATTTCAGCTTTAATTGTGACAATGTCGATGCTGAGCGCCTGCGGTTCTGACGATAACGATAATACGGGAACAACCACAGGTACAACAACGGCAAGTACAAAAGCAACCACAACAGATTCGATGAACGGCGAATACAGCGCCGATGACAACGGTGAGGTGGATAATGACAGTAATAATGATACCACAAACGACGGCAATAATTCAAGAGCAAGGACTCCCTCGGCGACAACAACAAACGGAATGGGCGGAGTAGGAAGCGCAGTTTCAAGCGGAGTCAGCAGAGCTGAAAGCGCCGCAGAGCATATAGGAACTAATATCGGAAGCGCGGCAGGGGATCTGATGAGATAAAATACTGATTTTTCACGGTATCGCTTCAGCTCTTTATCAGTTCAGCGTGTAGGCTTGACACGGCTATTGAGAAATAGTATATTATTTCATGAACTCGAAGCTTACAGAAAAGTGAGCAAATAAAAAATTACAGACGGGTTTCAAAAGATAGGAAAAGGAGAAAAAATTAAATGAAAAAATTTCTTGCAATCGCTTTGTCCGCCGCACTGATAACAGCGCTTTTTGCGGGCTGCGGAAATGATGACGAATCCACTACAGGCACAACCACGACTGCGTCTACCACAGAAGCGACAACAACAGAAGCGACAACAACAGAAGCCACAACAACAGAAGCCACAACAACTGAGGCTACGTTGGGAAGCGGAGATGAAGAAACACCATCCGAAGATAATGCTGCGGCAGCAGAGCTTTCAAAGATTGAAGCGGCTCTCGGAGAACTTTCTTCAATGATGGATTATGACGAAGCGACATTTAAGGATATGTACGGAACTGACCTTTCGAATGTTAAGTCGTTTGCCGGAAAACTTCCTTTGATGAACGTTAAGGCGACCGAAATCGCGGTTGTAGAGTTTAATGAGGAAGTAACACAGGCTCAGGCAGAGGAGTTTTTTAAAACAAGGCTTGATTCTCTTGAATCCACTTGGGCGACTTATCTTCCCGACCAGTATGAGCTCGTAAAGAATGCAAAGATAGCTGTTAAGGGCAATATAGCGGCAATGGTTATCGCTGAAAACGCAGACGCAGGCATTGAAGCTTTTAACAAATAATCAATAGTAACAAAGCTCCCGAAAGTTTAAACCTTCGGGAGCTTTTTATTTAAGTAAATGCAAAATTATTGAGCCCGGTGCTTTTTAACAACATCCTCAAAGCTTACGCCGTATTTTTCATAAATCGTTCTCGCAAAGCTCATATCCTGAGGAACCGCCCTAATAACATGGTATGTTCTTTCATTGTTATTATTGGTATCGACAGTTGTAACTAAGCTGACAAGCTTTGTATCGCCTTTTACCTCAGCGTTAATTTTATCAAGTCCTCTTGCGAGGTCAAGAAGATGCGTTGCGTAAACTCCGCGCACCCCGACAACCCGGAAAATTTTCGTCAACTCGGTGGCGATATATACGCATTCGGACGGAGTTGTGCTTTGAATAGACTCATTTAGAAGAAGCATGCTGTATTTTGTGGCGGTGTCGATAGTCGTCTTAAACTGTTTGCATTCCTGTGTAAACCGGCTTGTGTTGAGACCGACCTCTTCTTCCTTTGGAAAATGAGTGTAGATAAAATCAACAGGGCTTATGGCGCAGGTTTTAGCAGGAACGAATATTCCCGCCTGAGCAAGCACCTGAACAATGCCGACAGCTCTTGTATATGTAGTTTTTCCGCCGTTGTTCGCACCGGTTAGGGTAAAGAACCTTCCGTCGTCGTCCATGGTACAGTCATTGCAGATGATTTTGCCGGCAAGATTCGCCATAGGGTCGTTTGCGACCATTTTTGTATAGAAAGAAACGTCGAAAATCTCAGTTGCCTCAAGCTTTCTGTCCTCAATCGGCAAAATTTGAGGCCTGCACATATTGAGACCTCGGCTCTTAACCGCCTCGGCGAGCTTTTTCGCTCCGATGTAAAAGCTCATCTGGCTTTCAAACGCGAGAATATCCTCGGAATTTCTCTTGTAATATGCTTTTGCCGCTGTGTCTATATGCTGTACATACTCGGAGTTTACTTCCTTAAGCTCTCTGAAAAGAGCCGCCTCCATTTCATTTACGCCGCCGTTTTCGTTGTACAGACAGTGTGCCGGAGATATGGCTCTTTTTGAATCGGGTCCTGCCGCCTTGAAAAGCCAGTCAAATCTGCCTTTTTTCTTCAAAAGGTCGTTTGAGACTGACAAAAGCATTGCCTCGACAGGCCTCATCATATCATCAAAATTAATTCCGACGGTAACGCTCCTTACACCCTTTGATAAAACCTCAAGACATAAATCAGTTTCTTTTTTTACTGTTGCGAAATTCTCGGAATTATAAATCTCTGCAAAATAATCCGCCATTTCAATAAGAGCTTTTGATTTAAACTTATCTTTATACTTTTGACAAAACTCATTACAGCTCGTTATGCACTTTATGTAGGTTCTAAGCGACTCAAATCTCTGGTTAAGCGCGAAAAAGCTGTCTGCAAGGCCGAGCTTCTGAATATTTACTCTTTCGTTTACATAAAGCTGATGGACATTTTCATAAAGCACGTTTTCAAGCTGAGGAACTCTTAAAAAGTCATCTAAGATATCCTGCCTGTAAGTTATAACTTCCGGGTCAATACTCATCTGAGTAAAAATCTTCAGGGCATTAAGGTGATTTTCAGGGCATATTAATTTCGCTATGACCTCAAGCTCAAGATTGCCTATGTAGTCCTGAGGAAGATTTGAAATCGCGGCCGTTCTTTCAGCAGCCTCCCTGCGCTTCTGCTCGTTAGGGTAAAACAGGTCTACGATATGGGTTTGTCCTTGAACCATGCTTTCATTTTCCATACTAAGTCTCCTTTGTTATTTGTTTTTCAACTTTTATATTATTTTTTCTAATAACCAAGCTCCTCGCCGACGATAATAACCTTTATTCTGTTTTTATGACGCTGCTTTGAGGAAATAAGATAATTACAGCATATTCTTGCGTCGCTTGAACAGCCGGAGCATATGTCTCCGCCTTTTGAAAGACTTACGCACTCACCTTCGGCTTTGCAGTATGTCTGACATCCGAGCCTTTCGCAGTTTGCGGGAGCCGCCACGGATTTTACTCGCTTTACCGCCTCGCCGATATCTCTTACTATTTTATTTACCCCGACTATCATCACAACGGATTTAGGGCCGTAGCTTATGCAGGCGATTCGGTTAGAATTGCCGTCAACATTATAAAGCTCCCCGTTTTCCGTTACGGCGTTTGAGGAACAAAAATAAACGTCGCACGAAAAAGCGGCACGATAAATTGCTTCGGTTTCCTCCGAAGTCTTAGCGGTCAAACGGTCCAGATAATTGAAATTATGCGCTTTGATATAGTCATATACTCCGCACTCAGCGACGCTTACAGAGCCGCCGTTTGATATAGTGTCCCCGTCTTTCAAATACTCTTTTACGATTTCAAGAGCATCCTCTTTTGTTTTTGCGTATCTCGCCTCAAAATTATTTTTTTTAAGGTTTTCAATAGTTCTTTTTATTCTTTTTTCAATAACTGAATTTAAATTTCTATCCATATTTCATCACCGCAAAATGAGATTTTTAAATATTATAACACAATTATTTTTAAAATGATATGTTGATTTTTTACAATTTTTATAAGCGATTTTGCATATAAATATCAATATAAAAATATTGTGCTTTAACAACTTATTATGCCGAAATGACTCTAAATAACAGCATGGTAAAAGCAATTTTTAATTTTGATATTGAGAAATGAGAAAAATTGTGGTACAATAATAAAACTGATATTTGTGTTTATAAAATGAGCTGATACCTGCATAACATATATTATCAATCACGAAAGGAAACCTGCCAGATGAAAACTAATATCGGGGGACTAAGCATAAATTACCGCGAAAGCGGTAAAAACGGCGATACTCTCGTCGTTCTTCTTCACGGCTGGGGAGCGAACATAACCTTATTTGACAATATTATCAAGACTATTTCCTCCGCATACCGCACCGCCGCTCCTGATATGCCGGGCTTCGGACTTTCGGACGAACCGAAAAGCCCGTGGGGCGTTGACGATTACGCGGATTTTGTTCTTGAATTCATTTCAATTTACAGTCCGAAAAAAGTAATTTTTCTCGGTCATTCGTTTGGAGGAAGAATTATAATAAAATTAATGAGCAGAAGCCTTCCTTTTTCGGTTGAAAAAATCATATTGGTTGACAGCGCCGGAATCAAGCCTCCGAAAACTTTAAGGCAAAAGGTCAGACAGAGAATTTATAAAATCGGCAGGAGCGTTTTAAGCTTTGCCATAATCAAAAAGCTCTTCCCCGACGCCTTGGAAAATTTAAGAAAGAAAAACGGCTCGGCTGATTACAACGCCGCTTCTCCGATGATGAGGCAATGCCTTGTAAAAACCGTGAACGAAGACCTTACGGCGCTTATTCCCAATATTTCAGCCGAAACGCTTTTGATTTGGGGAACACTCGACACAGCCACCCCGATTTCGGACGGTGAGAAAATGGAAAAGCTTATTAAGGGCTCGGGTCTTGTAAAAATCGAAGGCGCAGGTCACTATTCGTTTCTTGATAATCCGTACCTTTTTGACAGGGTTATCCGCTCGTTTTTAAACATAAGCTGACAACAATTTCCGTAGAAAGGAACGGCTTTCGCAATCACGAAAGTCATGGTCACATCAATGTATAAGGCTATTTATATTATCTCAACGATATCTTTTCTCATCACTGCTTTCCTTGAGCTCAGATATTTTACCCACATGTTTCAGCTCAATTCCTATAAGCCAAAGGTACAGATTAAATGGCTTTTGAGACAAAAAGGGAAGCTGTTTTTTTCTTTGCTGTGCATAATTGCGGCGGTTTTAGCAGGAATCGGCTATGTCGCAGAATTTGTAGTTTCTGTTTTTTGCCTTTACGCCGCATATATTTATAAACCCGCAAAAGCGAAAAAGCCTCTTGTTTATACCGCAAGGGTAAAAAGGCTTTTGACAACTGCCGCGGTGATTTATATAATCATTGAGGTTCTTTCTGTTACTTTAGGCGGATACGCGGCTGGCGCTGCGGCGTATTTTACCCTGCTCGCAATCGCTCCGATTGTTTTGCTTGCGGCAAATCTGATTAACCGCCCTGTTGAAAAGGCGATAAACCGTCATTACATTAAAGACGCCGAAAAAATCCTTGCTTCAATGCCCGAGCTGACTGTTATAGGAATTACGGGAAGCTACGGCAAAACAAGTCTTAAATACTTTCTGACATCTCTTTTGAAAGCAAAATACAACGTACTTATGACGCCCGAAAGCTTTAACACTCCCATGGGTATCGTTAAAACAATCAGGGGCGAGCTTTCGGCTGTGCATAATATTTTCGTTTGCGAGATGGGCGCAAAAAATGTCGGAGACATAAAGGAAATCTGCGATATAGTTCACCCTCGCCACGGAATAATAACCTCTGTAGGACCTCAGCACCTTGAGTCGTTCAAGACTCTTGACAACGTCAAAAAGACCAAATTTGAGCTTGCCGACGCTCTTGCGAAAGACGGTATGCTGTTTTTAAACTGCGACGATGAAAATATTCGCTCCGTTGAGAAAAAACGTCCTTTTATATCCTACGGCATTGACTGTAAAGACGGGTATCATGTGACCGCACTATCGGTTTCGGAAAAAGGCTCTGAATTCACAGTCGTATCCCCAAGCGGTGAAAGCGGCACTTTCCGCACCTCTCTTGTCGGCAGACACAATGTTTTGAATATTGTAGGAGCTATAGCTGTTTCTCATCAGCTCGGAATTTCGTTTGACGAGCTTAAACCGCAGGTTATGAGGCTTAAAAGCGTTCCGCACAGGCTCGAGCTTATCGACAAAGGCGGAGTGCTTATCATCGACGACGCTTACAATTCAAATCCGAGCGGCACAAAAGCCGCGCTTGAGGTTTTGTCGATGCTTTCGGGAGAAAAAATTCTTCTCACTCCGGGAATGATTGAGCTCGGCTCAAAGCAGGAGGAGCTTAACAGGCAGTTCGGAGCTGACGCCGCAAAGGTTTGCGACAGAGTAATACTTGTTGGTGAAAAGCAGACAAAGCCTATATATGACGGTCTTTTATCCGCAGGCTTTTCTGAGGAAAAAATATTTGTAGCCAAAGACCTTAACGAAGCTCTTGATTTTGCCTACGCTGTTAAAAGCGGCAAAAAGAAAATTATACTCCTTGAAAACGACCTTCCCGACAACTATTAATATAAACATATGAAAGGACAAAGCTTATGAAAATCAAAGTGGCTGTTTTTTTCGGCGGAAAAAGCGTTGAGCATGAAATTTCAATCATTTCAGCTCTTCAGGCTGTTCAGAGTCTTAACAAAGACAAGTACGACGTTATTCCGGTATACATCACCAAAGGCAACGATATGTATGTCGGAGAGGCTGTCGGAAACATTGAGGAATATAAAAATATTAACGCTCTTATCGCAAAAAGCGAAAGGGTTATACTCGTAAACGGCAAAAACCGGGCGGAGCTTGTGAGATATCCGAAAAAGCCTTTTCAAAAGGACTTTTATGACTATATCGATGTCGCTTTTCCCATCGTTCACGGCACAAATGTTGAGGACGGAACAATTGCGGGATATCTGAATATGTTTAACGTTACCGTTGTAGGGTGTGATGTTTTGTCTTCGGCGGTCGGTATGGACAAATACGTTATGAAGGCTGTTTTGAAGGACAACGGCATACCCGTCTTGGACTGTCTGCGCTTTAACTCAACGGATTTTTGCAAAAACCCAGAACAGATTGTCTCTGAAATTGAAAGCAGGTTCTCATACCCCGTTATAGTCAAGCCGATAAACCTCGGCTCAAGTGTCGGAATAAGTAAGGCAGGCGACAAACCGGCTCTCGAAAAGGCTCTTGCGGAGGCTTTCGGCTATGCCGACAAGGTGCTTGTTGAACGGGCAATTCAAAACCTTTGGGAAATCAATTGCTCTGTCCTCGGCGACGACAAGGACGCAACGGCTTCGGAATGCGAGAGACCGGTCGGAAACGACGAAATACTCAGCTATGCCGACAAGTATATATCGGGAGGGAAAAATTCAAAATCCTCCGGCTCAAAGGGTGTGGCTTCGACTCAGAGAATCATTCCCGCAGATATTTCCGAAAACCGGCGTGACGAAATCCGCGCTTTGGCAGTTAAGGCGTTTAAATGTCTTGGCTGCAACGGTGTTTCCCGCATTGATTTTATGATTGACAAGGACGAGGACAAAGTTTATTTCAACGAGATAAATACCATTCCCGGCTCTCTGTCATTTTATCTCTGGGAGCCTTTGGGCAAGAAATACCCTCAGCTTCTTGATGATATGATAAGTCTTGCGCTCAAAAGAAAAAGAGAGCAGGAAAACATCACATATTCGTTTGACACAAACGTTTTGTCGGGGGCTAATTTAGGCGGGGCAAAGGGCGCAAAGAGATAGTGCTGTAAAATGCTGATTTTGTTCTGAGTTAAAATTAGGTTGAGCGCAGTTAAAAACAAGTCATGGCAATTTGAAATTTTTCTCTTGTTTCGGCGGATGTTTTGTAGTATAATAAAGAATTATACAGAAGTGAAAGGATTGCAAACATATGCCAATAAGAATCCCGGATAATCTTCCGGCGTATCAGACTTTATTAAATGAAAATATATTTGTAATGAGAAATGACAGGGCGGAGCACCAGGATATCCGTCCTCTGAGAGTAGCTATTTTAAACCTTATGCCGACAAAGATAGAAACCGAAACGCAGTTTCTGAGGCTTTTGTCAAATACGCCGTTGCATGTTGACGTTGAACTTATCCACATGGGCAGCCATATTTCAAAAACCACGTCCGCGTCACACCTGCTCAAGTTTTACAAAACCTATGACGACGTTAAAGATGAAAAGTTTGACGGTCTTATAATTACAGGCGCGCCGGTTGAAATGTTGCCTTTTGAAGATGTCGATTATTGGGAAGAGCTTTGCAAAGTGTTTGAGTGGTCAAAATCAAACATCTATTCTACTATACATGTCTGCTGGGGGGCTCAGGCAGGGCTCTATTACCATTACGGGATAAAAAAGCATTTGCTTGATGAAAAAATGTTTGGAATTTTCCCTCATAAAATACTTGTACCGAATCACCCTCTGCTCAAAGGGTTCGGAGACACATTTTTGGTTCCTCATTCGCGCCATACCGAAGTCAGATGTGAGGACATTGAGGCGGATCAGCGCCTTGAAATTTTGACAGAATCAGACATAAGCGGAGTACATATAGTTTCAAATAAAACCGACCGTCAGTTTTTTATCACCGGACACTCGGAATACGATCGGGATACGATTGCCAAGGAATATTTCAGAGACAAGGGAAAGGGGTTGCCTATACATATTCCGTATAATTATTTTCCTGATGATGACGACAAAAAAATCCCGGTGTTTAACTGGTGCTGCTACGCAAATCTGATGTTTTCAAACTGGCTCAACTACTGTGTATATCAGCAGACTCCGTTCAATCTTGATGAGCTTGAGCCGATAAAATAATCCATAGTGTTCAAATAATAACCGTATGAAAAAGCCTTGTCAGCATTTTAAAAGTGCTGGCAAAGGCTCTTTTTTTATTAAAACGGTAACAAACCGGTTAAAAATTACTTCAAACCGGTTACAGTTTGGGTGCGGCTATTGATTTTAAAAATCATCGGATTTATACTTGAATCATGAAAAAAAGATATATATAGATTTTTTTCGTCAGAAGCCGTAAGTTGAGCTAAAGGAGGCGTCATATTATGAAACACAAATTCAGAATCGATTTTATCGCTCTTGTCGTTCTGCTGTCCTTTTTTGCCGGATGTGACGGAACTTTTTCCCTTACAAAGCCGATTACAGACCCCCCGGTTTCAACTGCGACAGACGAGGAATATCGCGGCGAAGTTACGTACTCTCAGACCTCAGATACAGACACAGGCAATAACGATTCACAGAGTATAACGAGCGCTTCGGAAGAAATATCTGAAAAAACCGCTGAGGAAACCGAGGCAATAACAGAAGTGCAGACTGACGCTTCCGAGCCTGTGGAAATTTCAAACGCAACGGTGGAATCGGGAAGCAAAACAGTATATTTGACTTTCGACGACGGCCCCAGCGGTAAATATTCCGCTCAGATACTTGACATTTTAGAGGAGCGCGGCATTAAAGCGACATTTTTCACATTGGGAACTTATGTCGATAGAAACCCGGAAATAGTAAAGAGAATGAAAGACGAGGGGCACATGGTCGGCTGTCATACATACTCTCACGATTACTCTTCGGTATATTCCGGGGCGGAGGGGTTTAAAAATGAAATTAAAATGTGGGAATCATCAATGGAAAAAGCTTTGGGAAGCATTCCGGAGGAAAAGCTTTTCAGGTTTCCCGGCGGTTCCGTGAGTAAAGAAACAGGCTATGCCAAGGAAATTCTATTCGGGATGGGATATAAGGGCTTTGACTGGAACGCTGTCAGCAACGACTGCCTTTTAAGCTCAAAGCCGGAAGATATGACCGATGAAGAATATCTCAAGGACAGCCTGATATCATCGCTGGAATACAGTTTTAATCTTAAAACAAGCCCTCATATAATTTTGATGCATGAGACATATTTTCAGACTGTTGAAATGCTTGAATGGACTATTGATTATCTGACAGATCAGGGCTGCTCGTTCGGCACTCTTGATCAGCTTGACTCTTCGTGGTATTTTTAGCTTCTGTAATATAAGTTTTATCTGCAGTCATTTTGCAGACTGCCATAAACAAAAAGACCGAATGTGTATACACTCGGTCTTTTTGTTGGTGCCGCTAACCGGACTTGAACCGGTACGGATTTTACTCCGAGGGATTTTAAGTCCCTTGTGTCTGCCTATTCCACCACAGCGGCATTACAGCTTAATAGTATACCATGCTTTTTTAAAAAAGTCAATTATTTTTTGCTGTGCTTTAAATTAATTGCAAGAAAAAATCTTTTTATTGCTGTTGAAATTTATTAAAAGATAATGTATAATATACTTTAATGTACTGAAACAAGAGTAAGCGACGGAGGTAATGTTAATGAAAATGATGGATACTATCGGATTTGTCGAGCAGTTTGACAAGGAAGTCGGCGAAGCGATGCAGAAGGAGCTTGCGAGACAAAGAAGAAATCTTGAGCTTATCGCAAGCGAGAATATCGTTTCACCGGCGGTTATGGCTGCAATGGGAACTGTTCTTACAAACAAGTATGCCGAGGGATATCCCGCAAAAAGATACTACGGCGGATGCGAGTGCGTTGATATAGTTGAAAATATCGCAAGAGACAGAGCCTGCAAGCTTTTCGGAGCTAATTTCGCGAACGTTCAGCCCCATTCGGGAGCGCAGGCCAACACGGCGGTTTATTTTGCGCTTTTAACTCCCGGAGATACTGTTATGGGAATGAGCCTTGCCCACGGCGGACATCTTACCCACGGTTCGCCGGTAAACCTTTCGGGAAAATATTTCAATTTTGTACCCTATGGACTTAACGACGACGGATTTATTGACTACGACGAGTGCGAAAGGCTCGCAAACGAGCATAAGCCAAAGCTTATCGTAGCCGGAGCGTCGGCGTACCCGAGAATAATCGACTTTGAAAGGATTGCAAAAATAGCAAAGAGCGTCGGCGCTTATTTCATGGTTGATATGGCGCATATCGCAGGACTTGTCGCGGCAGGACTCCATCCGTCGCCGGTTCCTTATGCCGACGTTGTTACATCAACTACCCACAAAACACTCAGAGGTCCGCGAGGAGGCTTGATTCTCACAAACGACGAGGAGCTTGCCAAGAAAATTGACAAGGCTATTTTTCCCGGAACTCAGGGAGGACCTCTTATGCACGTAATCGCATCAAAGGCAGTTTGCTTCGGAGAAGCGCTTAAGCCTGAGTTTAAGGAATACCAGAGAAAGATAATTGAAAACTGCGCGGCTTTGGCTCACGAGCTTGTAAACAAGGGATTTAAGCTTGTTTCGTCGGGAACTGACAATCACCTTATGCTCGTTGATCTTCAGCCGTTTAACATCACGGGAAAAGAGTTTGAAAAGCGTCTTGACGAGGTTTATATAACAGTCAATAAAAACGCAATTCCGAACGACCCGCAGAGTCCGTTCATAACAAGCGGAATCAGAGTCGGAACAGCAGCTGTAACAAGCAGGGGACTGGGCGTTGAGGACATGAAGAAAATAGCCGAGTTTATGTATCTTGCGGCAACTGACTTTGAAAACAGCGCAGATAAAATCCGTGAGGGCGTAAACGAAATCTGCGGAAAGTATCCGCTTTACGAGTAATTTTATATAATAAAAACAGCCACGAAACCCTATAAGCAGGTTTTGTGGCTGTATTCAAAAAACAGAAGCTAAGGAGCTGAGGAATATGCAAAAACCGCTTGCCGACAGAATACGTCCGAAAACGCTCGACGATATCGTGGGGCAAAAGCATCTGCTCGGAAAAGGCAAACCGCTCCGCAGGATTATAGAGAGCGGAAATATTCCGAATATGATTTTCTACGGTTCTTCGGGAATAGGCAAAACAACGGTTGCGAGGATAATTGCAGACAATACGAATTTAAAGATGTATAAGCTCAACGGCACGACAGCTTCGGTTTCCGATATTAAAGATGTAATTTCCGAAACCGAGACTTTTGAGGGGTACAACGGCATATTGCTTTATCTTGACGAGATTCAGTATCTCAATAAAAAGCAGCAGCAGTCTTTGCTTGAATACATAGAAAACGGAAAAATCACTCTGATAAGCTCAACCACCGAAAATCCTTATTTTTATGTGTACAACGCCATTATAAGCCGTTCAACTGTTTTTGAGTTTCTGCCTGTAAGCCCCGATGAAATAATGCCTGCCGTTGAAAGAGCTTTTCGGATTATGGCGCAGGACTACGGACTTGAGCTTGAGCTTGAGGACGGAGTTTCCGAGTATATATCAAGAGGGTGCGGAGGCGATGTAAGAAAGTCGATAAATACCGTCGAGCTTTGCGTACTTTCCGCCGACAACGACGGCAAAACCCTCAGAGTAGGGCTTGACGCTGTAAAGCTTTTGACTCAGAGAAGCAATATGCGTTATGACAGAGACGGAGACGAGCACTATAATATACTTTCGGCGCTTCAGAAATCAATAAGAGGCTCCGATGAAAACGCCGCTTTGCACTATGCCGCGAGACTTATGGAGGCGGGAGATATTATTTCCCTTTCACGAAGGCTTCTTGTCATAGCTTCGGAGGATATAGGACTTGCCTATCCGCAGGCAATATCAATAGTTAAAGCTTGTGTTGACAGCGCAATGCAGCTCGGACTTCCTGAGGCGAGGCTCCCTCTCGCGCAGGCGGTGATTCTGCTTGCGACCTCTCCGAAATCAAACAGCGGCATATGCGCAATAGACGCCGCGATTGAGGATATAAGAAAAGGAAACGCAGGAGATATCCCTCTGCATCTGCAGGACGGGCATTACAGCGGCGCTCAGAAGCTCGGAAAGGCTCAGGGATATAAGTATCCGCACAGCTTTCCGAACAGCTATGTCGAGCAGCAGTATCTGCCCGACAATTTAAAGGACAGAAAATATTACCGCTTCGGCGAAAACAAAACCGAGCAGACGGCAAAGGTATATTGGGATAAAATAAAGTCCGGCGAAAAAAAGTAAAGTCGGGTCAAAAAGATTTTTAAAATTCTGAAACGACAGTCTTTAAACTTTCTGGCGGCGAATATACCCACTGCTTTATTTCAGGACCGTCAATGAAATATTTTGGCGGAATGCGCTTTGATGGCGCTTCGAAAACGTCAACGATTATAAGCTTGACTTTCATTTTTTCTGGGATAATTGCCTTGATGAAAACACTTGCGCTCTGACCGACGAAAACACCTTCGCGCGGTTCAGCAAGGCCGGCGAGATTGGGCGCGAGCTCAATAAACTCTCCGTAGCTTTCAACGCTTCTGATAATTCCGCTCACGGTTTCGCCGACATGAAAAAGCGAGGCGTTTTCCTCCCATGTGCCCAAAAGCTCCTTGTGAGAAAGGCAAACCCGCCTGCCTTCAACCGACTTTATAATTACATTTATGTTGTCGCCAACGCAAAACCTGTCGGAAGGGTGGGAGATTCTCGAAACTGAAATTGCGTCGATAGGAATTAAAGACGGGATACCGCAGCCTATATCGACAAAGCTTCCGAATTGCTCAAGATGAGTGACGACAGCGGGAATTATGTCGCCGCTTTGAAGCTGTGATATGTACTCTTCAAGACATTCCTCCTGGGCGGCTTTCCTTGACAAAACTGCGACCTTTTCACCGTTTTCTCCCGGAGCAATCCCAGAAACCTTAAAGCAAACGGGCTTGTTGACCCTTGAAATAATGGCTATATCGCGTGTGCTTCCGTCGTCAATGCCTAAAGCCGCTTCTTCTCTCGGAATAATACCTTTCATGCAGGGAAGGTCGATAATGAGGTTGTGGTCCTTGTCGCACATCCGCACAACTCCCTCAAGTATTGAGCTTCTCAGAAACGCGTCTCTGAGACCCGCTTCGGAGGATACAGCGGTTAAGTTTTCGTTAGTAGCTATAAGTTTTCCTTCGGTATAATATTTCTTCATTTTTTCAGCCGTTCCTTTCAAACCTACGGTTTATTTCTTTAAATATCTATGCTTGCGCATGACAAGGTATTCAAAAAAATGAAAGTTGACCGAGCCGTTTTTGCAGTTTAAGCGAAAACGGCTTTAACTATTGAAAAAAACACATATCGGTGATATAATTAAACTGAAAAAATATACGAATTAAGTCGAACGGACAAAAATTCCTGAAAATTGTCACGCCGATTTCACATAAAGCATTTAAAATCAGTGCAAAGGAATGAAAATCTGCAAAATGATATATCTTGATAATTCCTCAACTACAAAGCCGTGCAAAGAGGCGGTTGAGGCAATAGTTTCCGCACTTTCGGAAGATTTCGGCAATCCGTCAAGCCTTCACAGGCTCGGAATAACCTCAGAAAGCATAATCACCTCGGCAAGAAAGTCAGTAGCCTCAGCTCTCGGATGCGATGTAAGCAGCGTTTACTTTACGTCCGGAGCTACAGAGAGCAACAACACCGTTGTTTTCGGAGTGGCAGAAGGGCTTGGAAAGAGAAAAAAGCGCATAGTTACAACATCGGTAGAGCATCCGTCAGTCGCGGAGCCGATATCAAAGCTTGAAAAAGCAGGCTTTGAGGTAATAAGAGTGTCGCCCGATGAAAACGGCGAGATAACTGCTGAAAGCATTGTTGCAGCAGTTGATGAAAACACCTGTCTTGTAAGCTGTATGTACGTTAATAATGAAACCGGATATATTCTGCCGATAGCAGAGGCTTTCGCGAAAATAAAAAGGCTTTATCCCGAAACCGTAACTCACTGCGACTGTGTTCAGGCGTTTATGAAAATCCCTGTAAACCCTAAATCTCTTCACGCCGACGCTGTATCGCTGAGCGCTCATAAAATTCACGGACCTAAAGGCATAGGAGCGCTGTATGTTGCGAAAGGAACGAAAATAAAGCCGTTTATAGTCGGCGGAGGTCAGGAAAAGGGCTTTCGTTCGGGAACCGAATCGGTGCCGCTTATTGCGGGCTTCGGAGCGGCTGTAGATAAGCTTTCGCCGACAGTTTCCGGCAGACTTGAAACGGTAAGCGGTTTAAAAGCTCATCTTGTTTCGGCTGTCAGACAGCTTGAGGGAATCACGGTAAACTCTTCGGACAAATGTCTGCCGTATGTTGTGAGCATATCGGTGCCGAACATTAAAAGCGAAACGGCGCTTCATTTTTTAGAGCAGTATGAAATATATGTATCAAGCGGATCGGCGTGTTCGAGAGGAAAGAAAAGCTCGGTTTTAAAGGAATTTAAAATACCCGACAAGCTCATAGATTCGACAATCAGAATAAGTATGTGCGCGGAGAATACTCCCCAGGAGCTCGATGAGCTTGTAAGCAGGCTCGCGCTTGCTCAGGAAAAATTAGTAAAAATAAGATAAAGGGAATGTAATATGAAAGAAATAATACTTGCAAAGTACGGCGAAATCGCTCTTAAAGGGCTTAACAAGAATACTTTTGAGGACGTACTCATAAAAAATATAAAGCGCAGGCTCTCAGACCTTGAAGGAGTAAAGTACCATTCCGCGCAGTCAACACTGTATGTTGAAACCGCTCCCGAAGATACCGATACCGCTCTTGAAAGGCTGAAAAAAGTCTTCGGAATAGCGAAGCTGTGCAAAGCGGCGGTTTCCGAAAAGGATTTTGAGGATATATCTAAAGTGGCTATACTATATGCGGAAGACGCTCTTTCGGAAGCTAAAACTTTTAAAGTAGACGCAAAAAGAGCAGACAAACACTTTCCAATGACATCTCCCGAAATAATGAGAGAGCTCGGCGGCAGGCTTTTGTCTTCATATCCGCACCTTGAGGTTGACGTTCACAATCCCGACGTTACGGTCACGGTTGAAATAAGAGAGGAAAACGCTTATATACACGCAAAGAAAATAGACGGAGCGGGCGGAATGCCTGTCGGAAGTTCGGGAAGAGCGCTTTTGCTTCTTTCGGGGGGACTTGATTCTCCTGTTGCCGGATATATGATGGCGAAAAGAGGCGTGCATATTTCCGCAATACATTTTGAAGCTCCTCCGTACACATCGGAAAGAGCGAGAATGAAGGTTGAGAGACTTGCGGTTAAAATGGCTGAATACTGCGGAATGATAAACTTCATGTGCGTTCCTTTCACCGAGATTCAGGAGAAAATCAGAGAACATTGTCCCGAAGAGCTGTTTACGATTATAATGCGCAGGATAATGATGGAGGTCGCTCAGAGGCTGGCTGTCCAAAAGGACTTGTCGGCACTTGTAACAGGAGAAAGCATAGCGCAGGTGGCAAGCCAGACTATGGCGGCAATGGTTTGCACCGACGCTGTGTGCAGAATGCCGGTTTTCAGACCGTGTATAGGCATGGATAAAATTGAGATTATTGAAATCGCAAGAAAAATAGGAACTTATGATATTTCAATCGAGCCGTATGAGGACTGCTGCACAGTGTTCACTCCCAGGCATCCGAAGACAAAGCCGGTTTTGGCGGACGTTGAGGCGGCGCAGGCTTTGTATGATTTTGAACCGCTGATACAAAAAGCAGTTGAGGAGACAAAAGCCTATACTCTTCATGCTGAAAAATAAAGAAGCTGATTTAAGGGAAAAACGCACGAAAATAACGGATAAAGCAAGAAATTTTACATGATTTATACAATGTAATGATATTTAAATATTGTATTTTATATACAAAAGGTATGGTCAATATATGATAAAACACGCTACAAATAGTGACGAAATTGCTCAAAATGCCGATAATTCGGCGCTTGGGATTGACATTAAAGCTAAAAATGTTGTAAAATATTTGTCGGAAAAGGGTATGAAGCTTTGCTGCGCCGAGAGCTGTACCGGGGGACTGCTCTGTGCGGCGGTGACATCTGTTTCGGGCGCTTCAAATGTTTTTGAACTCGGAATTGTTTCCTACTCAAACAGAATAAAGGCTTCCGAGCTTGGGGTATCGGAGGACACTTTAAACAGCTTTGGGGCTGTAAGCAGTCAAACCGCAGAGGAAATGGCTTTGGGAGCTTTGAGAAAATCCGGCGCCGATATCGCGGCTTCGGTAACGGGGATAGCCGGACCGACAGGCGGTACTGAGCATACACCGGTAGGTACGGTTTGGGTGTGCGTGACAGACGGCAAAAGGAACATAATTCGTGACCTTAAACTTTATGATGAGGCAAAAAAGGGCAGAGAAAAAGTAAGACTGAAAACTGTACAAAGAACGCTTGAAATGATTTCAGAGCTGTTAAACAGCAGAAAATGATGCGCAGCGAAAGGAATGGTCATTAAATATGGCAATGCTCAATGAAGTGCCGAGACGCCGTGCGGGTGACGAGGCGGAATCAGGGAGTTTCTTTGTAAGAAAGCTTAAATCGCTTTTCCCGTGGAAAGGAGACAGCAAAAAGGAAATAATCCGAAAGGCTGTATACCTTACCGCACTTTTGGTTTTGGCTGTTTCGGCAAAGGATCTGTATATATATAAATTCGGCGATCAAAAGGTCGATGAAACAAAAAACGAGCTAACAGAGATTTTTAACAGTTCAAATAATAATGACGGCAGTGCCGACAGTGATTCAAACGAGCCTATTGACGTTCCTGTTGACGACTCGGGAAAGTATCCTGTGGGAATGCTTAGAAAGTTTGAAAAGCTATATGATCTCAACAACGAGATAGTCGGCTGGATAAATATTCCCGGATTTCAGAACGACAAGGGCGAGGATTATATAAATTACCCTGTTTTGCAGACAAGCGATAATGATTTTTATCTTACAAACGACTTTTATAAAGAGCCGAGCGACGCGGGAGCGGTGTTTGCCGATTATCATGAAAGGCTTACAAAAGACAGCGTGCCGGACAACATTATACTTTACGGTCACAATATGGCTTCTGGAACATTTTTCAACCGTCTTCACGAGTATAAACAGGGACCTGAATTTGTGAGTGAGCATAATCTTATTAAATTCGATTCATTGTATGAGGAAGGCGAATATGTTATTTTCGGGGCTTTTCTTATAGGAGTTTATGAATATCAGGACAACGTTCCATTGTTTGCGTATCATATGTGCTATGATTTTGAGACTTGGGACGACTGGAATTACTGGTATAAAAATGTTATGTACCGCTCTTATTACAACAGCGGAGTCGAGTGCGACGAAAATGACGAGTATCTTACTCTTTCAACATGCAGTACAGAGTTTGACTCGTCAAGATGGGTTATAGCCGCGAGAAAGCTCAGAGACGGTGAAACAGCCGAGCAGTATAAAGGGACATATACAAACAACGAAAAGTATCATAGACCGTATGTTATGTATCAGACCTACGGAGGAATTGAGCCTGACAGCGACGGACCGGATTATTAAAAAATTCAGTGAGGATAAATTAAATGATAAATAAAAAGCAATTCATAACGGCATGTCTGTGCATATGCGCTGTCCTTTCAGGATGCGGTGTTGCGGAAACGATTCCCGAGGGGCCTGATGAAATATTTACGACAACTACATCACCGGCAACTGTTACTGAGCCGACGACAACTGAGCCCGAACCTGTTATGCTCGATAAGTATGTTTCGTATTATGAACAGAACAATGATACTGTAGGCTGGCTTTACATTCCGGGAGTACTTGACGATTACGGAACCGAACGAATCAATTATCCGGTTTTGCAGGCTGACGACAACAGCTATTATCTCGATAAGGGGTTTGACAAGCAGTATGCGGAGGGCGGATGGGTATATGCGGATTATAAAGTTCCGATAACCGCAACATCTCATGCGGACAACATAACTATTTACGGCCACAATATGAAAAACGGCGACTTTTTCCATTTCCTGCATAACTATAAAAAGGGAGTGGACTATGTAAGCGAACATAACGAAATTCAGTTCTCAACCTTGTACGAGGAGAATAAATATGTAATAATCGGCGCTTTTCTCACCGGAATTTATGACGAGCAGGACAATCTTCCGACATTTGAATACTTCAAATGCAGAAACTTTGAAACAGAGGATGATTACAATTATTTTTACCAAAACGTAATGTACCGTTCGTTCTATGACAGCGGAGTCGAGTGCGAATACGGAGACGAGTTTATAACCCTTTCGACTTGCTCGACGGAGTTTTTGGATTCAAGGTTTGTCGTGGTTGCAAGAAAGCTTCGTGACGGGGAAACAGCCGAGCAGTATGCGGATACATATGAATGGAATTCCGACAGGCATATGCCTATGGTTTGGTATACTCTTCAGGGACTGGAGGTTCCATACGCAAGCGGCCCTCAGTATTAAAACCAAAAAATGTATGATTTATATGCATAAATATGAGAATAATTGCCATAATATTTTTATATTGCATTTAAATTCTGCGCTTGGTCAGACTTAAAGCTGATTTTAAGTGCCAAAAGCTAAAAGGGAATATTTGCTTTTCCCTGTCTGTGTATTGTTTTGCATAGTAGAGTAGCTTTGAAATGAAACGGTGCCTAAAACAACGGCAGAATGGCGCTGTGAAAGGGAGAAGATAATATGAAGCAAAGAATACCATATAAAAGCATAATAACAATGCTCACGGTTGCTCTGTTTTATACTTTTGCAATTTGTATGGTTAAACGCTGCGATGACGCATTGGGAAGCAGCCTGTTTATTAAAACTGCGGCAAACGGCAATGCAGGGGAAATCGTAAGCGAGGAAATTGTCTACGTTGACGACGCCGCTATTATAAGCATTAACAGACCTATGCAGGAAAGTCTTGATTTGGATTCAGACGATGAAAAAGTTTTGATAGACCGGTATTCACTGTTTGATGTAGTGGCAACTGAGATGCTTCAAACCACACCTTCGTCAGTAATGACAACCATTTTAACTGCAAAACCGACCTCTGCGGCAACAACTGAGCCGGTAACTACAACTGAGAAGACAACTACAGCTACAACAACAGAGGCAACCACAACTGAGGAGACGACAACTGTAACGACCGCCGAAGAGACCGAAGAGGAAACATCTGAAAACATTGAGGCTGAAATTGAACCGAGCGAAAATATTTGGGGATGGACCGACGGGGCGGACAACCTGCCCGACGATTCTTTTGACAACAGCGGCAACAATGACAACACTGTTACAGTGCAGCCGAGCGGAGGATATTCTCAGGAAACTTATACGATATTTGATCTCAATTCAGGCAGATATGTAACCGATGATGCGTTTTCGCTTATAACTCAGATTGTGTACAATGAAGTGGGGTCGACGTTTGAAGACGAAGCGATGAAAGCACAGGCGGTAGCGGCTTATTCATACATCAAGTACCACTATAATAACGGAGATATTGCCCAGCTTGCGCTAAAGCCGAATCCTCCCGAAAATGTTATAAGAAATGTTGAGGCTGTAAACGGCGTCGGAGCTTACTATAACGGCAAACCGATATTCGCGTGCTTCTGCGGCGCCACAGGCGGATCAACGCTCTCGAGCAAAACCGTTTGGGGGGGAAGTATCCCTTATCTTGTAAGCGTACCGAGCGAGTATGACTATCTCGGCGCAAATTACGGAGTTGAAACAACATTTACGGCTGATGAAATCAGACAGCTTGTCGAGTCAAAAACCAACATCAGGCTTTCATCTCAGCCTCAAAACTGGTTTGCGATAACCTCATATGACGAGGGCGGATATGTAGGCGGAGTCAGCATTGACGGAAATTCGTCCTGCATAATGAACTCAACAGGTAAATCTGTAAAAATAACAGGCAGAACAATCAGGGAATCAATTTTAGGACTTCGTTCGGCAAAGTTTGACATAAGTTATTCAAACGGAGTGTTTACGTTTACAACCTACGGATACGGTCATGGAGTAGGAATGTCTCAGACCGGCGCTAATATGTACGCTAAGCATGCGGGGTATAATTATGTTCAAATTCTTCAGCACTATTATACAGGAGTTTCTGTATATTAATTATCACTTGACACGGTGCATGGAATATAATACAATAAGATGAAAGGAGAGCTGAACATGGATTTTTTTGATAAACTGGGCGCAGCAGCCGGTGACATTGCGGGATTTGCGTGTGAAAAGGGCGAAAAAGCCGCGAAATACGCTAAGCTGAACGGACGCATAACAAAGTACAGCTACGATATGGAAAAAAGCTTTGCGGCTCTCGGAAAGCTGTATTATTCGGAGCATAAGGATAACGGCGCATTTGTCGCAGAAAACAGCGTCGGAGAGATTCTCTCTAAAATAAAAAGACTTGAACATGATATTGCAGAGGCAAAAGCAGAGATTGAAAATCTGAGAAACAAATAATAATCTGTCCCGCTGCGGTGAAGCCGTAACGGGACTTTTTAGATGTTTATTTTTCATTTTTCATTTGAAAGGAAAGATCAATGAATAAGAGCCGCATAATAATTTCGGCGACAGCTTTTTTTATAACGGTTTGCCTGATATTTTCTTCTTGTGCAAACCGAAGCACACAGGGCTTATATAAAGATGATAATGAGTCTGTGCCTGTCCAAAATATCGAAGTAGGTGAGGAAGCTTCAGGCATCACGGATAACGAAGATTTGATAAGCGGCGTGAACAGCGGGGATTTTTCAAAGCTGTCGGAAAAAGACAAGGCTTTGGCGGAGAAATTTTCTGATATCTGCAAAGAGCTCTTTGATGACAGTATGTCAGAATATGAAAAAGAGCTTGCGGCATATGATTATTTAGTTACTCACTGCGAGTATGATACCGATGAGCTGGATGAGCTTGTGCAGACAGACCCGGATTCGCGGACTCCTTACGGAGCTCTGATTAACGGCAAAGCGGTGTGCATGGGATATACGACTGCTTTTCAATTGTTCATGGATTACCTTAACATAGAGTCGATAATAGTCAATGCCGAGGCAAACGGAGAGGAACACGCATGGAACATGGTTAAACTCGGCGGAGACTGGTATCATGTTGACGTCACATGGGGCGATTTTATCCCCGATGAGCCTAACAGACCTCCGTTTCACCTTTTTTTAAATTCGGACGACGCATGGCTTGAGCCGACTCATGTGTGGGAAAGAAACGTGCCTGAGGCAAACAGCGACAATTTAAACTATTATCGTTTAAACGGACTTATTTTCAATACCGAAACGGAAATTGACTACGCAACTGACAGTTTTAAAAAAAGCGATGTTGAGTATATAGAGTTTGTCTGCCCGACAGACCTCAGACAGTATGCTTCGGAACTGCTTAGTAACTATTGCAAGGTCTATTGTTTTGAATACGGAGAAAACACCGTCGTGATTGCCCAAAAAAACGATGAGTGATATTATGTAAAAGTCAGCAAAATAAAAAAGGTGTGTAATTAATGATCAGACTTCTGAAGTATTTAAAAGACTACAAAAAGGAATGTATAATCGGACCTCTGTTTAAGCTTACCGAGGCGATTTTTGAGCTGATAGTTCCTCTTGTTGTCGCAAGTATTATAGATGTCGGAATAAAAAACAAAGACACCGGTTACATACTGGGAATGGGCGGGATAATGGTGCTGCTCGGATTTACCGGGCTGGTATGCGCTCTGACAGCTCAGTATTTCGCGGCAAAGGCTTCGATGGGATTCGGAGCCAAGGTCAGGAGCGATTTGTTTAATCATGTAAATTCTCTTTCCTTTTCTCAGATAGACAAAATCGGCGCCCCGACCCTGATAACACGCCTGACAAGCGACGTAAACCTTGCTCAGACAGGCGTAAATATGGTGCTTCGGCAGTTCCTGCGCGCGCCGTTTATAGCAATAGGCGCAATAATAATGGCGTTTACTATCGACGCAAAGCTTGCACTCATTTTTGTTGCCGCCGCTCCCGCTATTTGCCTGATACTTTATGTTGTAATGGCAAAAACCATACCGATGTATAAAAATATTCAGAAAAAGCTCGATAAGGTTGCAGGAATAACAAGGGAGAATCTTTCGGGAGTAAGAGTAGTAAGAGCTTTTTCAAGGCAGGACGACGAGGTTTCACGTTTTTCCGAAAAAAGCGAGGAGCTGAGAGACGAGTCAAAGTGCGCGGGAAGAATTTCTGCATGGCTTAATCCTCTCACCTATGCCGTGGTAAATCTTGCGATAATCGCTATAATATATTTCGGAGCAAAAACCGTTGACGCAGGGCGCATAACTCAGGGAGAAGTAGTTGCGCTTGTAAACTATATGACTCAGATTCTGGCGGCTTTGATAATGCTGGCTAATCTGATTGTCACAATGACAAAAACACAGGCGTCGGCGGCAAGAATCGCCGAGGCTTTTAATATGAAACCAGATATTGAATATAAGGCTGATGA
Source organism: uncultured Clostridia bacterium (assembly GCA_944385905.1). Taxonomy (GTDB): domain Bacteria; phylum Bacillota; class Clostridia; order Oscillospirales; family Ruminococcaceae; genus CALWZA01. The sequence goes on from CALWZA010000008.1 coordinate 57,274, forward strand.
CAGCAAATCTCATGAGGATGTTCCGAAAGTTGTTTTTGAGAACGTATCCTTTTCATACGGCGGAGATGAAAATTCTCTCGAAAATATAAATCTAACTGTCAATAAAGGAGAAACGGTCGGAATAATCGGCTCTACGGGCTCGGGAAAATCAAGCCTTGTAAACCTTATTCCGAGGTTTTACGATGTAACGCAGGGCGCAGTGCTTATAGACGGCGTTGACGTCAGGGATATGTCAAAGCAGGAACTTGTATCCAAGGTCGGAATAGTTCTTCAGCAGGCGTCGGCTTTTTCAGGAACGATTAGAGACAATATCTTAATCGGAAAAGAGGATGCAACAGACGAAGAGATATACAAATCGCTTGACACCGCGCAGGCAAGAGAGTTTGTAGATTCAAAGCCCCGGGGACTCGATACGCCGGTATCTCAGGGCGGAAAAAACCTTTCGGGAGGGCAGAAGCAGCGCCTTTCAATTGCCCGCGCGATAGTGAAAAAACCTGAAATTCTTATTCTCGACGACAGTGCTTCCGCGCTTGATTACGCCACCGACGCCAAGCTTCGTTCGGCGATAAAAAACGATACCGAGGGAATGACAGTGTTTATCGTTTCCCAAAGAGCGACTACAATCAAAAACGCCGATATGATCGTTGTTCTCGACGACGGCTCAATAGCGGGAATAGGAACGCACAGCGAGCTTTATAAGAATTGTCCGACATATCGGGAAATCTGCAATTTGCAGCTTTCTCACGATGAGCTTGAAAAGCTTGAAAACGAGCATAGCTGACGGGGGAACGAATATGAAAAAAGATACACTTAAAAGGCTTCTGAGCTATGCGAAACCGTATCGGGCAAAAGTTGTTATGACTGTAATAACAGCTCTCTTGTCAGTAGGGTTCACACTTGCCGTTCCGGTGCTTACCGGAAGAGCGGTAGATTTGATTATAGGCAAAGGCTTGACGGATTATAAAGGGATATTGAAAAATGTCCTGCTCATATTAATCTGCACAGCGGCAACTGTAGTCTGCCAATATGTCATGACGGTGTTTACAAACAGCATAGCCTACGGAATGATAAAGGATTTGAGGTGTGAGGCGTTTAAAAGGCTGCAAAAGCTCCCGATGGGCACTGTTGACTCAACTCCCCACGGCGAAATACTTAGCAGAATTATTCAGGATATCGACCAGATTTCAGACGGTCTGCTCATGGGCTTTACACAGCTTTTTACGGGAGCGGCGACAATATTGGGAACGCTTGGCTTTATGCTTTCCATCAGCGTGAAAATCGCTCTTGTTGTTGTAATACTCACTCCGCTTTCAATGTTTACGGCTTCGTTTATCGCAAGAAAGACCTTCAGCTTTTTCAAAGCGCAGTCTGAGTCAAGAGGAAAGCTGACGGCGCTTATCGAGGAGATGATTTCGGGACAGAGAACCGTAAAAGCGTTCGGGTATGAGGACAGGGCGCAGAAAAGGTTTGACGTTCTCAATAATGATCTGAAAAATCTCTCGGTAAAGGCGGTGTTCTTTTCAAGCCTTGTAAATCCCACAACGAGATTTGTAAACAGCATAGTATATGCCTCGGTTGGAATTTTCGGAGCGTTTTCGGCGATAAAAGCGGTGATAACTGTAGGTCAGCTAACCTGCTTTTTGTCATACGCGAACCAATATACAAAGCCGTTTAATGAAATTTCAGAAGTCGTCGCTGAGCTTCAAAACGCGCTTGCCTGCGCAAGAAGAGTTTTCGCTCTCATAGATATGCCGACAGAAATTCCCGAACCGGATAATGCTGTTGAAATGACTGCTCCCGACGGAAACGTTGCGCTTAAAAACGTAAGCTTCAGCTATAAGCCTGAAATTAAGCTTATCGAAAATCTGAATCTCAGCGTAAATTCGGGACAGCGAATTGCGATTGTCGGTCCGACAGGCTGCGGAAAAACTACGCTTATAAATCTGCTTATGAGGTTTTATGACGTAACCGGCGGTGAAATCAGCGTTTCAGGAGTAAACATTAAGAACATCACCCGAAAAAGTCTTAGGAATTCCTACGGTATGGTTTTGCAGGAAACGTGGCTTTTCGAGGGAAGCGTGAGGGACAATATCGCCTACGGAAATCCCGAGGCGACCGACGAGGAAATTATAGCGGCGGCAAAATCAGCACACGCCCACAGCTTTATTAAGCGCTTGCCGCAAGGATACGACACAATCCTTTCGGGCGAGGGCGGAAGCCTTTCTCAGGGGCAAAAACAGCTTCTTTGTATCGCGAGGGTCATGCTTTCGCTTCCTCCGATGCTTATTTTGGACGAGGCGACAAGTTCTATCGACACCCTGACCGAAAGAAGGATTCAGGACGCTTTTGCCAATATGATGAACGGCAGAACGAGTTTTATAGTCGCTCACAGGCTTTCGACCATAAAAAGTGCCGACTGCATACTTGTCATGAAAGCCGGACATATAATCGAGCAGGGAACTCATGACGAACTGATGAGCAAAAACGGCTTTTACGCGAATCTCTATAACAGCCAGTTTTCACAGGAATAGACCTCATGCGCGGATTTGCGCAAAGACTAAATCAAGGCAGCCTAAGCGAACAGCTTTCAGCCGCCTTGATTTTTGTTATTTAAATTAAGATATTAAGATATTATCTTTTAATTTTTCCTGTGCAGGCAACTTTTTTCAAACTTCGTGATCAGGTTTTGAACCGCAGCTTACCGTCAGATTTGCTTTCGGACTATGAGGCGGAATTTTCGGCTGTTTGGCGCGGTCAGAATATGCTTCGTATGTTCATAATTTGATTTGTTGCTCTTGCTTTATTTAAATATGAGTGATATAATAAAAAAATAATATGAGTTATTGTATATATTTGAAAGGAGCAATAAAATGCTCAAAAGCATGACTGGTTACGGACGCGAACAAGTGTCTTATGAAAAAACAGAAGTTGTTGCGGAAATTCGTTCGGTAAATCACAGATATTATGAGTTTTCGGCAAGAATTCCGAGAACTTACGGCTATCTTGAGGAAAAGCTTAAAAGTTTTCTCAGCAAAGCTATAACCAGAGGAAAGGTTGAGGTGTCGGTAAGCATAATGCCTTCGGGCAGCAGTACCGATACGGTTGTTGAAATCAATAATGAGCTCGCGAAGGCGTATATATCAGCGCTCACAAAAGCAAATGACGAGCTTGGCTTGAAAAATGACCTTACCCTGACAACACTGTTTCGTATGTCAGATGTGTTTACGGTTAAAAAGCAGGAGCTTTCCGAGGATGAGGTTTGGGAAATGGTGAAGCCGGCGGTTTCGGCTGCTCTTGAAAAATTTTTGAAAATGCGTGAGGACGAGGGCGAAAAGCTGAAAGCGGATATCAGCTCAAGGCTTGATTTCATCGATAAAACGACATGCGGGATTGAGGAGCGTTCTCCGCAGACAGTTTCAGCATACCGCGAAAAGCTGTTTTTAAAGCTCAGCGAGATTTTAAACGACAAAAGCTTAGATGAGTCACGGATACTAACCGAAGCCGCTATTTTTGCCGATAAAACCGCAGTTGATGAAGAAACAGTAAGGCTTCACAGCCATGTTTCGCAGTGCAGACAGCTTCTTGAAAGCGATGAGCCTGTCGGCAAAAAGCTTGACTTTCTGGTTCAGGAAATGAACCGTGAGGTAAATACTACAGGCTCGAAATGTCAGGATATCGAGATTACCAAAAAAGTTTTGGAGCTTAAATCGGAAATTGAGAAAATTCGGGAGCAAATTCAAAATATTGAGTAGGAGGGCGTATGAGGCTTATAAATATAGGATACGGAAGCATGATTTCATCACAGCGCCTTGTGGCAATCGTCGCGCCCGAATCAGCACCGATAAAAAGGCTTATTCAGGAAGCAAGGGATAAGGGTACGCTTATCGACGCAACATATGGGAAGAAAACCCAGTCGGTAGTAATAATGGACAGCGACCACGTGATTTTGTCTGCAAAGTCAACAGACTCGCTTTCAAGGTCGGCAGATTCGGGGGATGACAAAGTTGAATAAAATTAAAAAAGGAGTGCTGTTTGTTGTATCGGCGCCGTCCGGATGCGGAAAAGGAACAATACTCGAAAGAGTGCTTAAGGACAGACCGGAAATTTTTTATTCGGTTTCGGCAACAACGAGAAAGCCTCGAACAGGAGAAATAGACGGTGTGAACTATTATTTTTACAGCACGGAAGAATTTGAAAAGCTTGTATGCGAAAACGGAGTTCTCGAATACGCTCAGTTTTGCGGGAATTATTACGGAACGCCGAGAAAGCAGGTTCTCCAAAAACTTGATGAGGGCTGCGATGTTATCCTTGAAATAGAAACCAAGGGAGCAATGCAGATTAAAAAATCCTATCCCGAAGCGGTTTTGATATTTATACTTCCGCCGTCTGTCGGAGAGCTTAGAAGAAGGCTTGAAAAGCGGGCGACAGAAGACGCCGAAGTAATTGCAAAAAGGGTTTCAGAGGCGTCAAAAGAAATTGAAATGTCAAGAAATTACGATTTTGTAATCGTAAACGACGACCTTGAAAAAGCTATCAATGATTTTGAGGCGGTAATGCTCGCGTCAAGATTTATGATAAAAAACAGCAGTGAAACGATTAATGAAGTACTCAGCGCACGCTGATTTAAAGAAAGGAAATTTGTTATGTTAAGACCGGCAAGCTCACAAATTTTAAAAAATAACGAAAGCTGCTATTCACTCGTAATAGCAGTTGCAAAGAGAGCAAGAGAGATTACAGACTATGCTTTTGAAAATAAGATAGTTATAAACGAAAAGCCTGTTAAAACGGCTGTCGAGGAATTTGCCAGAGGCGAATATATTCTCAAAGAGAGCCCGAAGCTTCATAAGTCCGAGGATTAACAGACATACGGACATTAAACGGAGGTATAGACATGCAGGCATTTGTTGCGGCTAAGGTGGCGGTATTTGATACCGCATTCAGTTTTGACGCCGAATACACTTATCATGTTATCTCTGAGTTTGTCCGTGATATCAAGCCCGGAGCAAGGGTTCTTGTTCCTTTTGGAAAGGGCAACCGGCGCAGAATAGGGTTTGTGACAAAAATATATGAAAAGGATATGCCTGACCCTGCTCTCAAGCCGATATTCGCATTGATTGATAAAGAGCCGCTTATTAACGAGGAGCTTTTAAGCTTGATTTTCTGGCTTCGGGACAACACTTTCTGCACTCTGTTCGAGGCTTTTAAAACCATAGTACCGACAGGTTTCAGCGTGAGCTATAAGCCGAAATACAGTCTTGTGAATACCGACGCCGACTGCGAGCTTACAGACGAGGAAAAAAACTTTTTGCGGTTTGCCCGCTCTGTGTCAGCCGGAAAAGAGCTTGACGAGGTTTTTGACTGCTCAGCTGATAAAAAAAAGCAGGCGGTTGTAAATTCGCTGATTGAAAAAGGTCTGGTTGAGGAAATCAAAGACTTTAAGCGTCAGGTTGGCGACGAAACGGTGCGGATGCTGAGACTATCGGACGAATTTTTAAACGGCGAAATTGTCAAAAAGCTCACTCCGAAGCAAAACGCCGTGGTCGCTCTTCTTGAGGAAAGTGAAACGGCGTCAGTCAAGGAAGTTTGCTACTTGGCTAACGTAACTCCGTCGATATGCTCAAGGCTCGTGTCATCCGGGGTGCTTTCTGAGTATTCCTATGAGGTGCTGAGAACTCCTGATTTTAAAGACGGAGAAAGGATGTCGGCTGATGATTATTCACTTTCAGACGAACAGCAGAAAGCTTATGACGGAATAGTCTCCTTGATTGAGCGGGGAAAGCCGGCAGGCGCTCTGCTTTACGGAGTAACCGGAAGCGGAAAAACATCGGTTTTTATCAAATTGATAGATTACGTTACAAAAAAAGGCAAGTCAGCTATACTCCTTGTTCCCGAAATTTCATTGACTCCTCAAGCAGTAAACAAATTCCGTTCACTTTTCGGGGATACAGTTGCGGTAATACATTCAAGCCTGTCGCTCGGACAAAGAGTCGATGAGTATAAGAGAATACGTCAGGGAAAGGCTAAGATAGTAATAGGTACAAGAAGCGCGGTTTTCGCACCCCTTGAAAACATAGGAATAATCATCATGGACGAGGAGGGCGAGCACACCTATAAATCCGAGTCCTCTCCGAGATATCACGCAAGAGACGTTGCGATAAACAGATGCGGAAATCATAACTGTGTTCTACTGATGGCGTCCGCGACGCCGTCGCTTGAAAGCTATTATTACGCAAAACAGGGCAGATTTTCGCTGTTTGAGCTTGAAAAAAGATATAATAACGCCAAGCTTCCCGATGTGGTTATAGTCGATATGCAGCAGGAAGTTCTTGACGGCAACAGCGGACTTTTCAGCAGAGAGCTTGAGCGAGCGGTCAGAGAAAACATTGAAAAAAAGGAGCAGACTATACTGCTTTTAAACAGACGGGGATTTTATACTTATCTCAGCTGTCTCGACTGCAAAAAGCCGCTTGAATGCCCCAACTGCGGAATACCGCTGACATATCACAAATCAAACGACAGCTTGATGTGCCACTACTGCGGCTATGTGAGCGCAAACACCAATAAATGCCCTGACTGCGGAGGAGACCATATCCTCACATCGGGAGTGGGAACTCAAAGAGTCGAGGACGAGGTCGCAAGGCTTTTTCCTGAAGCGCGGGTTCTCAGAATGGACGCCGACACAACCTGTTCAAGATACGCCTATGAAAAGAATTTTTCGGATTTCGGCGAGGGAAAGTACGATATAATGCTCGGAACTCAAATGATCGCTAAAGGACTTGATTTTCCGAATGTAACCCTTGTCGGGGTTTTATCGCTTGACAGAGCGCTGTTTACAGGGGATTTCAGAAGCTATGAGAGAACTTTTTCGCTTGTGACTCAGGTTGTCGGCAGAGGAGGCAGGGGAGATAAAAAAGGCGTAGCGTTTATACAAACCTTTGTCCCCGAGCATTATGTCCTGAATCTTGCCGCACGGCAGGATTACAAGGAGTTTTATGAACAGGAAACGGCGCTTAGGAAAGCGCTTTTATACCCTCCGTTTTGCGATATATGCGTTGTGGGATTCAGCTCCTCGTCTGACGAGGACGCTTATTTGACAGCTGAAGCCTTTGTGAAACTTATGAAAAATGAGATAGCTCAAAGGGAATATAAAATGCCGCTTCGTGTGCTTGGACCCGCAAAGTGCATTCTCGGACGGATAAATAACAGATACAGGTACAGAATTATAATAAAATTCAAAAATAACCGGGCGTTTCGTGAAATGATGGCAGAGCTTTTGAAAAAAGCCGTGAAGCTGCCTAAAGGCTCGAACGTTCGGATTTATGCCGATATAAACGGAGATATAGGACTTTAAGAAAGGAAAGACTGAAATGGCACTCAGAAAAATAGTTACAAGAGAAGACGAGGTACTCAGAAAAAACTGCAAGCCTGTCGAGAAATTTGACGAAAAGCTCTGGCAGCTTCTAGACGACATGGCTGAGACAATGTATAAGGCGGAGGGCTACGGACTTGCGGCCCCTCAGATAGGAATAATAAGAAAAATCTGCGTTATAGACGTCGGCGAAGGACTCATCGAGCTTATTAATCCTATGATTTTGGAATTTTCACTTGAAACCGAGAGAGGAACCGAGGGCTGTCTGTCATGTCCGGGAGAGTGGGGATATGTTACCAGACCTAAAAAGGTTAAATTCAGAGCTCAGGACAGAAACGGAGAGTTTTATGAAAAGGAAGTAACCGATATGTTCGCGCGCTGCGTCTGTCATGAAACCGACCACCTAAAAGGACAGCTTTTTACCGATATAGCGGATGAGATGATTGACGAGGAAGAACTTGAGAAAGAGTAATGTCAAATAAGTCGGGAGCCGATAAAATATGAATATAGTTTTTATGGGAACGCCTTCGTTTGCGGTAAAGTCGCTTTCAGCGCTTTACGAAAGCGGAGAAAATGTTATGGCTGTGTTTACCCAGCCCGATAAGCCGCAGGGCAGGCATATGAAGCTTACTCCTCCTCCTGTAAAGGAGCTTGCGATTTCGCACCAAACGAAGGTATATCAGCCGCAGTCGCTGAAAAAAGAGCCTCAGTGGGCTGAAATAATCAAAAATCTCAAGCCGGATGTTATAATTGTCGTAGCATACGGAAAAATACTTCCGAAAGAGATTTTGGACATACCGAAGTATGGATGCATAAATGTTCACGGCTCGGTTTTGCCTAAGTACCGAGGGGCGGCGCCTATCCAGTGGTCGGTCATAAACGGCGACGAGGAGGCAGGAGTAACAACAATGCTCATGGGCGAGGGACTTGATACCGGAGATATGCTCCTTGTTTCAAAAACGCCTGTTAGTGACGATGAAACCGCCTCAGAGCTTTATGAAAGGCTTGCGGACGTCGGCGCAAAATTGCTTATTGACACATTAAAGGCTTTAAAAGAACATTCCCTAAAGCCTCAAAAGCAGGATGATTCTTTGGCGACATACGCCCCGATGCTTTCAAAGGAAATGTGCAAGATAGACTTTTCAAAGCCTGTGAGGGAAGTCCATAAAAAGATTATGGGACTTTCCGAGTGGCCGTGTGCGTCGGCGACGCTTGACGGTAAAAGGATTAAGATATACCGAAGCGAGATAGTGTCGGAAGGCAAGCCCGAAGGATTCGCTCAGTGCGGCGAGATTACAAATGAAAAGGATTTCACCGTTGCTTGCGCTGACGGTGAGCTGAGATTTTTGGAAATACAGGCTGAAGGCTCAAAGCGGATGAAAACGGGGGATTATCTGAGAGGAAAGCCTGTGAAAAAAGGAACTGTTTTAATTTAATTGATTTTGGAGGTAGCTTATGCCGTTTTATCCATTCTATTTTGACTGGACAATAATTATCTTAATTCCGGCGATGATTTTTGCAATCTATGCCCAGGCAAAGGTTCAGTCAAACTTTTCAAAGTATTCAAAGGTTCACAATTCAAGAGGACTCACAGCGGCGCAGGTCGCAAGACAGATACTCGACGAAAACGGTCTGACAAATGTAGCGGTGGAGCATATTTCGGGAAATCTCACCGACCACTTTGACCCAAAAACAAATGTTGTAAGACTGTCTGATTCGGTAATGAACAGCACATCTGTTGCGGCGATAGGAGTTGCGGCTCATGAATGCGGACACGCCATCCAGCACGCGACCGGATATTTTCCGATAAAAGTTCGTACCGCTTTGGTGCCTATCACAAATATCGGTTCGAGCATATCTATTTTTGTAATACTGTTCGGTCTGCTTTTCGGAAACAGCACGCTTGCCCTTTTCGGAGTAGCTTTGTTTTCGCTCGCTGCGGTTTTTCAGGCAGTCACACTGCCTGTTGAGTTTAACGCAAGCTCAAGAGCGCTCGCGACGCTGGAAAGCAGATATATACTTGACGACGACGAGATTCCCGGCGCGAGAAAGGTTCTCTCGGCGGCGGCTCTGACTTATGTAGCGGCGCTTGTGTCGTCGCTTGCGACAGTGCTTAGGCTTTTGCTTATTGTTATGGGAAGCAGACGGAGGAACGACTGATGGCAAACGCCCGACAGCTTTGTATGAAGCTTCTCGCCGATATGGACGAGAGGTCGTCGTATTCAAATATACTGCTCGATAAGTCGCTTTCGGGCAGTCAGCTTTCACAGCAGGAAAAAAAGTTTGTTTCGGCGATGTTTTACGGCGTTATAGAAAGAGCCTACACTCTTGACAGACTTATCGAAAGCTACTGCGACAGACCTCTTTCAAGGCTTTCATCGGCGGTTCGGGCAATACTGAGAATGGGCTTTTATCAGCTTCTGTATATGGACTCCGTACCCGACAGCGCAGCTGTAAACGAAAGCGTCGCTTTGGCAAAAGCAAATAAAAATCCGGCGGTTTCAGGCTTTGTAAATGCTGTGCTAAGACAGTTTATAAGAGACGGAAAGAAGCTCCCGAAATCAAAATCGAAAATCGGCGAGCTTGCGCTTTTATATTCCTGCCCCGAACCGCTTGTGAAAAAGTGGATGGACGAATACGGCGAGAAAGCCTGCCTGACAATGCTTAAAACCTCTCTCGGAAAGCCTCCCGTCACAGCGGTGCTGAATACGTATAAATACAGTGAGAGCGAGATTTTTAAAGCTTTGGATGAGGACAAGGTCAGCTTTGAGAAAATAGAAAACGAGATCCTTTCCGATATCAGCGCCGTTAAATTTTTAAACATGACAGAAGTCGAAAAGCTGTCTTCATATAAAAGAGGAATGTTCCATGTTCAGGATGTGTCAAGCATGATATGCAGCCGCGCGGTCGGAGCTAAACCGGGCGACACAGTTTTGGACTTGTGCTCGGCTCCCGGAGGAAAGGCGTTTACCGTTGCGGAGATGATGAGCGGCCAAGGTAAAGTTTTGGCGTTTGACCTTCATGAAAACCGTGTGCGGCTCATTGCGGGGGGAGCAAAAAGGCTCGGACTTGATATAATATCGGCGCAGACCAACAACGCAAAGCTGTTTAGTGATGATATACCGAAAGCAGACAAAATTCTGTGTGACGTTCCCTGCTCGGGACTCGGCGTTATAAGAAGAAAGCCTGAGATAAAATATAAAAATCTTGCGGATTTTGAAGCTTTGCCGGCGGTTCAGTATGATATTCTTTCCACTTCTGCAAAGTATCTCAAGGCGGGCGGAGAGCTTGTATATTCAACCTGCACGGTTTCAAAAGCCGAGAACGATGAGGTTATCGAAAAATTTTTAAAAGAGAATACGGACTACGAGCCTTGTGCGGTATCAGATAACGCAAAGGGGATTTTTGCGCAGAGCAAGGTAACTATTCTCCCGGACCTTTTTGACAGCGACGGCTTTTTTATCGCAAAAATCAGACGAGTGAGGTAAAGACAGATGCATGGAAAAACCGATATTTTATCGCTCACCCGAAAAGAGCTTGAAAACGATATATTGTCTCTAGGAGAAAAGAAGTTTCGGGCTTTGCAGATTTTCGAATGGCTTCACTGCAAAAGAGCCGTAAGCTTTGATGAAATGACAAACTTGTCCGCAGCGCTCAGAAAGACTCTTTCGGAAAAGTTTTTTATAAATTTCTTAAAAATCACGAAAAAGCTTGAATCGAGCACCGATAATACGGTAAAATACTTATATGAGCTTGCGGACGGAAACCATATTGAAACCGTTTTGATGGAATATGAGCATGGATACAGTCTTTGTGTCTCAACTCAGGTCGGATGCAAAATGGGGTGCAGGTTCTGTGCGTCAACCATAGCTGGATTTCGCCGAAACCTTGAGCCGTCTGAAATACTTTTGCAGCTCTATGAGGCTGAAAAGGACAGCGGCAGAAAAGTTTCAAGCATAGTTTTGATGGGAATCGGCGAGCCACTTGACAATTTCGAAAACGTTATGAGGTTTCTTGAAAATCTGTCGGACGAAAAAGGAACAAATATGAGTCTGAGACATGTTTCGCTTTCAACCTGCGGCCTTGTGGACAGAATTTACGACCTTTCGGAGAAAAAGCTGGGGCTTACTCTTTCGATTTCTCTTCACGCTACGACAGATGAAAAGCGAAGCGAGATAATGCCTGTAAACAACAGATATAACATATCCGAATTAATGAAAGCGTGCAGGGATTACTTTGACGCAACAGGCAGGAGAATTTCCTTTGAGTACGCCTTGATAGACGGGCTTAACGATGCAAGAGACGACGCAATCAAGCTTGCGGATCTTTTAAAGGGAATGCCGTCGCATGTCAATATTATACCTGTCAATAAAATAAAGGAGAGAAGCTTTACCTCGGACAGAAAAGCGGCGCAGAGATTTCAGAAATATCTTGAGGAGCTCGGGGTCAACGCTACTATAAGAAGAACGCTCGGTTCGGACATTAACGCAGCCTGCGGACAGCTCAGAAGAGAATATGAGGTTTAGAGATATAAACAAAAGATAAAACAGAGAGGTGACAAAAATTGTTCGTTGTCGGAAAAACGGATATAGGAAAAGTGCGGAAAGAGAATCAGGATAAGGTTCACGTTAAGCTTATCGATGATGATGCCGCACTCGCGGTTGTCTGCGACGGAATGGGGGGAATGGAGCTCGGAGGAGTTGCCGGAGAAATAGCCGCAAACGCAGTGTTTGACAGGCTTTCAATAAGCTACCGTCCAGAAATGGAGAATAACAGCATACGCAATCTGCTTATCACGTCGGTATCGGCTGCAAACAGCATAATTTACCGAAAAAGCGTTGATGAGGACAAGGTTGACCAGATGGGAACTACCTGCGTGGGGGCGATAGTGAGGAAAAACACAGCGTATGTCGCAAGCGTCGGGGACAGCAGGGCATATATTATTGATGACGACGGCATAAGGCAGATTACAAATGACCACAATGTGGCTCAGATGCTGATGAGAGAAGGAAAACTAGACGTTCAGGCGGCAATGAAGCACAAGTTCGGAAATATGGTAACAAGGGCTTTGGGCATAGAAGAATCGGTTGATGTGGATTATTTTGAAGAGGAGTTAAAGCCTCATTCGGTGGTGCTGATATGCACTGACGGGTTATCAAGTTTTTGCACTGATGAAATAATGTTCAGTTATATATACAGAAAGCCTTTGGAAACAGCGGCTGCTGAGCTGATATCATATGTAAACAGTCACGGCGGAAGAGACAACGTAACTGTGACGCTTATTTCAAATTAAAAAAGGATGGTTGTTTTTTATGGATAAGTACATAGGAATGAAGCTTGACGGGCGATATGAGATAACAGAGCTCATCGGAATAGGCGGAATGGCTGACGTATACAAGGCCGTCGATATAATGGAGGGAAGAGTAGTAGCGGTAAAGATACTTAAAAACGAGTATGCAAAAAGCGAAGAGTTTGTGCGCCGGTTCAGAAATGAGAGCAAGGCAATAGCGGTTTTGTCTCACCCGAATATTGTTCAGATATACGACGTCGGCTTCAGCGACGATATGCAGTTTATAGTAATGGAGTATATCGACGGAATTACTCTCAAGGAATATATCGAGCAGCAGGGTGTTTTAAAATGGAAAGACGCCGTTCACTTTACGGTTCAGATACTGCGAGCGCTTCAGCTCGCGCATGACAGGGGAATAATTCACAGGGATATCAAGCCGCAGAATATAATGCTGCTTTCGGACGGAACTATAAAAGTAATGGATTTCGGAATCGCGCGCTTTGCCAGAAAGGATATGAAAACTCTTTCGGAAAAAACTATCGGTTCGGTTCACTATATATCGCCGGAGCAGGCAAGGGGAGATATAACCGACGAAAAAAGCGATATATACTCTGTCGGTGTAATGCTTTATGAAATGTTAACGGGCGTGAAGCCGTTTGACGCGGATACCCCTGTCGCGGTTGCGCTTATGCATATGCAGGATGTCGCAAAATATCCCAGAGATATAGTGGATTCAATCCCTTCGGGACTTGAGGAAATTGTAATTAAAGCGATGGAAAAGGACCCGTTTAAGAGATATCAGTCGGCTGCGGAAATGATTAAGGATATAGAAGCTTTTAAAAGAGATCAGTCAATCGTTTTCGGATATAAAGACGGTGTTGCCCCAAAAAAGCCCGACGATAAATCAGGCTCTACAATATACTTCAATCCTGTCGGAAACGACGAGCCAAAGCAAAAGCTTAAGCCGCAGAGAAAAAAGCCTGCGAAATATGTTGATGACGACGATGATGACGACGAGCCTAATCGTTCGTATATCATACCTATTCTTTCGGCGGTAGCGGTTGTTGTAATTATAGTCGGTGCGCTTTTCTGCGCTAAGGTTGTAATGGACGCGTTTTCCGGAATTGAAAATACAAGTACAGATTTAAGTATGCCTAACCTTGTCGGAATGAATTACGATGACGCAAAGGCGCAGTATACGGATATTCTCCTTGAGCCTCAGGAGGAGTTTAATTCTGAGTATCCGGCAGGACAGATAATCAGACAGGAAAAGGCGGAGGGACGAATTGTAAAGATCGGCGACACAATAAGAGTTTGGGTAAGCAAGGGAACAAAAACAGTATCTGTTCCCGATATTGTAAATTTCCATTATAAGTCCGCAGCTGACGCTATTGACGCCGAAGGACTTGTGCCTGTACGAATAGATAAGGAAAGCGATGACGTTGCGGTGGGATATGTAATAAGCACAGAGCCGGCGGCGTATGAGCAGGCGGAAGTAGGCTCACAGGTAAAAATTTATGTCAGCCTTGGTTCAATGGATACCGATACCGTAGTTCCAAACGTAATAGGCCGTACGCAGGAGGAAGCGACAGCTATGCTTGAATCGGCATATTTGTCGGTAACTGCTGAAAAAGTCGATGTAAGCGAGCCGGCGGGAACGGTCGTTTCGCAAAGTCTTGAAGCCGATACAGAGGTTACAAAGCACAGTGAATGCATAATTTATGTGTCAACGGGAACGGCGAGAACCTATAAGAGCGTTTTGAAGCTTGCAATACCGTCGGGCGTGTCGGGAGGATATACCTTTAACGTTTACGGCGAGGACGGCTCAGCGCTCATGGAACCTATCACAATTCACAACTGTGAGGAGATTGCATATTCGTTCTATAATGTTGAGATTGAGGGTATGGGAATACAGACTGTTACTGTTGAGGTTACAAGTCTTGAAACAATGAGGTCAAATGTTTTGGCTAAGTATACCGTAGATTTTGCGAAAAACACGAGCAACCGCATCGAATATGACAAATATGCGTTCCGTGACGCTGCAAGGTAGCCTATGAGTCAGGAAACAAAAAAAGTAAAAGGAATAATAACAAAGTCTATCGGGGGCAGCTACACAGTAGAAGCTCCCGAAGGCTTAATAACCTGTAAGCCGCGCGGAGTGTTCAGAAACAAAGGAATAACTCCTGTCTGCGGCGATAGTGCAGAAGTTCTGGTTGAGACTGACGGAAGCGGAGTTATCGTTGAAATAGGAGAAAGAAAAAACGTATTGTCAAGACCTCCTGTAGCAAACGCCGACATACTGCTGATTGTAGCTTCGACATGCGAACCGGAGCCTAATTATCTGATTATTGATAAATTTATCGCAGTTGCCGAATACAAATCAATCGAGCCGGTTTTGGTGCTTACAAAGTCTGACCTCAATTCGGCGGACGATGCGGAGAGAATATATAAAAACGCAGGAATAAGTGTTTTTGTAATTGATAACACAACAAAAGAAGGCTGTGATGAGCTGAAAAAACATATAACGGGAAAGCTGTCGGTTCTTGCAGGAAATACCGGAGTCGGCAAATCGTCGCTTTTGAACAACTTGTTTTCTGAATTATGCGTAAAGACAGGCGAGATAAGCAAAAAGCTCGGCAGAGGGCGGCATACTACCAGACACGCGGAGCTTTATAAATTCGACGAGGGCGGATATATCGCCGATACGCCGGGGTTTTCATCTCTCGATGTCGGTGAGTATGATATAATACTTAAAAAAGACATAGCCGGCTGTTTCAGGGAGTTTGCTCAGTATACGGGCAAATGCAAATTTCACGACTGCGCGCATATCGCCGAAAAAGGCTGCGCAGTCAGGGAAGCTGTTGAGCGGGGAGAGATTTCACCGTCAAGAATGGCAAGCTATGTTCAGATGTATAAAGACGCAAGTGAAATACAGGAATGGAAAATAAAGAAAAATGTTAAGTAAATGCATGATAATCAGCGGCGGCGAGCTTGAGTATACAAAACTGCCGGATGAAATAAAAATCGGGGATTATTATGTGATTGCCGCAGACAAGGGCTACGAATATGCTCTCAGACTCGGTATATCTCCTGACGCTGTTGTCGGGGATTTCGACACTCTGGGAAAAGTTCCAGAATGCGGAGAAACACAAGTGTACCCAAAGGAAAAGGACGATACAGACACAATGCTTGCGGCAAGACTGTGTGTCAAAAAAGGATTTAAAGAAGCAGTGATAATCGGCGCACTCGGAGGGCGGCTTGACCATACAGTTGCGAACATACAAACACTTAAGTTTCTTCTAGACAGCGGAGTAAAAGCTGAAATTATCTCTCCTGATGAAAAAATAACGCTTTTAAAAGACTCGGAGATAATTCTGAGCCGTACTGAGGGATTTTCTCTGTCTGTTTTCGCCCTTGACAGCGAGTGCAGAGGTGTAACCGAAAGAGGGGTTAAATATCCTGCTGAAAAAGCTGTGATAAATTCGGGATTTCCGATAGGCGCTTGCAATGAGATTACGGATAAATGTGCATGTATTTCGGTTGAAAAAGGCACGCTTTTGATAATTCAGTCTAAAATACAGGGCTGAAATTAACACTTTTTTAAAAACGGCATAGTATATAGCAAATACATAAAGGAGCTGTTTTTATGAAAGTTGTAGTTATCAGACCTCCGAAATTTATTTCAGGTATATTCAGAATAATTTTTAAAATAAAAAAGCAGGAAGCTTAAGCGGAAGCGGTGCAGTAAAAACTGTGCCGCTTTTTTGTTTGGACATAAATTGTCGTTGAAATTTCGGCATAATGTGATATAATATATAGAAAAAGCTTTAATAACGACAGACAGGAGCCGTATTATGTCAAAATATGTAAATTTAATTGACCTCAGCGATTATCCGACAGAGTGGTGGAACAAAATTGTCAGCCTTGCGCAGGACATAAAGGACAATCCCGGAAGGTATTCCGAAAGCTGTAAAGGCAAGATAATGGCGACGTTGTTCTATGAACCGTCAACAAGAACTCAGATGTCGTTTCAGACTGCTATGCTCAGGCTCGGCGGAAGTATAATCGGGTTTGATAATCCGTCAACGTCATCGGTGTCAAAAGGGGAAAACCTTAAGGATACAACAAAAATAGTGAGCAGTTACGCGGATGTGCTTGTAATACGCAATCCTCAGCCCGGTTCGGCAAAGGCGGCGGCGCTTTCGGCAGACTGTCCGATTATAAATGCCGGTGACGGCGGACATCTGCATCCGACTCAGACTCTGACAGATCTTTTAACATTGAAAGAAGAAAAGGGAAGGCTCGACAACCTGACAATCGGACTTTGCGGAGACCTGAAAAACGGCAGAACGGTGCATTCGCTTTTAAAGGCGATGTCCAGCTACCCTGATAATAAATTTGTTTTGATATCTACGGAGGAGCTGTCTTTGCCGAGTTATATAAAAGATATACTTGACGCCAAAGGATGCAGTTACAGAGAAGTTTACAGCCTTGAGGACGCAATAGCCGAACTCGACGTTTTATATATGACAAGAATACAGAAAGAAAGGTTTTCGTCTGAAGAGGAGTACGAACAGCAGAAGAATGTATATGTGCTTGACAGAAAGAAACTTATAAACGCGAAAAGAGATTTGGTAATTATGCATCCTCTTCCTAGGGTTGACGAGATAACCGTTGATGTTGACGATGACCCAAGGGCAATGTATTTTAAGCAGGCGAAGTACGGAATGTATGTGCGAATGGCTTTGATTTTAAGCATCTTGAGCAATAGCTGTGCAGGAGCGGAGCTGTTGATCGGAAAATGTCATGACGGAGTGAGATGTTCAAATCCGAAGTGTGTAACAAATTCCGAGGAGTATCTGCCAAAAAGCTTTATAGGAAACGGCGATACCCTTGTCTGCGAGTATTGCGACGAAAGAACCCTTATTTAATAAAAAACCATGCCCCGTATGTTATTCGATATGCGGGGCTTTTTGTAGTCTTAATTGACATAATAAAAGAATAAACACCCAAAAAACTATATAAAAAAGAGAAAGACAGAAAAGTGCTTGACAACCTGAGCAAGAAGTGGTAATATAGGAAAGTCGCCCGAGAGGTAGAGGAAAAGGAAAGCCCGAGAGTGAGAGCGGGTGTCCGGAGAAAAAGGAGCAATTTTTTAAAAAAAGCACTTGACAAAGGGGCGAAGATGTGATATAATAAACAAGCTCTCTCACGAGAGAGCGAGAAAAAGGTCACAAAAGGTATCTTGAAAATTGAACAACGAAATACGAAAAAACAAAACCCTTAAGAAATTACTTTGAGTAATTCTGAGAAAAGAAGGTCAAGAC
>CALWZA010000009.1 GCA_944385905.1 uncultured Clostridia bacterium
GGTATCACCTCAATCTTACTTTATGTAAATATAATACATTAAAAAGAAATAAAAGTCAACTTTTTTATAGTTTATGAAAAAATATCTTGTATAGACAATAAAATCAACACGACAAAAGACCTTTTTAGAAACTCCGTTTTTTGTTCTTCTCAGCTTTCAGCTGCGTAGTATGCCTCGACGGGCTGTTCAACGGTAATCTCATCACCTATGCCATACCTTCTACATATGGTACAACAACACCGGTTTCAAAAACATACATTTGTTTACTAAATCAACGCTTTCGCTCCTTGAAAATAAAAAACCGGAAGCAGAATTTCTCAATCCGCTTCCGGTTAAAAGTGTTTGATTTATTACTCTTTATGGCTTATATCCTGCGTTCCGAGCAGATGATTTATAAACTGCTGGGCGGTTCGTCCGCTGCGTCCTCCGTGAGCCATTTCCCACGCTCTCGCTTCACCTGTCAGCTTTTCGTCGCTCATTTCTATTCCGTTTCTCTTCGCAAGCTCCCTGACAATTGTAAAGAAATTCTCCTGGTCGGGCTTTGTAAAGTTTATTGTAACTCCGAACCTCGCGAACAGCGACAGCTTTTCCTCGATAGTATCCGAATGGCGAACGTCGTTTGTAACCGAGAAGTCGTTGCGGTCGCTCCATGTTTCCTTGACAAGATGCCATCTGTTAGAGGTGGCGTATATCAGAACGTTGTCCGGCTTGATTTCAAGTCCGCCCTCGATAACCGCCTTTAAGTACTTGTATTCGTTTTCGTTCTCCTCAAACGAAAGGTCGTCCATATATATTATAAACCTGTAATTGCGGTTTTTTATCTCAGCGATTATTTTCGGCAGAAACTCAAACTGGTGCTTGTAAATTTCTATAATTCTCAGTCCCTGACCGTAGTACTCGTTTAAAATCGCTTTGACGCTCGTCGATTTTCCCGTTCCGGCGTCTCCGTAAAGCAAAACGTTGTTTGCCTTATGACCGTTTAAAAAAGCCTCGGTGTTTTCAACAAGCTGAGCTTTCTGATACTCGTATCCCACAAGGTCGGAAAGCTTAACCTCAAGAGTGTTTGTGATCGGCTCAAGCTCTCCGGCACGGTTGCCCGGTATGATTCTGAAAGCCTTGTTCATTCCGAACATTCCCACTCCGTAGTCCTTATAAAACGCCGTTACTATGTCGTAAATCTCGTTTTCATCAGCCGCTTTTTCAATATCCTCGCTGAGCTTTCTGACCCTCTCGCTGACATTTTTGTTATACCTCTGCTCAGCTTTCGGTATAGCTTTATACTCAGAGATAATTGTAAAGCAGTTTATACCAAGAGTATTTTCAATTTCGGAAAAGTCATAATCAAAAAGCGACTTAAAGATTTTAAAATCTCCCTTTGCGAAAAGCTTAACCGAGCCGTCCGACCCTCCGACCTTTTCGCTGCACATTGAAAACGGATTTTCGGTTGTGGCGAGCAAAAAGGCGAGATAGTTGTGCCAAAGATTGCGGTTAAAACCGTATCGGGTTGAAATATCCAAAAGCCTGTGAATCTGAGTGTAGATTTTATCCGTCAGGGCTTCCTTTTCATAACTGCCCGAATAAAACTCCCTGCAAATATCGGCAAGGCAAAACAGAATCGAGTTTTTATCAATATTTTTGTAAACGACAAGCTTTGAAAGCTCACGATACATTGATACTACTTCCTTTCAAATATATTATGACAAAACTGTAAAGCCGCTTTTTTGATTATACTCTCGTTTGAATTTATTGTCAACGTCAAAAAGCAAACCTCTTTCGGCGTTTTCCGAAAGAGGTTTAGTGCTGGCATTAAAACTCAATTTTCTTTTCTATATACTTGACAAGCTCGTCGATTTTGATTCTTTCCTGCTGCATTGTGTCTCTGTCACGGACGGTCACGCAGTTATCCTCAAGAGAGTCGAAGTCAAAGGTTATGCAAAGAGGAGTTCCGATTTCGTCCTGACGGCGGTATCTCTTTCCGATAGTGCCTGCCTCGTCAAAATCAACGCTGAACTTCTTGCAAAGCTCTGTATAAACCTCCTCAGCCTGCGGCGAAAGCTTTTTAACAAGAGGCAAAACGGCAGCCTTAAACGGCGCGAGAGCCGGATGGAAATGAAGAACCGTTCTTGTGTCAGTCTTTTCGTTTCCGTCCTTGTCAACAGACTTTAAAACTTCCTCGTCATAAGCTTCTATTACAACGGTAAGGAAAAGTCTTTCAACACCGAGAGACGGCTCAATAACATAAGGAATATACTTTTCATTTGTTTCCGGGTCAAAATATTCAAGGCTCTTGCCGCTGGTTTTGATGTGCTGTGTGAGGTCATAGTCGGTTCTGTCCGCGACTCCCCAAAGCTCGCCCCATCCGAACGGGAAAAGGTACTCAAAGTCGGTGGTAGCCTTTGAATAGAAGCAAAGCTCCTCGGGGTCGTGGTCACGCAGGCGGAGGTTTTCCTCCTTGATGCCGAGCGAGAGAAGCCAATCCTTGCAGAAGCCTCTCCAATATTTAAACCACTCAAGGTCTGTTCCGGGCTTACAGAAAAATTCAAGCTCCATCTGCTCAAATTCTCTTACTCTGAAGATAAAGTTTCCGGGTGTAATTTCGTTTCTGAACGATTTTCCGACCTGAGCTACTCCAAACGGCACCTTTTTTCTCGATGTTCTCTGAATGTTTAAAAAGTTGACGAATATTCCCTGAGCTGTTTCAGGCCTGAGATAAAGCTCAGACTTTGAATCCTCGGTAACGCCCTGGAAAGTCTTGAACATAAGATTAAACTGTCTGATGTCGGTAAAGTTATGCTTTCCGCAGTTAGGGCAGGGGATATTGTGCTCTTTGATGTAGTCGGTCATCTGCTGATTTGTCCAGCCGGCGGTTGATGTTCCGTCAAAATCCTCGATAAGGTTGTCTGCTCTGTGGCGTGTTTTGCACTCCTTGCAGTCCATAAGCGGGTCTGAAAATCCGCCGATATGACCTGAAGCGACCCAAGTCTGGGGGTTCATGAGGATAGCGGAGTCAAGTCCGACGTTATATTTGTTCTCCTGCACGAATTTTTTAAGCCAAGCGCTTTTGATATTGTTTTTAAGAAGCGTTCCGAGAGGGCCGTAGTCCCAGGTATTCGCAAGACCGCCGTAAATCTCCGAGCCTGGGTATACAAAGCCCTTTGACTTGCATAGGTCTACAATTTTATCCATAGTTTTTTCATTATTTTTCAGCATTTCACATTCCTCTTTTTCATTATGAAATAAGACATTATTCTTATTTTATGATAAAACGGCTTATAAGTCAAGTATCTTGCGTCGTTTTTATACAAACATATCCGCAGCGTTTATAAATCGGCGCCTTGCATAAAATTTGGGCTTAAATGTCTTGCGGCAAAGCAGTTGCCGATATATAATTAAAAGGTACTTATAAGAATTCTTCGGGAGCATTTCAGGGGGTTAGAAAACGGCAAGAATTATTGACGGAAATCAAACTAACATAATCGGGAGCCGTGTCCGTGAAGCGAGGCTCAGGGCAGGCATCAGTCAGCAAACTCTTTCAGAAAGGCTTGAAACGCTTGCCGTATATGTTTGCAGAGGCTCTGTTTCAAGAATCGAGAGCGGAACCCGAACCGTAACCGATATTGAAATAGACGGAATTTCAAAAGTTTTGAATGTTTCCTTAGACTTTCTTTTCGGCAGAAGCGGCAATTAAATAAAAATTAAGACCTTCCCAACGCCTGTTCGGAAGGTCTTTAAATTTATTCTCTTATTTCTCGTCCGCCTGTTCCGCCGAGGAATTTGAGCGGGTCGTATTTTACTCCGTTGTATCTTACCTCAAAGTGAAGGTGATTTCCCGAAGCCGAACCTGTCATTCCGATAAGCGCGACTGTATCTCCCTTTTTAACATAATCGCCGACAGCCGCAAGAAGCTTTGAGTTATGAGCGTAAACCGTCTCGTAACCGTTTCCGTGATCGATTATAATCATTTTTCCGTATGAGCCATGGCTCTCCGAAACAGTCACATAACCGTCAGCGGCTGCATATACAGGAGTTCCGCTCGGAATTCCGGCAATGTCAAGAGCCATGTGGTTGCTGTTATCCCATTCTCTGTATCCGAAAAGCGAGCTGATATATCCTCCGCTTCCTCCAACAGGCCATACAAATGTTCCGGCGTTAGTGTAAATCGCTTCTTCTGTTGTCGGGTTTTCCAAAGTTCCGACAGAAATCTTTCTCGGAACCATCTGCTCAATTACGGTTTCCTTAAGGATTTGTCTTTCAGTCTCAACGCCGTTGATTTCGGTTACTCTTGCGGTAAAGCTCGAATATCCGTCAGAGCCGCTTGAAATGATTGTTTCCACGCCCTGATATTTCGTCGAGTCCTGAACCTCTATAACCGTTGCTTCAACTGTTGCCTCATACTCGTCTATATAGGTTCTCTTTATATCAAGCGCAGGCTTTTCAGCCTTTTGATTTGTCAAAACAACCTGTTCTCCCACCATAAGCGAATCCTTTATAGTCGGATTAAGGCTTACGAGCTGCTCATATGTTATGCCGTTTTTATCAGCTATAGTCAAAGGCACATCGCCGTTTTGAACTGTGTAATATACCGGCTCAATCGTTTCGGTACCGGAAATTGAAGCTAAAAACTCATCTGCCGAAACAATTTTATCGCTTATGTAAAGTCCTTCTTTAAATTCAAAAGTGTCGACAAACTCAACGACTTCTCCCGGCAAACCCTGCTTATAATTTTCAAGTATTGCGGCAAGAGCGCTTTCAATCCTTTCCTTGTCCTCGGCTGTATAAGCCGCCGTACACTCGCCGTTTATGTAAAGACCGAACGCCTCCGATACGCTGACATCCGAACTGCTGAGCATTATATCCGCAAGCTCGTTTGTAGAGATTACATCCTCGCCGCCCGCAATCCTCTGAACAGCGAACTTGAGCGGCACTGTAACCGTTTCGTCTCCTTCCGCATAGCTTATTCGGTTTTGCATAAGCTTCTGCGCGTCGTTATAAACAGTCTCGTCATCAACAACGCCGACAGACTTGCCGTTCACCTCAACCGCAACTCCGTACTGCACCTCGCCCGCGTATTTCACTATTCCGACAAGAAACGCTATAGCGACAACCGGCGCGGCATAGTTAAATGCCGTTACCAAAATTCCGTTTTCGCCGAACAAAAGCTTTGAGCACTTGCCGATTATAAATCTGCGCGATGCCTTTGCTCCCTGCTCGTTTTTAATTGCCCTGCATTCATCAACTGTTCTTTTCGCTGAATCCCTGCGGGATGTGAAAGGCTTTAAAGCCATGCTTACTGCGTTTGAAACCGGTTTTTCAAGTTTTGACGACGCTGCTTTCAGGCAGTTTAAAAACAGCCTGCCTGCTTTTACCGCCGCATGAGCAATGCCTGAGGCGAGCTTTTTAAGAACTCCCAGAACAATTTCTGCTAACGATCCCAGAACAGAATATATATAATTTTTAACCGTTTCGCTTAAACTTTTGTTTCGCTTTGCGGTTTTGCCGTCGCTAAGCTTTTCAAGATTGACCTTTGTATAGCGTGCCAAGCCGCTCAGCCTCCTTTGCTTGAATTTCATCAGTAAAAACTGATACCGCTTTGTAACTAATGGTTACAAAACAGTTACAATTGTTAGACAACGGTTACATTATAGCATGTCTGCTCAAAAAATCAATCGAAATATCCGGATTTTTGAAGTCTCTCGAAAACTTTGTGACTTCCTACAAATTTATCGGTTGAGTTTTGTTGGTTTTTACCGTGGATATTCAAGTCTATCTACCGTATAAGATTCCAGTGAAGACAAAATTGCCCTTATATCCTTTTTTGCGGCGTCGAGGTCATGCTCAAGATAATTTCCGCATTCTTCCTCCGAGCAGCCCGGAATTTCTCCGCTGAACTCTTCGATAAATTTCATAGCGTCTTTTACAAGCTTGATGTTTTCCGAATGATTGTCGCTTCTCATTAAAAGATAAAATCCGGTTCGGCATCCCATAGGTCCGACATAGATAACCTTTTCGCCAAGCTCGGAATTTCTCGCGAAAGTCGCGAAAAGATGCTCGATAGTGTGCATAGACGGGCTTGAAAGATATGTTCCGCCGTTTGGCTTAACCATCCTGACGTCATAGGTTACAATATCGCCGTCAATGCGGGAAATATACATTCCGACTCCGAACTTTCTGTGGTCAACCTGAAAACTTTTTATCTTTTCCATAAAACAGTTCCTTTCAAATTAAAGTGAGATAGTCTGTCATTTATTAAAACACAATATGTGGTATGCCGTTTATATTATATATATAATAGTATACCCCCGACAGGGACGGCTGCCGCCTGCCGGGGGATATGCGTTTTGAGACTTTGAATCAGTCGATTTCAACCATTATTTTCTGGTTTACTCTCGCCGCTCCTGCTCTCATAACAGTGCGGAGAGCCTTTGCTATTCTGCCCTGCTTGCCGATAACTCTTCCCATATCGTCGGGAGCGACGTGCAGATGATATACGATAACGCCCTCGTCGTTAGGCTCGTCCGCTCTTACTTCGATTGCGTCCTTGTCCTCAACAAGTCCCTCTGCGATTGTTCTTAACAATTCAGTCATTATATTTTCATTCCTTTCAAAAGCTGTCTGCCATTATAAACCGTGAGCGTAACAAGAGGCAGAAGACGTCGCTCACGATTGCTCCGCAAAGAAAGCCGATACACAGGCTTAAACCGCCAAAAATGCACAAAACAAGACTGCTTTGCAGCCGTTTTGTGCTTTCTGTACAGCATTCAATTAAAGAATCTCGTTCTTCTTGAAAAGTGCCTTAACTGTATCTGTGGGCTGAGCTCCGTTTGCAACCCAAGTCTTAGCCTTTTCAGCGTCAACCTTGAATACTGAGGGCTCCTTTGTCGGGTCATAGTAACCGATTTCCTCAATGAAACGTCCGTCTCTTGCGTATCTTGAATCAGCTACAACGATACGGTAAAAAGGATTTTTCTTAGCGCCGATTCTTCTGAGTCTGATTTTAACTGCCATTTATATTCACCTCCAAATTGCAATCGTTATATATTAACCTTTCGGGGTTAATCAAAAATATTAAAAGCCGAAGCCTCCCGGCATTTTCGGAATAAACGGCATTTTTCGGCGCTTTGCGCCTTTTGTTCCCTTGCCGTTTCCTATCATTCCGAACTGCTTCATCATTTTGACCATTGAGTCATATTGCTTTAAAAGCCTGTTGACGTCCTCAACCTTCATGCCCGAGCCTGCCGCTATGCGCCTTTTGCGCTTTGGATCTATAATCGAAGGCTTAGCTCTTTCTTCCCTCGTCATTGAAAGTATAATCGCCTGTATATGAACGAGCTGTTTTTCGTCGATGCTGTCCGTATCAATTTTATTTGCGCCCGGAATCATTCCGATTATCGACTTTAAAGAGCCCATTTTGTTAATCTGCTTCATCTGCTCGAGCAAATCGTTTAAATCAAAGCCGTTTTCCTTGACTTTTCTCGCCATTTTTTCGGCTTCTTCCTCGCTGACGGTTTGCTGAGCCTTTTCGATAAGGGTGAGCATATCTCCCATACCCAAAATTCTCGAAGCCATTCTCTCAGGGTGAAACGGCTCAAATTCGTCGAGCTTTTCACCTGTTCCGACAAATTTTATAGGCTTTCCCGTAACGGCAAGAACCGAGAGCGCCGCTCCTCCTCTTGTATCCGAGTCAAGCTTTGTGAGGATAACGCTGTTTATTCCGAGAGCGTCGTCGAACGCCTTTGCTACGTTTACTGCGTCCTGACCCGTCATAGCGTCCACAACGAGAATAATCTCATTCGGCTCGGCGATTTTTTTAATATCGACAAGCTCGTTCATAAGCTCCTCGTCTATGTGAAGACGTCCCGCCGTGTCGAGAATAACAAGGTCGTTTCCGTAATCCTTTGCGTGCTTAAGAGCCTCTTTAACGATTTTTCTCGGGTCTGTCTGTCCCATTTCAAAAACGGGAACCTCAGCCTTTTCTCCGACGATTTTGAGCTGTTCGATAGCCGCGGGACGGTATATGTCGCACGCGACGAGCAGAGGCCTTTTTCCGGCGGCTTTGAAATACTTCGCAAGCTTTGCCGAGTGGGTTGTTTTTCCGCTTCCCTGAAGTCCGCACATCATAACCACGCACGGAGGATGAGACGGAAACTGTATTTTAGCGTTGCTTTCGCCCATAAGAGCGATAAGCTCCTCGTTTACTATCTTTATAACCTGCTGTGCAGGAGTCAGGCTTGAAAGAACCTCCTCGCCGACGCTTCGTTCGGTGACCTTTCCGACAAAATCCTTAACAACCTTATAGCTGACGTCAGCCTCAAGAAGCGCAAGGCGAACCTCCCGCATAGCTGTTTTAACGTCGTCCTCGGTAAGCCTGCCATGAGAACGAAGCCTTTTGAAAACGCCGTTTAATTTTTCGCTGAGTCCCTCAAATGCCATTGGCTTACCTTCCTTATATAATAGTATACAATAGTATGCTTAACCGTTATCCTCCGAGCTTTCAATTAAAGCTATAATTTTTTCAAGCTTTTGGATAACGCTTTTTGTCGTCGTATAGGTTCTGCAGTCTTTGATTATGTCTTCACATAGGCTTTTAATAAGCGCCTTCTCATCTTTTCTCGCCTTTTCGCTTTTTAGGCAGCAAAGCTTTTTTTCAAAATCCAAAAGGGCGTCCTCGCCTCGCTTGATGCTGTCTCTCACTCCCTGACGGGAAACATCCTCCTGCTGAGCTATCTCAGACAAAGAGAGGTCGTCGCAGTAATAAAGCTCAAGCATATCACGCTGTTTTTGAGTGAGAAGCTCTCCGTAAATATCCAAAAGAAGCGGTATTTCTAAATTTTTTTCCGCCAAGCTCTTCACCCTCTCATTTTTCGCATTGCTGTAAAGCTAAAAGCCTTTACACATTATAAAACGCCCCGGCAATATTGTCAAGGCGTTTTTATATTTTTTACATTATACACAATTCAAATAAATTTTTAGGGTTAACTTTCGTGACTTTAAACAGCAGCTCTCTGTTATTTTTTTATCATAATCAAGCCGAGAGTTCCTTTTCCGCAGTGGCTTGCGACTGTACATCCTGCTATCGTTTCCACTACATTGGCATCAGGCTGATACTTATGAACAAGTTCTGTAACCATATCGACGATTTCCCTGTCCGCAAGAGTGTGCGTAACCATAATTCTCTCCGGGCTGATATCGGTTCTGTCCTTCAGCCTTTCGACCGCGTATTCCTCAAAAACCTTTTTAATTGCCCCGCGGTATTTCTTTCCGACCTCCATTTTTCCGCCGATAACCTGAATACATGGCTTGAGCTTCAAAAGGTTAGCTCCCAAAGCTGCTACAGACGAACATCTTCCGCCCTTATGCAGATATTCAATGGTAGGAATTACAAAGCTAACCTCAACGCTGTCTCTCATTGCATTGACCGCCTCGACAATGTCCTCAGCGCTTTTTCCCTCAGCCGCCATCTGAGCCGCCGCAATGCAAAGCTGTCCCGCTCCCGACGAAAGGTTTAAGCTGTCTATCGCGTAGGCGTTTCCGACTTCCTCTGCCGCCAAGCACGCGTTTTGATAGCAGCTTGAAAAGCCGCTTGATATATTTATGTGTATGACCGTCATTCCCTGTTCGGTGAACTTTTTGAAAAACTCCTCATACTCATGTATCGAAACAGCGGCGGTTTTCGGCAAAGCTCCCGTTTCAGAAACCTTTTCAAAAAGCTTGTCAAGAGTAATATCCACGCCGTCTTTGTAAGAGCTGTCTCCGATAGTTACGCTCAGAGGCAATACAGTGATATCGTATTTTTCATAAATTTCCGGAGTCAGGTCGCAAATAGAATCGCAGGTGATTTTAATTTTGTTTGAAGTACTCATTTTCCGCTCCTCATAACTTTATTATATATACATACTTTTTCGCATATAAAACGCAAGAAAAGTATAGCATACCGAATTAAAATTGTAAAGAACCAAAACCGCGTATTTCAGCGCTTTTATTTTAGGTTAAGAAAATATTATACAAATCTTAAGCGTTGCGAAGATATTCTTTTAGATTTCCTTTGAACACAAGCTTTGCTCCGTCCATTCCGACAAAATCCTCAGGTCTTATAAGCGCGACGTCCTTTTCAAACAGCGTTATCCCCGATTCCTCCAGAACATACGCCACAAACTGAGAGCATACAAAATGCCTCTTTCTTTTTAACGGAATGCCGAACATCATTGCGAGCAGACCGATAAAGCTGTAGGAATATCTGCGCTGATTATTCTTAAAATCGGACATGAGCTTATAAAAGCGTTCGGACTCCTCGTCGGTCATGTCAAACTTATAAATTTCGCATGGGATTTTTGAAAACAAATTGAAAACCCCGACCTTATTTTCTTCTACAAAGCCTCCGGGGAACGGAAAGTATTTATATCTTCTGCAAAAGCTGTAAAGCTCTCCGAGACTTCTGTCCGAGGTTATTGAAACATGGCTGTACACATGTCCTGAAAGAAGCCTGATTATCCTTGCCGGAATTGTCGGCGTTGCCGAAAGAACTATGTATACGGTTTTTGTGGTTTGTTTCACCGCATTCGCCACTTATCTTACTCCTTTTTATGTTTATAGTAATCGCAGATATCGGTCATTTCGCAGATTCCGCACTTTTCGCCTCTCGCCTTGCAGACATCTCTTCCGAAATCGACAAGACGATGGCAAAAATCGTTTGATTCCGAGGGCACAAGTATTTCCCTCAGCTCTCTTTCAACCTTTTCGGGAACGGTTGAGCCTGTCAGCCCGAGACGGTTTGAAATTCTTATGCAGTGGGTATCCGCGACCACAGCAGGCTGATGATAAACGTCGCCGACTATAAGGTTTGCGATTTTTCTGCCAACTCCCGGCAAAGTGACAAGCTCATCAATGCTGTCGGGGACCTCCCCGTTATAGTCACTTTCAAGCTTTTTCGCAAGCTCGCAGATTGACTTTGCCTTTGTCCTGAAAAGTCCGCAGGGCTTGATGATTTCCTCGATATCCGCCTGCTTCGCGTTTGCGAAGGATTCAAGAGTCGGGTACTTTTCAAAAAGCATCTTTGTAACTATATTAACCCTTGCGTCTGTGCACTGAGCTGAGAGCCTTGCCGCAATGAGAAGCTCATAGGGCTTTTTATATTCAAGCGAGCACTCGCCTTTGGGATAGCGCTCTTTCAGTCTTTCAACGGCAATTGCCGCCTTTTGTTTTTTATTCAATCTTATTCTCCGTTACCTTTTTTTATTTTTCACACGGCTTTTTAAGAGCCTCGATAACCGCTTCGGCGCTGTTTTCCTCGGCATGAAGAAAATTTTCCGGCTCGTTTATATCTCCCAGATAGTGCGCGTCGGAATTTGAAATGACGCGGCACGAGGAGAGATAGCCGTGAGTTTGGCACAAATCGGGGAAAAGCGACCTTCTGTGAACCTCGACGGTTTTAAAGCTCGAGTCGGGAGGAATAAACCCGAGGTTTGAAAGCAGTGAATTTGCGCTTTTATCTATATGAGCGGGTATAGCTATTCCTCCGAAGCCCTCAAGAAGCTCAAACGTCTCGCAAAAAGAAATGTCCGCCGCGTTTATAAGAAGATTTTCAACTGATCCCGAAACCTCGTCGGCGGAATTCATTATAAGCTGCTCTCCGAAAATTTTCGGGTCGTTTTTTATTTTAATTAAACGTTTTTGAACATATTCGTCAAGCTCAAGAGCTTTTTCAAGGCTCGGAAGCAGGCACAAAACGTGAACCTCTTCCGCAGTTGTAAGCTCCATTCCGCAAACGACCGTAATTCCGAACTCTTTTGCAGCCTCAACGGCAGCAGGACAGTTTTTTGCGCTGTTGTGGTCTGTAACCGCAATGACGTCAAGACCCTTGACATACGCCATTCCGACAATATTGCACGGGGTTGATTCATTGTCTCCGCACGGCGACAGGCAGGAGTGAATATGCAGATCATAAGACAAACTGAGCATAGCTGCACCGCCTTTTTAAGCTTTGCGCCGATTTTCAGTCGCAGTATTCCTCAAGCCTGTCTCCGAAAAGATTAAGCGTGTCGAAAATTTCCTTCGCGGTTTCAAAAACCGGAAGCTTTGACCTCATGACGCATACGTTATGTTCCTTTGCTTTTTCAAGCATAGCCTCGTCAACCGAAGACCCGTCGGCTAAAACTATGCAGGACATATCAACCAACGTGCATACAGCGACTGTGTTTACATTTGACATAACCGTAACCCACGCGGCGTTTTCTTTTCCCTTGCTCATGGCTACCGACAGCAAATCACAGCAGTAAACTCCCGAAACAAGCCTGTCTTCGCCTTTATTGAGTATTTCATATCCGAGATTTTCAAAAAGCTTATATGTTTTCATAATATTCACCGTACCTTTGCGCTGAAAAGGTGTTCCTTTCTGATTATCAAATTAAATAGAGTGAAGATCGTCCGAAATTCGGTGCAGATATTCCTTAAGCAAGTGTATGCAGTCCTTTTCGTGAGCTATTCCTCTGACGACGTCCTCGGCAAGAGCTTTGCAGGTCGGCGCTCCGCACGAGCCGCAGTCAAGACCCGGAAGCCTTGCGTAAATTTTCTGAGCCTCCTCCATTTTCGCAAGGCTGTCTATCATATTTTCACCCAGAGTGAAAACGGGTGAGTACTCAACCTCCTGATTCCAGCTTACATCACTGAAGTCACTCGGATTTTCAACATGGCTTCTCGAAACAGGAAGATATTTTCTGAGCCTTTTCATTTTAGCCTTTGCCGCATATGGATTTTCAACCTGCAAAACCCCTCCTACGCATCCGCCGGAGCAGGCGTTAAGCTCAATAAACTCAAGATCGGAAAATTTCTGGTCCTCAAGTCCCTCAAGCACGTTTATAACGTTTTCGATTCCGTCGGCGGCAAGATAGTTGTCAACAAGCAGTCCGCCGGCTTCTCCTCCCGAGCTTCCCCAGCCTATTCCGATTCGCCCCGACTGAGAAAGCTCCTCGGCGTCGTCTCTGGTTTTAACCATAAGCGGCAAAAGCTTGGGATATATTTTTTCTATTGCGACTACAAGGTCGATATTGGATTTTTTAAGCCCGAAAGGGTTTCTCTGCGCCGCAACCTTTGCGGGACACGGAGATATAAAAACTATGCCTATTTCATCAGGCGAAAGTCCTGTTTTTTCAACGGCTTGCTTTCTCGCATAAGCCGCCGCAAGCTCAACGGGCGCGACAAAGGGCAGAAGATGGTCTATAAGGTTAGGAAACCGAATCGTGATGAGCTTTGTCACCGACGGACAGGCTGTCGATATAAACGGCTTTTTGTCCTTGTGAAGCTCTATGTACTCTCTGCTGAGCTGTGAAATTTTTTCAGCGGCGGCTGCAACCTCGTAAACGTCGTCGAACCCGTAAAGCTTAAGCGCCCTTAAAATTATATTCACATCGTCGAGATTATTAAACTGGCCGTAAAATGACGGCGCAGGCAAAGCGACTTTATATTTAAACTCAAAAATCCTTTCAAGGCTGTCATATGTCGGCTTTTTCGCGTGGTGAGGGCAGACCCTTACGCACTCTCCGCAGTCAATGCAGAATTCCTTGGTAATATGCGCTTTTCCGTTTCTGACCCTTATTGCCTGAGTGGGGCATCTTTTTATGCAGTTTATGCACCCTTTGCACCTTTCGGGGTCGAGTGTAACAGAATTGTATGCCTCCTCCATTGGTCTCACTCCTTTCTCAATGTGCTTATAAAAAGCGTGATTTATGTCTTTATTTCATTTATTTACATATTTATTCTCATTGTAACTGTTGTTCCGACTCCCAAAACGGTATCTATTTTCATTTCATCGCTGTATTTTTTCATATTTGAAAGTCCCATTCCCGCTCCGAAGCCGAGAGAGCGTATATTTTCGCTTGCGGTTGAATAGCCCTCCTGCATAGCCTTTTCGATGTCGGGAATACCGGGTCCCACGTCTTTAAGCTCAAGCAGAATGTCCGCCGGACTTATCGTGACGTCAATAACTCCGCCGCACGCGTGAATAACCATATTGATTTCGCCCTCATACATGCATATAGCTACTTTTCTCACGACCTCTGGCGACGCTCCCATAAGCTTGAGCTTTGCTTTTAAATCACTTGAAGCCTCTCCCGCTCTGGTAAAATCTTCTCCCGAAACCTCATAGTGAAATCTGAGCTTATCACTCACTTGAGGCACCCCCTGCCAGACCGTTTTCGTATAAAATTCCGCAGGCGGGAAACATTTTCATGCCCGTAGCAAGCACCGCTATATTTCTGTCCTTGGCAAGAGAAATTATGTCGTCCGACGGGATCTTTCCCCTCACAAAGCAAATGCACACTATATCCATCATTTCGGCTGTTCTGACAACCTGGGGGTTGCACAGACCCGTTAAGAGAACCGCCTGGTCTTTTACAAACGCCAAAACATCGCTCATCATATCGCATCCGCAGGCGGTATGCACCTCCTTATCCAAAAGCTCGTCACCGGTCAGAACTTTCGCGTCAAGATAGTTTTTAATATCGCCGATTGTCATATAAGCAGCCTTCTTTCTTGTTTTTTTCTGTTAATCGGATAATTATTGTCCGAAACTCCGAAAACCCATATTTCGCAGCCGTTATTTTTGTTTAAATTATATCACCGGCAAAACAAAATTGCAACAAGTTTTATAAAAATAAAAATTGCCGTTTAGGCGACCCAAACGGCAAAAGCTGTTGTAATTTGATTTATATTGTGATACAATTATTTAATATTAAATCAATATTAAATCTCAGAGGATTTTCCCGCTGCCGACCTCGTTTCCGAGTCCGCCGGCATTACATTATTAGCCCGCGCCTCGCAGTTTTTTATTAAATTTACAACCGACGAATAGCTTTGGGGATATTCCTCGGCAAGAGTCGCGGTCGTCATCGCAGAGCTTTCGGGGTCTTTAGCGCAGTCTCCGCCATCGACGCTTATGCCTTTCGCAGCAGCCTCGGCTTTAGCGTACGCAACCGACATTGCGGCGTTTGAAATATGCGGAAACAGCGCTTTTTCAATCTTGAAAAAGTTTTGGTCGTTTTTAGGGTTGGCGGAATAAACCGCGCGGAACAAGTTATAAACAGCAAGCATCAGATATCCCGAAGCTTCCCTTATTAAAGTCTGACTTCCGGTTTTCTGAAAAATTGAGAACAACACGTTTATCGAATTTATTATCAGCTTTTTTGAAAACGCAGAAACTATTCCGAGCGGCGTAGCTTTTTCTCTGTCCTCGGCAGACACTTCGGGAATCGACTCAACCGATATCGTTTTGCCCTGAGGTTCCGGAGAACGTCCGAGAAGATAGTCGCAGGAAACGTTGTAATAGTCGGCAGCCTTGACGACAAAGTCAAGTCCGCACTCGCGCTTGCCCTTTTCATAATGAGAAAGAAGTCCCTGTGAGATCCCAAGATCATCCGCGGCCTTTTTCTGGCTGATATTTCTCTCTTTTCTCAGAAGCGAAATTATTCTCGGAAAATCCGAAGCCACACGCTTTCCCTCTCTTTCATAATACTTGCGCTTATATTTTATAGCATACTGCTAAAAAACATTAACGCAATGTAAATTATATAACAATTCTTACTCCTTGTAAAGTATTGTCGATAAAAAATATTCTATAAATATTCAGCTCTTTTTTTGTCTATTATCATAAATGCACAATATGTTGTGATTAATCGTGAAAATTCAGGAGGTTTTATATGAACGGGTACAGGATACAGTTGTTTCGTCATGGAATAACTCGGGGAAATATTGACGGAAGATATATCGGGATAACTGATTTGCCCTTATGTGACAAGGGAATTTCGGAGCTTGAGGAAAAAACAGAGAAATTTTTTTATCCTCAGCCCGACAGAATTTATACAAGCCCTTTGAAAAGATGCGTCGGCACGGCGGCGGTTTTATATCCGGAAAGGAGCGCGCGTCTTGTTACCGAGCTTCGTGAGATGAACTTCGGGGATTTTGAAAACAAAAAAGCGGTCGAGCTTATGAACAGAGAGGATTACAAGCAGTTTTTAAAGGGCGGACTGGACAATCCGCCTCCGAACGGAGAAAGCCTCAGAAAAGTTGTTGAGCGAAGCTTTGAGGGCATTGACTTTATCATTGAGGACATGATGAAAAACGGCTACCGCACAGCTTCGGTTATCACCCACGGCGGAATAATAATGAACCTTTTGTCCTGCTTTGGTCTTCCGAAAAAAAATCCTCTTGAGTTTAACTGCGATTTCGGCGAGGGCTTTGAGATTTTTGTTACCGCACAGCTTTGGCAGACCGCTCACGCCTTTGAAATAATGGGAAGAATCCCTTACAGCAGGGAAGACCCCGATTCCTCGGAAATTTACAATGAGGAGGATTGACCTTCCCGTTTCTAAGGAGCTTTCGGGGCGCACGGTTGAAGAAATTCTGCGCCGAAGAGGAATAAGCCGCCGCCTTATTGTAAAGCTCAAAAGAACCGACGGCGGAATCACGGTTGACGGCAAAGCCGCGAGGACAATCGACACGGCAAGCTTCGGTCAGACTGTTTCCATTGCCGTTTCGGACGACAAAAGCCCTCAGGAGGCAAACCCGAATCTGAAAGTCAATATTGTCTACGAGGACGACGACCTTATCGTTTTCGACAAGCCCGCCGATATGCCTGTTCACCCTTCGCACAAGCACAGGCTCGACACTCTCGGCAACGCTTTCGCCTGCGTTTGTCCCGGACTCGCTTTCAGACCTATAAACCGTCTTGACAGGGATACTTCGGGACTTTGCGCTGTCGCCAAAAACTCCTATGCCGCCTGCGCCTTTGCGGGAAAAATCGAAAAGGTTTACACAGCAGTTGTATGCGGAGAGCTTTCGGGAGAGGGCAGAATCGACGCTCCTATCGCAAGAGAGCGGGAGAGCATCATAGTCAGGTGCGTCAGGGAGGATGGTCAGAAAGCGGTTACAAATTACAGGGCTTTAGCCTCAGACGGGCATTACACAGTTGTCGAGTGCAGGCTGGAAACGGGCAGGACTCATCAAATCCGTGTTCATTTCGCCTATATAGGTCATCCTCTTGCCGGAGACGGCCTTTACGGCTTTGACAAATCATGCCCACGTCAGGCTCTTCACTGCTCTCAGATGCGGTTTAAAAGCATTGCTTCGGGAGAAGAAATTACACTTAATTCTCCTTTGCCTAAACCTCTGCTCGATATACTGAAACGCTGACAACACACGATTTTATTATGCGGAAGGACTATAAGTATATGAAAAAATATCTTGAAATAGGGAAAATAGTTACCACACACGGAATAAAAGGCGAGGTCAAGGTTCAGCCATGGTGCGACAGCCCTGAATTTCTCGCCGGATTTGATACTCTGTATTTTAAAAAGGGAGAGGAAAAGATAACCGTC
The DNA here is from genome assembly GCA_944385905.1 of uncultured Clostridia bacterium. Lineage (GTDB taxonomy): Bacteria > Bacillota > Clostridia > Oscillospirales > Ruminococcaceae > CALWZA01. The sequence continues at coordinate 17,364 of CALWZA010000009.1, forward strand.
CTCGGCGCTAAAATCGTAAAAAACATGTGTGTTTTAAAGCTTTCGGGAGTTGACACAATTGAAGCCGCTTTGGCTTTAAGAGGAAAAATACTTTACATGGACAGAGACGACGCCGAGCTTTCGGAGGGGTGTTATTTCATTCAGGACCTGATAGGTCTTGAGGTTGTTGACGCCCAAAGCGGCAGAATATACGGAAAGTTAGACGACGTTTTTGAAACGGGCGCAAACGACGTATATGCAGTGAAATCAGAAAGCGGAAAGGTTTATTATATCCCCGCGATACCTCAGGTTATCGAAAAAACCGACCTTGAAAACGGCAAAATGTACATTACTCCCATGGAGGGGCTGATTGACGATGAGAATTGACATTGCTACCCTTTTTCCCGAAATGTGCGAGGCGTACCTCTCTCAGAGCATTGTCGGCAGGGCAAGGGCAAAGGGTATTTTTTCGCTGTTTTGCCACCAGATAAGAGACTATGCCCTTGACAAGCACCGCAGGGTTGACGACACGCCTTACAGCGAACGCCAAGGGATGCTTATGCAGGCCGAGCCTATATACAGATGCTATCAGGCGGTTGAGAAAATATCGTCGGAGCAGACAGGGGTTAAGCCTCATGTAATTTATATGTCGCCAAAGGGTAAAACGCTTACTCAGCAAAAATGCCGTGAACTTTCCGGCCTTTCAAGCATATTTATATTATGCGGGCATTATGAGGGGGTTGACGAGAGGGTGCTTGAAAAAATCGTTGACGAGGAAATCTCAATAGGCGATTATGTTCTCACCGGCGGAGAGCTTCCGGCATTGGTGCTTATAGACGGTGTTGTAAGAATGCTTGACGGCGTTTTGGCGAGCGCCGACTGCTATCAGGAGGAAAGCCACTATTCCGGACTTTTGGAATTTCCTCAGTATACACGCCCTGAGGTTTGGGAGGGAATGGCGGTGCCTTCTGTTCTTCTTTCCGGACACCACGCCAATATCGAAAAATGGCGGCATGAAAAATCTCTTGAGGAAACTCTTAAAAAAAGGCCTGAGCTTCTTGAACAATATCCCTTGACAGAAGAAGATATCAGGTTTCTTAAACAGCTTAAAGAATCTGATTCTAAATAAACCCACAGACTTTTTATGTGAAAGCTGCACAACCCTAACTATATTTTTTGTGTATTATAACTTAATATTCCATTTTATTTAGACATATTGATTTAAAATACTAAAAACTATTAGTGAAAATGTACAACAGCGGGCTTCTGAGCTCGGCTGAGCATAATCAAAAAGCAGAAAATCGTCTTTTATGCATATTTAGGCGTTGACTACTGAAAAATAAGCTTGTATAATTATATCAGTTAATTTTTTGACCTATAGTTTGAGAATGGAGAGTTAGTATGTTTGTTAAAGACGTAACGGTTCAGAATCAGGTTGGGCTTCACGCTCGCCCTGCTACATTCTTTATTCAGAAGGCTAATGAGTTCAAGTCTTCTATTTGGATTGAGAAAGAGGACAGAAGAGTAAACGCAAAAAGCTTGCTCGGTATCCTTTCCCTCGGAATTGTCGGCGGAACAACAATCAGAATCATCGCTGACGGAGCAGACGAGCAGGACGCTGTAACAGGACTTGTCGACCTTGTTGACAGCGGATTCGCTGAGGAAGCCAGATAATATTTTAAGGCTTTTACTTATCACCAAACACAGACAGAACAGAAAACCGAAGCTTAAATCAAGCTCCGGTTTTTTATTTTTTATCTGACTTTTTAATTTTATTGATTTTATTCGTCGGGTCTCTCAAAGAACTCTCCGGATATGAAATCCCTGACGTAAGCGGTTGAGTCGACTGCCTCGGGAAGCAGAATGTCCTCAATCACCTCATTTCCGTAAAGAAGCGAAACAATTTCGCCCTCTTTGAGTGAAAACGGCGCCGAAAGCCCGCCTATTGCGTCGGTTTTTTTATAATTTTTGCAGTAAACTGTAATCTCCTCTCCGGCGGAAAGAGTCATTGTAGGGAGTTCTGCGGTTTTTTCGCCCTCCGAGCTTGAAATGACATAGCCGTGGGTTGAAATATCCTCTGATGATGTGTTTTTAAGCACTATGTAGTCGTTTGAGCCGCCTTTGTATCGTACTTTTGCAATTTTTAACCCACCGACCGAAGGCCTTGTCACAAGCTCAATTTTAACCGTCCCCTCGGCTTTGGACAAAGCGCCTACCGAAAGCACAGGCTCGTATACTTTTTCGCCGTTTACAGTCCAGTGGTCAAATTCCTCTCCTTCTCCGACTCTTGCGCTGACAGTTGAAGTATAGCAGTCGAAATATTTTCCCTCAAAATTCCCGTCCTCGGGGGTGAGCCTTACTGTATTTATGCTGATTTCCGTATTTTCGGGAGCAGTGCATTTTATTGTATAAAAGCTTCTCTCAATTGAGAAAATATCCGAAAGCTGTTTTAAAACCTCGTTGGGGCGTCCTAAGGCGAATTCAGTTATCTGCGAAACATTAGACGCAAACGCTCCTTTATTATACCAGCTGTCGCATTTTCCGTGGTCAAGGGCATAGTTCAGCTCGTCGATTCTTACAGCGGACTTTTGGTCGGCGGTCTGCTTAACGCTTTGTGGCGAAAACGAAAAATTTATCAGGTCGCACATAAGATTGACGTATTTTTCTTTAATGTCGTCTCGCTCAAGCAAGGCTATAAAAAGAGGGGATTTTTTGTTGAGAATATCCTTGTTGTCCGTCTCGGTAAGCCCCATAAGGTTGTAGATATATCTGTCTGTATAGCTCTTTCCGTAAAGTCCCAGACCGAAATCACTGTCGTAAAGCATATATCTCCATTTTCCGTCAAAGGCGCCGTCCGCTTCCTCTCCCTCTGCGGGATAGTAGCGGTATGTTTTATAGTTATTGGACGGCCAGTCGTCGTTTATTACATAGGACTCAATCGCAAAGTACATAAGATAGTTGTCGATATCTATAAGCTGCGAAAGCTCCTCGAAAGTTTCATCGTCGGTGAGGTCTTTATAGGCATAGGAATACATTTCTTCGTAGTCCTGAATATATCTCAGCGACAAAACCACCTTTTCAACAGCGGCGTCATAGCCTGCTCTGAACTGCTCGATTGTTTCAACAGGCACTCCGAATCCGAGGCAAAACAGGTCGTATTCCCTTTCGCTGTCATTTATCATCGCCTCGATTTTTTCATCTGTCGCATAGCTTTGAAGAAGTTCGCGCAGAGCTTCGGGAGTCATCGGAAGTATTTCTTCGTTTTCTTTAAGCTGCTCATATTCCTCAAGCGCAGCAGGGTCGAGGTCTCTCAGGACATTTATGAAATCATCGTCATCAAGGTTTTTAACGGTTTCGGTTCCCTGAAGTATCGCAAAAGTTCCGCCGTTTCCTCTTCCGTATGTTCTTTCAAGATATTCGTCATCAAAAATCTCATGAAGCCACGCAAAACCGTAGTATCTTCCGTTTAAATAGACCGCAGCCGGAATTGCCTGCTGAGTGTCAGGGAATCCCGCCTTGCGTGCGCATTCGGATATTACCTCGTCTCTCATATATGCCGCGTTTCTGTCGTTTGCGTTGTTTCTCAAAACGAGGCTCTTATATTTTGAAATTACAAGGTTTGTTTCCTCGGAAATATTGGTTATGAAAAACGGATAGTCAAAATCGTCTTCAATAAGGTCGTAGGATTTTCTTGCGAATATCTTGAGCGATTTTTGAATTGTATCAGACCTCGACCAGCCGCCGTAGGTTCTTATTCCGCCCTTTTGCGAGAAAATCTCGTCTCCGTCGGCAGTAAAACACTCGATATAGGCCGGGCGTTCGCCGGCTTTTCCTCTTATATTATAGTTTGCAGGGTCGGTCGGAACCAGCTCATATCCCGGCTCGATAGTCTCAAGAAACTGCTCTCGCAATACACCTTCGGCAAAAATCCCGAAATTCTCATCGTTCAGATACGACGGGTCAATGGTTATGGAAAAAACAAGAGTAGAAAACCTGTCGTCCGCGTTTTTGCCTATATAATATGAATGTGTAGCCGTTTCGCTTATTTCCCCGTCGGGATAAACAGCCTTGGCTCTTATCACATAGCTATTTATATCGTTTCCCTCAGCCTCCAAAACTATCGGGCCGGTATATCTGAGAGTTCTTTTCAGTGAGGCCGCATATGATATTTCATCGGCGTCCACGGCTTTTTCAATGTCAGGCTCGGCACCGTTTAAGGTATAATAAACAGCTTCGGCTCCGTCGGCTCTGAGTTTGAGCTTTATAGTGTTATCGTATATATATCCGGTTTTTGAAAACGAAACCGTTCTTTCCTCTGCCGGCATAAGCGCCGCTTTATCCGCAGCAATCTTTCTTTGAAAAAGCTCCGTTCCCGCTATTGAAACTGCGGCAAAAACAAACAGCGAAGCCGTAATGATAATTTTTTTAACTTTGGAGTTCATTTCTCAAGCTCCTTTGCGAATGATTTACACAAGCTTTATCACAGCTTTACATATACTATACAATAATTTTATGTACGAAAATTTAACGGCAAATTAATTTCTGTACATATTTCATATTTTTTTAAATTTGTTATTGCAATTCGTGTGTTGTTTTGCTATACTATATTGTGTCTATTTGATGAAAATGAAAAGGGGTGCTTTAAATTGAGCCTGGACGGGAAAAAACCGAATTTAAGGCAGGAAATGAAAATTTTAATCCCTTTCGCCGAATACATATCCTTAAAATCGAAGGTTGAGGCTGTTTTAACGCCCGACCAAAACGGAGATAACGGCAGCTATTTTATACGGTCGGTTTATTTTGACGATTTGACCGACAGCGCCTATTACGACAAGGAAAGCGGCATTGAAAGAAGAAAAAAATACAGAATAAGATTTTATAATCTTTCAGATGAGGTAATAAAGCTTGAATGCAAGGAAAAACACGGCTCAAGAGTTGCAAAACGCTCGGTTTCAATAAGTTCAGAGTGCGCAGGGCGGCTTTTTTACAAAGACACCTCTCTTCTTGAGGAGAGCAAAAACCCTCTTGCGGAACAGTTTTCGGCAATTTTAAAGACAAGGGGAATGACTCCGGCGGTTGTTGTTGACTATGAGCGCGAGGCTTTTGTTTATCCTCTTTTTAACGTCAGGATAACCTTTGACAAATTTGTTTCGGCAGCAAGGGCGGATTTAGACAGCCTTTTTTCGGAGGAGCTTGATACCGCCGCAGTATTTGAAAACAGTTCGGTCATTCTTGAGGTAAAATACGACGAATGTATTCCGTCGTATCTGACGAGCCTTTTGTCATCCGTCAGAGGCTCAAGGCTTTCGCTTTCAAAATACTGCCTGTGCAGAAACGCCCTTACACAAAAATTTATGACAAATTTCGCTGAAATTCGGGAGGAGACAGAATTATGGGAAACATCAAGGATATTTTGATTGAAAGCTTTGAACAGTCGGGGCTGATTGAGACAATCTCTCCGGCGAGAGTTTTGCTTTCAATTTTGTGCGCTTTTATCTGCGGAGTGATTATATATGCGGTTTACAAGCTCTTTTTCAGAGGTCCTGTATACAGTGAAAATTTCGGGGTTCTGCTGATTTTGACAACCGTCGTTACGGGATTTGTTATCGTAACCATTTCGTCAAATCTTGTCCTTTCTCTGGGTATGGTCGGAGCTTTGTCAATCGTCCGTTTCCGCGCTGCGATAAAAGATCCTTTAGATATCGGGTTTCTGTTTTGGGGTATAGCCGCAGGCTTGACCTCAGGCGCGGGACTTTTTCCCATTGCTCTTATAGGTACGGCCGTTATTTCGGTTATATACGCTCTGGTCTGCGTTTTTGCAAAAGGCAGAAAAACTTTCCTGCTGGTTGTCAGATATGACAGCGAAAGTGAAAAAGCGGTCGAAGACGCTCTTTCAGAAATCAAATATCTCCTGAAAAGCAAAACCGTTTCGGATAAATACTCTGAGCTTACGGCTTCGGTTAAAATCGGAAAGGACTCCTCGCTTGTTTCAAAAATTAAAGGTGTTGAGGGAGTTAAAAGCGCGTCGCTTGTGGAATACACCGGAGATGTCATATAATCCGCATTATTTTACATAAAGTATTATTAAGATAAATTATACAAAAAGTATTTTTATTTTGAAAGGAAAGGTCTTACATGCAAAAGCATAACTTAAAAAAATTCGCTGCGGCGGCCGCCGCAGCCGCGATAGCTCTGTCTTCTTCGGGCTGTGTTTTTCTTCCCGATGAGGAAGAAGTTCTCCCCCCTCCGGTGGTAAACGCAAGCGAGGTTACATACACAACACTTACCGTTACGAGAAAAGACCTTACAAAACAGCTGAGTCTGTCCGGAACTATTGACTCGCTGAGCAAGTGGGATCTCAGCTTTTCCGGCAACGGAGGAAACCTTAAAAAGCTTTATGTCCATGCCGGAGACGTGGTTGAAGAGGGAGATCTTATAGCCGAACTTGAAACCTATGACCTGGATTATGAAATCGAGAAACAGGAGCTTTATGTAAGACGCGCCGAGTTGACTCTGGAAATTTCCATTGAGCAGGAGGCATCGCAGGCGGAGATAGACAAAAACGAACTTGAAATTCAGCTTCTGCAAAACGAGCTTGACAAGCTTTATGAGCAAAAAGACTCCTCTAAACTCTACGCTTCAAACTCAGGCACGGTCTCTTACGCATATAACGGAAGAGTCGGAGACTGGATTAACCCCGGAGTTACAATAGCTACCGTTGTAGACACCTCGGATCTGTTCATTAAGCTCTATCCCGACGATGACACACAGTATAAAATCGGAAGGGATATTACCGTTAAGTACAACGACGTGATCTATGACGGAATTATTTCAAATAACCCGACAGGCGAAATTATGGACGGCTTTACGGTTCCCGACGACTGGGACGTCTTTGACCCTGAAAACATTGAAGAGGGCGAGGCTCCGATTGATTATGTCGAGGTCAAGTTTGTAGGCGAAGCACCTCCGAGCGAGTCTTTGGGCAATCTCGGAGATACCGTTTTGGTGCTTGACCGCAGAGAAAACGTCATCGTCATTTCGAACAACGTTATAAAAACCGTTAACGACCGCAAAGTCGTTTACCTTTTCAAGAATAACAGAAAGGTTGAGCAGGAAATCGAAATCGGTCTTCAGACAGGCTCGGAATCAGAAATAATCAGCGGGCTTGAGGAAGGCGACTTGATTATTATAAGATAATTCTAAACTTAAAATCTTCTAAGGAGGAATTCCAAACAAATGCTCACCCTTCTGCTAAGAAAAATGCTTAATACCCGCTGGATGGTTTTATGTCTTCTCATAGGATGCGTAATGGCTACCGCTATGATGAGCACCATCCCGATATACATGAACGCGTCTCTACAGAGAATGCTTACAAAGGATATGGAGGCGTTTCAGCTCGAAACCGATACGTACCCGGGCATATATTCGGTTTCAAAAAACTTTGCGTCGGGACTTTCAGCATCAAAACAGCTTTCTACTCTCAATACAATGGTGGATAAGACTGACGACAGATTTAACGCCCTGAAAGCTCCTCTTGAAAACAAAAAGCTTTATATCACCGACGATTACCTGTATGTCACCAATATCGAAATCACAACCGGTCAGTCGGCATCTCTTTTCCATATGGCAACCATGACCGGTCTTGAGGATCATATCACCATTATCGACGGAAGAATGTATGAACCCGGCAAAAACGAGAATGACGCCTATGAGGTTATAGGTACCGAATATTCGCTTAAATCCTCCAGGCTGACTCTGGGCTCTACATATGAACTTACAAATATTTTCAGCCCCGGAGAAACTATTAAAGTCGAAATCGTCGGAATATTTGACTCCGCAGACCCGACAGATACATATTGGTCGGAAGGGCTCGATTCCTACTCAAACCTGTTTTTAACAGACTATGACACATATATGAACGACGTTCTGAAAACAGGCGCGGTTTCAATATCCACGGCAAGCGTACGGTATTCTATAGACTATCATAACCTTGACATGTCAAATCTCGACAACATAAAAAATCAGCTCGAGGAACAGACAAAAGCATATAAAAGCGAAAGCTATAACTTCTCCATGCCGTCACAGGAAATATTCGGGGAGTATGCGGAAAGAGCCTCGAGACTCAGGCTTATTCTCTGGCTTTTGCAGATACCCGTTATGCTGATGCTTATATTTTACCTGCTTATGGTATCGAGACTTAACGTTGAGCAGGAGAAAAATGAGATTTCAGTTTTCAAAAGCCGCGGAGCTTCATCATGGCAGATTGTTGAAATTTACGCTCTCGAAACGCTAATTCTCGGAGCTGTTTCGGCAGTTCTCGGCCCGATTCTGGGACTTGGTCTGTGCCGAGTTCTCGGAGTGTCAAACGGCTTCCTTGAATTCGTAAACCGCCCCGCGCTTCCTGCGTCTCTCTCGTTTCAGGCATTCGCATATTCATTTATAGCAATCGGAGTTTTCTTTATAGCCACAATGGCTCCTATCATCCCCGCGACAAAGGTTTCAATCGTCGCTCATAAGCAGAGCAAGGCGAAAAAATCTCAAAAGTCTTTCTGGGAAAAATCTTTCCTTGATATAATCCTTATCGCGGGCTCTGTGGGCTGGCTTTATTACTATAACTATCAGCAGAATGTCCTTGTCGAGCAGGGAGTCACCGACACGACAGCCGCTGTGAACCCGATTATGTTTATAGCCTCAACAGCGTTTATTCTCGGCGCCGGTCTTTTATGCGTCAGAATTTATCCGCTGATTATAAAGCTTATTTACAATCTCGGAAAAAGGTTTTGGTCGCCCGCGGCTTATGTTTCCCTTAACAACATCGGCCGCTCCTCAACCGGAAGAGAACGGTTCTTAATGGTTTTCCTTATCTTAACGGTTTCTCTCGGTCTGTTTTCAGCAAACACCGCGAGAGCTGTCAACCGAAACGCCGAGGAAAGAACAAGGTATGAGGTCGGCTGCGACGCTAAAATCGCCGAGTCATGGAAAAATACAAACTCATACATTACTCAGGGACCGACCCAAGCCGGCGCTCCTGCGGCCTCGACAAGCGACGAGATAAGCGATGAGGACACCTCGACCATTCAATATCAAGAGCCTGTTTTTGAACGCTTTGAATCCCTTGTGGGTGTTGAAAGCGCAACAAAGGTATTTGTCAGAGATAACGTCACAGTAAGATATAACAATGATCGGCAGGGTCAGGTGTTTCTTATGACAGTTATCCCGGACCAGTTCGCAAAAATTTGCTGGACTCCGAACGGACTTCTTCCCGGACATATCAACTACTACCTGAACGCTTTAAGCGAGTACCCCCAGGGAGTTATCGTCTCAAACTCATACAGGGAAAAATACGGCGTTGAGCTCGGAGACGAAATCGCTGTCAAATGGTCTAAAAACGATTTCTTTACCGCCACAGTGCTTGCGTTTGTCGATTACTGGCCGAGCATAAACCCTTATGACAAAAACGACGAGGGCGAATACAAGGACTTTATAATCATGAACTTTGATTATGTCCGTATTCAAACCGCAATCGAGCCTTATCAGGTCTGGCTTGACCTCAAGGACGACGCTTCTATTCAGGACTTCTATCAGTCTATAACCGACGCCGACATTACCGCTACGATGCTTGAAGTCGCAAGCCAAAACATCGTCACCGAAAAGAACGACCCGATGCTTCAGGGTATGAACGGCGCTCTCACTCTCGGATTTATCATTATCATGATAATGTGCATTATCGGATTTTTGATTTACTGGATTTTGTCCATTAAATCCCGTACCCTCCAGTTCGGTATCCTTCGGGCTATGGGTATGTCGTTTAGGGAAATCATTGCGATGATTTTATACGAGCAGATTCTCGTTTCGGGAGTTGCTATCATAATTGCCGTCGTTATCGGCTCTGTCGCAAGTGACCTCTTCGTCCCTCTTTTCCAATCGCTTTACACAGCCGCTCAGAGAGTTCCTCCTTTCAAGGTTATCCCCGTCAGAGAGGATTACCTCAAAATGTACGCTATTATAGGAGGTATGCTTGTTATCGGCTTTGCCGTTCTCAGCAGAATTATCAGAAAAATTAATATCAACAAGGCTCTTAAACTCGGCGAGGATTAATTGCTCAGTAAAAAAAGGACAGCAGAAAATGCTGTCCTTTTTGTCTGCGCTGATTCGCTTACCGCCAAATCAGACGCAAAACTCCGATGATTATTAAAACCGCTCCGCTGAGTATCGACAAATCCGCCTTGATTTTTCTTGACAGCCGCTTCCCTATAAAATCTCCGCCGATTACCGAAAGCTGACATGCCGCCGCTGTCAAAACAGCCGCCGCTGTCATCTGCCACTCAGTCATTCCAAGCCCTGCTGAAAAACCGGTCGCCAGCGAATCTATTGATAGAGCCGCCGCCAAAGCCGCCGATTCAATTACCGATAAATCGTGCGAATTGTCCCTGTCGGCTTTTGTGCTGTCAAACAGCACATCGACTGCGTATATACCGTCAAGAGGTTTTTTTAAAGCGCGTTTTTTCATCATTAATCCCGCAAGACCTTTTATAACCCCGATGAACCCTATCGCCGTCAGAAGCCCTGCGCTTATAATCACCGCTGTCTCGGGCTTAAATCCGCCCTTCAGCACCGAGGAAAGAATTAAGCCGACAGAAAGCGTAGCCGCTCCGCTTAAACTTATTATCAGTGCCGAAAGAAATGGAATCCTTATTTTTGCGGCTCCGTAGCTTATAGCAGTCGCAAAAGAGTCGCAGCACACAGCGCAAATTAAAAGTATTACAGACAGCACTCCGCTTCTACCTCCACTGTTATCCTATCTGTCTATACTATGCTTTTTTAACCGCGCATGCTACTATTGTCAACTAAAATAAAATTAAGGTTGACAATCTTGCTTTTTGATGATATAATAATTGACAATTAAGTTTCGGAGGATTGTTATAACTATGAAAACAAATACAAAAGACTTGGTGCTTACAGCGGTTTTTGCGGCGATAATATGCGTTTTCGCGCTGATATCGGTACCTGTCGGGGAGATTTCGTTTACACTTGCCGTTTTCGCGGTTTTTCTTGCCGGAGCGCTGTTAAAACCCGCAAACGCGTTTTTGGCGGTCATAGTCTACATACTTATAGGAATCGTGGGAGCGCCTGTTTTTTCAGGACTTCAGGGGGGAGCCGGAGTATTGGTCGGCTTCACGGGTGGATTTTTAATGTCTTTCCCGTTTATGGCGCTTATTACTGCTCTTTCGGTCAGGCTTTTTAAAAAGAGAAGCGTTTTATCGCTTTCGCTCGGAATGCTGTGCGGACTTGCGGTTTGCTACGCAATGGGAACGGCGTGGTTTATGTTCGTCGCAAAAGCCGAATTTTCCTATGCTTTGAAAGCCTGTGTGATTCCGTTTATTCCGTTTGACCTGATTAAGATAGTTTTCGCGGTGATACTTTCTCTGGTGCTTTCAAGGCAAAAGGCGTTTAAATTCGATATATAGCAAAAAGCGGCTGCCGAAAACTCATTTCAGCAGCCGTTGTTTTTATATATTTTTCGGTCGGATTAATATGCCTTGCCCCAGATAACCATATGCTTTGCGGGCTTTCCGCAGCACACGCACTTGTCCGATATATTTTCCTGCTCAAACGGAATACAGCGTGAACCTACTCCGGTAAGCTCCTTAACCTTGTCCTCGCACTCCTCGTCTCCGCACCACATTGCCTTGACAAAGCCGTCGCCGTTTTGCTCAAGAGCGGATTTGATTTCATCTATGCTTGCGCAGGAATAGGTTCTCTTCTCGCGGTTTTCCAAAGCCTTAGCATAAAGTCCGTCGTGAACGTTTTTAAGCTCCTGCTTGACAGCCTCCTCAAGATTATCAAGAGAAACAAAAGTCTTTTTCCTGTCGTGGCGTGTAACGGTTACGCACTGGTTGCTTTCGATATCCTTAGGACCGATTTCTACTCTCAGCGGAACGCCTTTCATTTCATATTCGCTGAACTTCCATCCCGCCGTATTCTCCGAAGCGTCAAGCTTAACCCTGAAGCCTGCTTTCTTAAGCCTGTCGCAAAGCTCCTGAGCTTTTTCTATAACACCCTCCTTATGCTGGGCGATAGGGATTACAACAACCTGAACAGGCGCGACCGCCGGCGGAAGAACAAGTCCGTTATCGTCGCCGTGAGTCATGATGATAGCGCCGATGAGTCTCGTTGTAACTCCCCATGAGGTCTGATGCGGATACTTAACGGTGTTGTCCTTGTCGGTATACTGAATATCAAAAGCCTTTGCGAAGCCGTCTCCGAAATAGTGAGAGGTTCCTGCCTGCAAAGCCTTTCCGTCGTGCATCAAAGCCTCGATAGCGTAGGTTGCGACAGCTCCGGCAAATTTATCGCTTTCGGTTTTTCTTCCCTTGACCACAGGCATAGCCAAAGATTCCTCGCAGAATTTGGCGTAGACGTTGAGCATTCTCTCTGTTTCCTCAATTGCCTCCTCAGCGGTTGCGTGAATGGTGTGTCCCTCCTGCCACAAAAACTCTCTTGAGCGCAGGAAAGGTCTTGTCGTCTTTTCCCATCTTACAACCGAAACCCACTGATTGTAAAGCTTCGGAAGGTCTCTGTACGAATGTACGATATTGGCATAATGCTCGCAGAATAGAGTTTCAGAGGTCGGTCTTACGCAAAGTCTTTCCTCAAGCTTTTCGTTTCCGCCGTATGTTACCCACGCGACCTCGGGCGCAAAACCCTCGACGTGGTCCTTTTCCTTATTTAAAAGACTCTCCGGGATAAACATAGGCATACAAACGTTTTCATGGCCTGTTTCCTTAAACATTCCGTCCAGAATTCTCTGCATATTCTCCCAGATAGCGTAGCCGTAAGGTCTAATTACCATGCAGCCCTTTACGCTTGTGTATTCGATAAGCTCCGCTTTTTTTACAATGTCGGTATACCACTTCGCGAAATCCTCGTCCATTGAGGTTATCGCTTCAACCATTTTCTCATTCTTAGCCATCGGAATTCTCCTTATGTCGTTTATTATTCTTTATCGCTTTCGGCGCTTTCTTTTCCGCCGTTTTCATCGCTTTTTTCGCTTTTGTCCGATTTGTCCGGGCTTGAATTTTCTTCGTCCACCCTTTCGGGACTGTCGTATTCGGGTTCTCTGCCGCGCCATTGGTCTATCTTTTTAGCGATTTTCGGCGTCAGCACCGCAATTACGAAAACTCCGGCAAGAGCTATAAGCATCTTAAACATAAATGTCAGATATGTTCCCGAAGATGCAGAAGATGCAGAAGATGCTGTTGTTTCGGAAAGAATTGATGCAAAAATCACAACCGCTCCGCCTCCGTTTCTGAAAAATTTCGCTTAACCTTATTTATTATACCACGTTCCGAGATTTTTTCAAGTACCAATATGTCCGCAAAACTAAGCTTTTAGATGACAGCACGTGATTTACACTTTAAAATTATTAAATTTTGTTTCATTTTTTCTTGACGGTGATATTTGCCTGTGATATAATACCCATAATAATCAATATGTGTATGCTGTGTGTATATTACGGAGGATGACATCAATGTTTTACACTGAAAAAGAGCGCAAAATCGAAATCAAAGACACTGCCGACGTTATCGTTGTGGGTTCGGGTCCTGCCGGCGTTGCCGCCGCTATCGCCGCTAAAAAAGATATTGATGTCAGAAACGTAAACGTTGAGGAAATTCAAAAAGCTCTCGTCTGATATCTGATAAACGCAAAAATATATCCGCATACCACGTTTTGTGATATGCGGATTTTTCCGATGTTTTTATTTGCCGCCGAGCCTCTTGTTTTCCTCGTCAAGAAGCCTCATGAGCTCTTCCAGCGTAGCTTTATTTGATGATTTGACATTCGGCTCGTTCGGTTCCTTAAACATAAGATTTTTAAAGCTGTCATCTTCAGGAATTTCAGACTGTTTAGCCGTCGCGGGAGTTATCGGCCTTGAAGGTCTGATTTCCTTTTCCGGCTGTGCCTCGTCCGAAACCTGCTGTGCGGTTGCAGAATCTTCCTCCTTTTGTTTCGGCTCGTCATCCTTTGTTGCGGTGATAAAGTTTATATAGTTTGTGTCGGCTCTCCTCTTTTCCCTGACCATTCTCTCAAGGTCGGTTTCCTCCCTGTGAGGATATTCGGCAGCCGGCTTTGAAGCATTAAGATGCATCTGCTGAGCAATCTCCCTATTTGCCTGACCGCTCTCTTTCTGCTGCTTAACCGCAGCCACAGGCTGTTTAGCAAACACCCTGGTCATATCTTCGTTTTCATCGGGCTTTTCATCCTGAAACTCCTGCGGCATCGGATAATCCGCAAACGGTACCGCTCTGAGCTTTTTTGCCTTTGTGCGGCTGAGTATAAGCATAACCACCTGATATATTACTATAATAGCGCAGGGTATAATTACTATGCACAAAATTCCAAGCGGAGAAGTCGCAAATCTGATTACAGCGCCTAGTGCGATGCTGTATGTCACTGCTTTTCCGATGACGTTATCGGCGGAAATATACTGAGCTGTGTTTTCCTCTGAGTTGTCGTATCTTACAACATATACGACGCTTCCGTCCTCCTCGGTGATAATGTCAACTACTCTTAGAGCAGTTGTTATTTCCCCGTCCACCGTCTTGCAGAGCGCAACCTCCTTAACCTGAGGAAGAACCCCGGTTTCGGCAAAAACAGCCGCTCCCTTTGGTATGGCAGGCGACATTTCCCCGCTTTCCATTATGTAAACAGTTTGCCCGAAAATCGAGGGCGCAGAGTTCGAGCTTGAAAACAGCGCCGAAAGAACAAATACTCCCGCTATGCACAGGATTAGCAGCGCAATTATTACGATAAATACGACCTTGAGCAGTTTATTTGTTTTGCTGTTCATTGGAATCGTCTCCTTTCAACATTCCCGTATAATATCTTGATTTTCAGTATAACACAAAATCCGACCGATTTCAAACTATTTTTATGATTTTCCGAAATTTTTTCTCAGCCTTTTTCACATAATAAAAACTGAGAAAATAATATTTATTTGTTGTCATTTTTCGGTTTACAAGCGGAAAAAAATGTGTTATATTGTTCTCAACGGTATTATGTATATGAAAGGATACTGAAAATATGAAATTCGGATTTTTCGACGACGCAAACAAGGAATATGTTATCACAAGTCCCCGCACACCGTACCCTTGGATAAACTACCTCGGAACCGAGGCGTTTTTCTCGCTTATTTCAAACACCGCCGGCGGCTACTGCTTTTACAAGGACGCAAGACTCCGCAGAATCACACGCTACCGCTACAATAACGTCCCGGTCGACATGGGCGGAAGATATTTTTACATAAACGACGGCGGAAAGGTTTGGAGCCCGTCATGGTCGCCCGTCAAGGAGGAGCTTGACAGCTATTCATGCCGCCACGGTATGGGCTACACAGTCATTAAGGGCGAAAAGGACGGCATAAGCGCGGAAGTTACCTTCTTTGTGCCAAAGGGATATAACGGAGAGGTTCACAAGGTTTCAATCAAAAACAACGGCGCAAAAGCTAAAAACATCAAGCTTTTCTCATTTGTAGAGTGGTGCCTTTGGAACGCTCAGGACGACTCGACAAACTTTCAGAGAAACTTCAACACCGGCGAGGTTGAAATCGAAGGCTCTACAATCTTCCACAAAACCGAATACAAGGAACGCCGCGACCACTTCGCTTTCTATACGGTAAACGCTCCGCTGTGCGGCTTTGACACCGACAGAGAATCCTTTATGGGACTTTACAACGGCTTTGAAAACCCTCAGACCGTTTTGGCAGGCAAGCCGAACAACTCGGTTGCCGACGGCTGGTCTCCCGTTGCTTCGCATTGTCTCGACGTTTCGCTTGAGGCAGGCGAGGAAAAAACCTTTGTTTTTGTTTTGGGCTATGTTGAAAACGAGTTTGAGAAAAAGTTCAACCCCGACGGCTCTATGAACAAATCAAAGGCTTACGCCATGATTGAACAGATGAACACCGCCGAAAAAGCGGACAAGGCTCTATCCGAGCTTAAGGAATACTGGAATGAGCTTCTTTCAAGAATAAACGTAAACTCGCCCGATGAAAAGCTCAACAGAATGGTAAATATCTGGAACCAATATCAGTGCATGGTTACATTCAACATGTCGCGTTCGGCTTCGTATTTTGAAAGCGGCATAGGAAGAGGAATGGGCTTTAGAGACTCAAATCAGG
This sequence comes from uncultured Clostridia bacterium, assembly GCA_944385905.1. Taxonomy (GTDB): domain Bacteria; phylum Bacillota; class Clostridia; order Oscillospirales; family Ruminococcaceae; genus CALWZA01. Next base: position 33,520 of record CALWZA010000009.1, read on the forward strand.
ACCTCCTCGGATTTATGCACCAGATTCCGGACAGAGCAAGAGAGAGAATTCTCGACCTTGCCGCCACTCAGCTTGAGGACGGCGGATGCTATCATCAGTATCAGCCTCTCACCAAAAAGGGAAATGACGAAATCGGCGGAAACTTCTCGGACGACCCGCTTTGGATGATTCTCTCGACAGCTCAGTATATAAAGGAAACAGGAGATATCGCTGTTCTCGACGAAACGGTTCCTTATGACAACGACGAGAGCAGAGCTCAGACACTTATGCACCACCTCAAGCAGTCATATCTCCGTGTTGTTAAAAACCTCGGTCCTCACGGTCTTCCTCTTTCTCTCAGGGCTGACTGGAACGACTGCTTAAACCTCAACTGCTTCTCAATGACTCCGGGCGAAAGCTTCCAGACCTCGACTTCAAAGGACGGAAAGGTCGCCGAATCGGTCATGGTCGCGGCAATGTTCTGCTTCATCGTTCCCGAATACGCCAAGCTCTGCGACATGAAGGGACTTTCAAAGGACGCGGAGGACGCGAGAGCCGCTGTAAAGCTTATGGCTGAAAACACCATGAAATACGGCTTTGACGGCGAATGGTTCCTCCGTGCTTACGACGACTTCGGCAGAAAGGTCGGCTCGAAAGAGTGCGAAGAGGGCAAAATTTTCATTGAGCCTCAGGGCTTTGCGGTTATGGCAGGACTCGGAAAGGAAAGCGGAAAGGATATCCTTACATTAAACAGCGTAAAGAAATATCTCGACACTCCTTACGGTCTTGTTCTCAACAATCCTGCGTATACACGCTACTATATTGAATACGGCGAAATTTCAACCTATCCTGCCGGATACAAGGAAAACGCAGGTATCTTCTGCCACAACAACGCTTGGATTATCTGCGCCGAAGCTGTTATCGGCAGGGGCGAGCAGGCGTTTGAATACTACTCAAAAATCGCTCCGGCCTATCTTGAGGATATTTCCGACCTTCACAGAACCGAGCCGTATGTTTACGCTCAGATGATTGCCGGAAAGGACGCAAAGCGTCACGGCGAAGCCAAAAACAGCTGGCTCACAGGTACAGCCGCATGGAATTTTGTCGCCGTTTCCCAGTATATTCTCGGACTTGTTCCCGACTATGACGGACTTAAAATCGACCCGTGCGTTCCGAGCGCATGGAAGGAATACACCATGTCAAGACTGTTTAGGGGAGTTAAATACAACATTACCGTTAAAAATCCCGACGGCGTATGCAAGGGCGTAAAGTCCATGGTATGCGACGGAGTTAAGGTAAACGGAAATATTCTCCCCGTTTTCGAAGCAGGCTCCGAGCATGAGGTTGAGGTAGTTCTCGGCTGAAATAAAACCCAAAACCGATAAATTACGGCTCCCGTCTGACAGCTCAAGGACGGGAGCTTGATATATCCTTTTTTGAAAGGAGGGAGGGGAGACTTTTCCCCGACTGCTTTGAAAATTCTCGGAATCGAAAGCTCGTGCGACGAAACGGCGGCGGCTGTTGTCGAGGACGGCAAAACCGTTCTTTCAAACGTTGTGGCTTCTCAAATCGACGAGCATAAGCTTTACGGCGGAGTGGTTCCCGAAATCGCCTCAAGACGGCACACCGAAAATATCCTTTGGGTTGTAAGGTCGGCTCTTGAAGAGGCTGACTGCACCCTTGACGATATCGGCGCTGTCGCAGTAACCTATGCCCCCGGGCTTATCGGCGCTTTGCTTGTGGGCGTAAGCTTTGCCAAAGGCTTGGCTATGGCAGGCAAAAAGCCCCTTGTTCCCGTCCACCACATTGCGGGGCATATCGCCGCGAACTATCTCTCTCACCCCGGCCTCAAGCCGCCGTATCTCTGCCTTGTGGTAAGCGGAGGTCACAGCCACATAGCCGAGGTTTTAGACTATACTCGATACAGGGTTGTCGGCAGAACAAGGGACGACGCCGCAGGCGAATGTTTTGACAAGGTTGCCCGAACAATCGGCTTTCCCTATCCGGGAGGAAAAAATATCGACGAGGCGGCAAAGCTCGGAAATCCCGAAGCGTTTGTTTTTCCTCATCCGCATGTCGCCGGAAGCGAATATGACTTTTCGTTTTCGGGACTCAAAACCGCGGTAATCAATCTTGTTCACAACACTCAGCAAAAAGGCGCTGAAATAAACCGTTTTGACCTTGCGGCGTCTTTTCAAAAAACCGTTTCCGAAATTCTTGTCTCAAAAACCATGAAAGCGGCTGAAGCCTTAGGATATTCAAAAATCGCTCTTGCCGGCGGAGTTTCGGCAAACTCGGGGGTCAGAGGACTTCTTTCGGCTGAGTGTAAAAAAAGAGGATTCGAGCTTTTTATGCCTGAGTTTAAATACTGCGGAGACAACGCCGCTATGATTGCCTGTCAGGGATATTTTGACTTTCTTTCGGGAAAACGAGCCGATGAAAGCCTGAACGCGGTTGCTACAATGTCTCTTGAAGATAAATAAAAGCTGTTGCGCAAAAGTGAAATGTCAAACGCATTTTTAGGCAAAACCGCTCAAATATTAGAAATGTATAATGATCAGTGTGAAAAATTCTTTTTCACACTTGGCTGCAAAGTTTCAAATAGAATATTAAAGGTATGGTGATTAGTGTGAAAAATGCTTTTTCACACTTGGCTGCAAAGTTTTAAATAGAATATTAAAGGTATGGTGATTAATATGCAGATTTTTAATTCCGTAACCGAGCTTATAGGCTCGACCCCTCTCCTCAAACTCAATAAAATCATGAGCAAATACTCTCTCAAAGCCGATATTTTAGCTAAGCTTGAGCTTTTTAACCCTGCCGGAAGCGCTAAGGACAGGGTAGGGTTTTACATGATTCTCGAAGCCGAAAAAAGAGGCGTTATCAAGCCCGGCGACACTATTATCGAACCGACAAGCGGCAACACGGGAGTAGGTCTTGCCATGTCGGCGGCGGCTCTCGGATACAAGGTTATTCTCACGATGCCCGACACTATGAGCGTTGAAAGGCGAAACCTGCTCGCAGCTTACGGCGCCGAACTTGTCCTCACCGAAGGCGCAAAGGGTATGGAGGGAGCTGTTTTAAAGGCTCAGGAGCTTAACCGTGAAATTCAAGGCTCGGTAATTCTCGGTCAGTTTGACAATCCGGCAAACCCCTACGCACACTTTATTTCTACAGGTCCCGAAATTTGGAACGACACCGACGGAAAGGCTGATGTTTTTGTCGCCGGAATAGGCACGGGCGGCACTCTTTCTGGAGTCGGAAGATATCTCAAAAACAAAAATCCGAATGTTAAAATTGTCGGAGTAGAACCGTTTGAGTCTCCGCTTATTTCTGAGGGAAAAGCCGGAAAACACGGTATTCAGGGGATAGGCGCGAACTTTGTCCCCGAAAATTTAGACAAAACCGTTTACGACGAAATTATTGAAATTAAGTCCCAAGACGCAATGCAGATGGCTAAGGAGCTTGTCAGAACAGAAGGGGTTTTGACGGGGATTTCATCGGGCGCGGCTTTGAAAGCGGCTGTTGAGCTTGCGAAAAGAAGCGAAAACGAGGGCAAAACCATAGTTGTTTTACTTCCCGACACGGGAGAAAGATATCTCTCCACAGGAATTTACAACGACTGATTTGAAAGTGTGCGGCGCTAATATATACAAAGTGTTAATATATTTATAAATTTATATGAACCGCTTGCAATTTGCAAACATGCGTGATATAATTATGAGGAATCTAAATTTATCATTTTTAGGCGGAGGAATATAAATGGGCGTAATTCAATACGTAAGCGGCGCTTTGCTTATTGCCGCAAGCATTATAATAATACTTGTCGTTTTGGTTCAGGAAAGCAAATCGGGCGGACTTACATCTGCTATAGGCGGAGGCTCGAATGATTCGTTTTTCGATAAGAACAGCTCTAACACAAGAGAAGCTAAATTGAACAAAATCACAAAAATCTGTACTGTTGTTTTCTTTATCGTAACCTTAGTCGTAAACATTATCGCAACAAAGTTTTGATTAAATTAACCCGCCACTTAAACGTGACGGGTTATATTTTTCATTAATTTGAGATAATAAAGAAAGATACTCAAAAGCAGGGAGATGTTTTGATATAAACGATTACAGAAAAGCTATTATTGAAAACATTAAGGCGAGCCGAAAGCCTGTAAGCTACAAGGCTCTTTTGAAAAAAATCAGGTCAAAAAAGTTTGACTTCAAACGCTTTGCGGCGGCTCTTTCCGACCTTAAAGCCGAAAAAGCGATTTCAGAGGGAAAAAACGGATTTACAATCGCAAAGCCCGAAAAAACAGTTTCGGCAAAGGTTATAAGGCTTAACAAAACATTCGGATTTGTCAGCGTTTTGGAAAGCGGCGAGGAAATTTTTGTCGCGGGAAAATACCTGTTGGGCGCTATGCCCGGGGATATTGTCAAGCTGAGAATTTTCAAGGGCAGAAACGGTCTTGACGAGGGCGAGGTAATGAGCATTTCCGAGGAAAACTTTTCAAGATTCGCGGGAACGGTTGTTTTCGACTCAGACAGCAAAGAGTACAAAATAACGTCGTCTGAGCTTTCAAAATTTCCTCTGCCTTTTGAAAATCCCGACCGAATCGCTTTCTGCGAGGGCGACAGGGTTTTGGCTGAGATAACATACAGAGGCAGGAGACATTCGGAGCACCGCTGCCGCCTTGTTATGAATTTCGGAAATTCGGACAAGGCGTCGGTATGCGCAGAATCGGTGCTTGCCGAAAACGGAATATCCCTTACGTTTCCCCACGAGGTCGTAAGCGAGGCGGTAAAGGTATCTCTTCAGGAAACCGTCAGCGGCGAAATTAAAAACAGACTTGATTTGAGAGATATGCCGATTTTTACAATCGACGGCGCTGACACAAAGGACATCGACGACGCGATATCGGTTGAAAAAACCGAAAACGGATTTAAGCTCGGAGTTCATATCGCCGACGTTTCGTTTTATGTCAAGCCGAAATCCGCTCTTGACAACGAGGCCTTTGAAAGAGGCACAAGCGTTTATTATGCCAACCGTGTCGTTCCGATGCTTCCGAGAGAGCTTTCAAACGGAATCTGCTCGCTTAACCCAAGCGAGGACAGGCTTGCGTTTTCCTGCCTTATAAATACCGATTTTGAGGGAAATATGCTCTCCTACCGCTTTGTCAAATCGGTTATCCGCTCACGGGTTAAGGGCGTTTACAGTGAGATTAACGACATTTTGGACGGCAGGGCATCGGATGACATAAAGCTTAAATACTCTGAGGTTGCCGCTTCGTTTGACGATATCGCCGAGCTTGCCTTAAAGCTTTCCGACAAAAAGCGCAAAAGGGGAGCTCCCGAGCTTGAAAGCGTGGAAAGCAAAATTTTAGTTGACGAAAACGATGTCTGCGTGGGAGTTTTACCGAGAAGAAGAGGAAAAAGCGAGGAGTTTATTGAGGATTTCATGCTTTTGGCAAACGAGGCGGCGGCAAAGTTCGGCACCGAAAACGAGCTTCCGTTTGTTTTCAGAATTCATGAACAGCCGAAGCCCGAAAAAGTCGATTCGCTTTATGAAACCCTTACCTCCCTCGGCGTGGCTTATCCTCAGCACAAGCCCTCTGAAATAACCCAGCAGGCTGTATGCTCGATACTTGAAAGCGTCAAAGGCACAGAGCTTTCCCTTGTCGTAAACAATCTTGTCCTGAGGACTATGGCAAAGGCTAAATATTCAAACGAGCCTGTAGGTCACTACGGACTTGTGCTGTCGGATTACGCTCACTTTACGTCTCCGATAAGAAGATACCCCGACCTTGCAATTCACAGGATTATGTCGGAGTTTATCTCAGGAGTTCCGCGCTCCGAGATTTGCAGAAAATACAACAAGTTCAGCTATGCCGCCTCCCAAAGCTCAAGCGAAGCCGAACAGCGGGCGATGAAAGTTGAAATGACCTGCGAGGATATGTACAAAGCTGAGTTTATGAAATCAAAAATCGGGCAAACCGAAACAGGAACAATAACTTCTGTCACCGACTTCGGGATTTTTGTCACGCTTGACGACACCTGCGAGGGGCTTATCAGAACCGAGGACCTTCCCGACGGCGAATACCGCTTTGACGGCGCAGTAACCCTGACAAACCTTAACACAGGAAAATCGTACAGAACAGGGGACAGGCTTGATATCAGAGTTTTAAACGCCGACGTCGCTTTAGGCAGGGTTGATTTCGGATTAGTATAACTGTTTAATTAAAAACATCAGAAAGGATTGACATCATGAACAAGAAATCTCTTTTGGCAAGAATTTTTGTCATTTGTATCGCGGCTTTAATGGTTTTGGGAATAGTTTTAAGCTCGGCTGCCGCCGTTTTGGGGTAATGAGCTATGGTCAATATAGGAAACGACTGGGACTCGATTCTTGCCGGCGAATTTAAAAAGGACTACTATCTTAAGCTTCGGGAATTTTTAAAAAGGGAATACGCTCATTACAGGATTTATCCCGATATGTACGATATTTTTAACGCGCTTAAATACACCCCGTATTCAAAAGTCAGGGCGGTTATAATCGGTCAGGACCCTTATCACGGCGCGGGACAGGCTCACGGGTTATGCTTTTCGGTTAAAAAAGGAGTAGAGCCGCCTCCGTCGCTGAAAAATATCTTTAAGGAGCTTGAGACCGACCTCGGAATTACCCCTCCCGAAAGCGGAGAGCTTACAAAATGGGCTGAAAACGGAGTTTTGCTGTTAAACGCTGTTTTGACTGTTCGTGAGGGAATGCCTAATTCTCACAAGGGCAAGGGCTGGGAAAACCTAACCGATGAGATAATCAGGCGTTTAAACGAGCGGGCAGAGCCGATAGTATTTTTGCTTTGGGGCGCAAACGCACGCTCAAAGGCGGCGCTTATAACCAATCCTCAGCACTGCGTTTTGCAGTGCGCTCACCCAAGCCCGCTTTCCGCTTACAACGGATTTTTCGGGTGCAGACACTTTTCAAAGGCAAATCAGTATTTGATATCAAAAGGTCTGAAGCCGATTGACTGGAGATTGCAGAGGTAATGGCTTTAACTCAACCGCTGTTTGTTTTTTACAATATCGCCTCCATTGAATACAACCGGCAATTGTGTTAATATATACTCATGAAAGCTTTCAGAAATAATAGTGAAAGGAAAATGTTTATGAGTATTGAAACTATCGGCACAGTAATATCCAGATTACGCAAGGAGAACCATATTACACAGGATGAACTCGCAAAAGCTGTCGGAGTATCTGCTCAGGCTGTATCCAAATGGGAAAACGGCGGGGTTCCCGATATTGAACTGCTGCCCAGGATTGCAGACTATTTTAAGGTTTCAATTGATACTCTTTTCGGAAGGAATATAACTGATTATACAGATGTTGAAAATGCATTGGCACGAAAAATATCAGAAACTGAATTTGCAGACCGTTATGACACCATGCTTGAGCTTTGCTGGACAATGGAAGGTGCTCTAATGGACAGCACACCCGAAAACGGCGGACCTATAATCTTACAGAGTATTGCCTTGACAACCGCATGATATAGTTGTATAATATTTTACACCGTGACGAAAGGAGATGACCGAAATGGCTCAGGATAATAAATCAGGCACTAAAACTATCGCCGAAAACAGGCAGGCAAGGCATGAATATTTTGTCCTTGAAAGTTATGAGTGCGGAATTGAGCTTGTCGGCACAGAGGTCAAATCAATTCGTCAGGGCGGAGTAAACCTCAAGGACAGCTGGTGCGATATAGAGGACGGTCAGGTGCTTGTAAAGGGTATGCACATAAGCCCCTATGAAAAGGGAAATATCTTTAACAAGGACCCGAGGCGCGAGCGCAGGCTTCTTTTGCACAAGCGTGAGATTTTAAAGCTCTTCGGGCAGGTTAAACAGCAGGGACTTACCCTTATCCCGCTGAGTTTATATTTCAAAGGCTCGAGAGTAAAAATGTGCCTTGGGCTTTGCAAGGGTAAAAAGCTTTATGACAAGCGTGAGGATTTGGCGAGAAAGCAAACCGAAAGGGATATTGAAAGGACTCTTAAGGAGCGCAGCCGCTGATTTCAAACGGCCCTGATATGGGGGCGTAATGGTTTCGACGGGGATTTTGAAGCAGGATAAGCGAGTAGAGGACGGGTCATTCTCTTAAAACGGCCTACGTTTTAAAATTAAACGACAACAATAATTTTGAATTAGCAGCTGCTTAATGCTGCTCGTCTGTCCGTTGATTACCACGGCTTCGGAACAGGCGTCGATTAGTGGTGAACGTTCGTGCTGAGTGTTCGGTAGGCACGGATGAATTACGGACTACGGCTTGTGCAGCCTGCTTGTTGGCGGCACACTGCCGGAACCTAAAAAATAAGCTACACTCGTAGAAAGTCGTGTGGATAGGTTTTCGGACAGGGGTTCGACTCCCCTCGCCTCCACCA
>CALWZA010000010.1 GCA_944385905.1 uncultured Clostridia bacterium
AATCACTTTTCAAGTATCCATGCTTTTGCGGAAAAATCATTATCTACTTTACCAAATTCAGCGATAATTTTTTTGCCGTCGGCAAAGCTTTCATCAATCGCGCTCGAATTTTCAAACCTATGAGCTATTACAAGCTGTTTGTTTCCCCACTCTCTGATTACAAGCTGTTCGCCGTTAGGTTTTGTATATGTGACAACGTTATTTTTGATATACACGGTATGTCCGTTTTTGATGATATCGCTTGCCTCTTTATAAAATTTCATTGCTCTGTTGACAATATCCCACTGTTCGTCGCTTAAATCGTAAATATCTCCGCTCAGGCACATTCTGCCAAAGAATGTATTGACCAAAGTATAGTTAAGCCTGTCTTCATCATCTCCGGCTCTGAGAACCGCCCATATTTGCTCCTGACTCGGCTTTATAACCCTATGCAGATTAGCTGCAATTATTGGCATGGATTTAGTTTCGTGAGCGTCTGAAAAGCTAGCTTGCGAACAAAGTTCCATCATTGAAGGCTCCAGCCTATGACCTCCGCTTGCGCAGTTTTCTATTACAATATCCGGAATTTCTTGTTTTATCTTTTTAAAAAACAACTGTGTTGCCTCAACGCACTGACGAAGCTTTTCTCCAAGGCTTTCAGCCCCGTCTGCTCCAATGCCGATTGGAGTATTGTAATCGACCTTTATATAACCGAAGCCGTTGTCTTTCAACTGCTTTATGACTTTTTCCGTAAGCATATTGACCACCCACGGATCTGTCATATCCCAGAAGCATGTGTCCCAAACCCGAAAAGGAGCCCCATCGATTTTAAGCATATGCTCTTTTGAAGCAAATGCTTTTGTCTCTGCCGAGCACACTTCAAATTCAAACCAAAGACCGGGTATCATCCCATGTGAGCGAATATAATCAGTAGCTTCTTTCAAACCGTTCGGGAACTTATTTTTATCTACTTCCCAGTCGCCTTTACTCATATACCACGGTTTTCCGTTGCCATACCAGCCAGTATCTATAACAAAAAACTTTATATCCTTGCCGTCAAGCTTATCAACACACTTTTTGATATTCTCAGTCGAAGGATTTCCCCATGTTGTACAGTACTCATTAAAAATAATTGACATATCACGGTCGCATTCAGAGATGTCAGGATTCTGGGCGCTGACAAGCTTATTGCACACCTCTAACAGCGAATGACCTTTCGCTACAACAGCTTTCGGAGTCGTAAAGCTTTCACCCGGAGCTATTTTTTTCATCCAGTGCCCAAAGTCACGGTCTGCAATTCCGCCTGTCAGCATTATTGCCCCGTTGCCCCAGCATAGAAGCTCCATCTGCCACGATGACGCTAAGTATAGCTGAGCTCCGACAAATTCGCCTGTCTTGCTGTTTTCCAAAACTATAAACGGAAAATATTTTCTAATCGGCATTGAACCTATACTTCCGAATTTCTCAACTCCTAAACCGTTTCCTGACCATGACGGCTCAAGATATAAATCAATCATAGTCTCTGTTTTAAGTCTGCCCTCAGCACTCCAATATGTCTGCATTCTGTGAACCTTGTCGCACTCTATTTCTTTCAAGGCAAAGCTTGTCAACAGTTCCAAAACAGCCTCCTGATTTGATGTGTTTATAAATGTAGTTGAGTATTCTGTTACATCAGCATCACTTCTGTAATTCTCATTGAGAATCACTGTGTGTCCGTGCTTATTGGTAAATTTATTCTTTTCAATTTCAACAAGTTCATTTGTTGACTGACTTCCGCACAGCGTCAGTCCTCCGGCATAACCGCCTCCATAGGCGTCAGATGTTAATTTAAGTTCGACATATGGTTTCATTTTTACCATAAACCCCTTTCGTCATTTTTCATTTTAATCAATTGTTTTTGCTTGCGAAAATAAGATATTTGCCATCCACATCATGAGCAAAGTACGTAATGTCTGTGATATCCCGATAATCCTGTTTCCCGTACTTTTTTAAAATATGTGTAAACGAAATTCTGACGGACACCGTTTTTTCGTCATATCGAAAAAACTCACTTGTCGTTACGTCTTCAAAGTCAAACCCGTCGTGCTCCCACACATAGTTGTTTTCGGTATAATTTATACTTGTGTATAAATCTGTTCCTTTTTCAAAATAAGGAAGCACTTCGGTTCTCTTTGCGTCATTTTGCATGAATGCAGCATACTTTTTCGCGGCGGCAAGCAAAACCGAAGTTATATTTTTCTCATCTAAATCGTATATAACTTCCTCACAATATATGCCGTCAGTCTCTCTAAGCGGCGGATTTGCTCCGTTGCGGTCCACTATTTCGGCAACAGGCTTTTTGGTAAGCCCTGTTACTGTATAAGTTACCCACTCGGGAGGTTTTACATCAGCAGGTAGATAAGCCGCGTTTTCATGAAGAGTTCTCTCTGTAACATATTCATCAGAAACAACTTTTCCGTTTAAATATAGGACACTTGTATCAAGAACCCTAAAGCTTTGCTTGTAATCAGGGGTAAGATAAAGTTCGACAGAGCTTACATCCCATCCTCCGTCAGCATCTTTAATTAAACTGAATCCCGCTATTTTATATTCTCCGGCTTTTACTATATACTTTTTCAAATTGTCTTCGCCTGCCGACGAAATGCTCGTATATGTAAGCTCGCTTTGAGAAAGCTTGGCTTCAACATATTGCCGCAGATCCTGTTCGGTTTCAAATTCCCCCGGCTTCATGTCGCAAAGCGAGAGAATATTCTCTGCATTTAAATTCTCAAAATTATCTTCAAAAAACCTGCGCGAAACTGTTTCAGGTATTCCATCATTAAAATCTTTCAGCCATGCGTCAAGAGAATACGCAAAGGCGGCAAGGCAAATCACAAAAACACCTAACAGTAGAAAATATATTTTATAAAAATAAGATTTTTTCTTTTTCATTAGTATTGCTTATCCCGTATCAAGAGTATCCTTTCAGTTTTTTAATCATGCTGCATGTACAACTTGTCAAAATGTTCTTAAAGAAATAGCTCAATATCTCATTTAGCGACGCATATATAAGTCGGAAGCCTTCTGGGCGGCGTAAAAGCTTTATATCTGTTTACCAGCCCTTTTTTCTGATACTCATCGAGAGTATTTGCTTCTATACCATACTTTATATAGTAGTCCTCATAGTACATCATGCTTGACGAGCCGCCGTCGAGCATGCCTGCTGTTACTGCCCCATATTTAACCATTACGTCTATAACATCGTTTCTCGTAGCACCAAGACTGCTCGCGCTTCTTCCGTCAGTAACCAGCAAAATTACCGTTCCGTCGGCTCTTTGACCTATTGCGGTACGCTGAGCTGTTCCGATATTGTAATCAGCATAGTACACAGTGACATCACCATTTTCGTTTGTAATAAGCACATTGCCGTTTTGAAAGCTGACCCCGTCTCGGATACCTAATGATTCAGCGGTTTCCTTATCCATCGAATTCGCGACAATCAGCTTATTGTTCTCGTCAAATCCGATAAAAGTTCTGTAAAGCTCGTCATCCCAAACACATTTGCCTTTGGAATATGTAATTCCCATCGGGTTGCTTCCGTCTCCTACTCCTCCCGGGTCCGAAAACTCGCCCGCATTTATAATAGCAACAGCATCTTCCTTTTCAGCCATGTTAAAAATGTTTATTCCGGGCAGTCCTTGCTTAAAATCGCTTGAGGTTCCGACAAAAATGCGTGATGGGTCTTTAACAAGAAGCACATAGCCTGTAAAAGTTGAACCGCTCACAGTTTCAAAAATCATACCGTCTTTTGCCTCAGCCCACTCGTCATCATTATCATCCGCACCGTCATTCGGCTTAGTAAGAGCCTCGTATTCCTCAAGAGACATAACGTCTGTATTCACCACAAAGCTGTTTGCTACAATCTCATCGACCTTGCTCTGCGGCATAAAAAGTCCGGGCAGCCATTTCGTCGCGCTTGCCTGAGTAGCTGACAGTACAAGCCTGTCACGCAGAGGCTCACAGTCACCGTTAGCAATGACGTAGCCGGCTGTATAAAGGGTTGCCGCGGCACAGAAAATCAGCGTAAAAAGGCACAGAAAAATGCGTCTCACAACTTTTGCCGCACTTAATCCGCCTTCTGCGTCAGTGTCTTTATTTTTTATTTTCGGAGGCTTTACCCGTCCGGTGATTTGAGCCTCCAGTCTTTCTTTATAATACTCCAAATTGTTAGGCGACATATTATCAAATTCCTTTAAACACAATATCAATCACGAACTCAGAAGTTATTTTCAAGACAGTTACTTGCTATTTCGTGATTTAAAAATCCATTTTTGCTGTATACGAAAATTTACCGTAAAAATAATAATGTCCAGAGCTATTTTTAAAAAAGTTACCGCTCCGGCGTCCTGCTTTAAGTTAAATACATAAGCAAGGCCTTTCACCCCAAACGCAGAAACAAGCATCACGGGTATCGCTAAAAGATAATATTTTAACGCCGAAACTGCAAGCGAGCAATTGCTTTTAAAGACAAGCTTTTTATTCAGCGCGAAATTAAGCATTGAAGAAAAGGCTCGGGCAATCACTGTTGAAGGTATTACTCCGATTTTCAAAACAGAATTAAAAAGTGTGAATACCAAAATATCAGTCAAAAAAGCGCTTAAAGAGCTTCCGAGATATTTAATTATGAGCGAACATATTCTCACCGTGTCCGCAAAAGGGCGAAAATGCGAGCCCTTATTCTCATCGAGGTAAACGGTTTCAATAGTAATTTCCTCATACTCAGCGCCCATTGATTTCAATTCAAGCAGTACGTTGGTTTCATACTCAAATCTTTCGCCCGAAACCTTCGACATTTGCTCAAAAAGCGATTTAGGTATCGCTCTGAGGCCTGTTTGAGTGTCGCTGATTTTTAATCCGCACACAAGCGAAAGAGCCGCAGCGCTCAGTCTATTTCCGACCATGCTTTTTTTAGGCACGCCATCCAGAGAAAAGTCACGGGCTCCCAAAACATATTTACCCGATTTAAGCATTTGCTCGGCGACTCTTTTTACATCCGTCGGCAAATGCTGACCGTCTCCGTCACAGGTTACGGCTCCTTCTGAGAAAGGTCTGTTTTTCAAAATAAACCTCAGCGCCGTTTTCAGAGCCTCTCCCTTTCCCTTATTCACTTCATGCTTTAAAAGAGTCACCTTCTCAGAACTCGGGAAATTAGCCTTTTTATCCTCTGCACTGCCGTCGTCAACAATGATAATATCGGAAAATCCTATTTCAATCAGACCCGCTACTACCGCTGACAGCCTGCTGTCGGGGTCAAGAGACGGAATTATAACGCTGACCTTGCTTAAATCATTCATTTTTATGGCCTTTCTTTTTTAAATGCTTTGTGACTTTGGTTTACCGAAATTATAATCTTTCAGCCCCAAAACGCACAAATTTAAACCCTGTTTCTTTATCTTGCGGTGTTTTTATTTTTCTTCTTTTTTACTGCTGCCCAAACGGTTACCGTTACCGCAGCAAGCATCACAAGTATCGAAACTGTTATTATCCTGCGTCTCTGTTCTTTTCGAGCAGCAATTAATTTTTCACTCTCTTGTTTCTCTTTTAAAGCCTCTTGCTCATCATTCTCTTTCTGCTGTTGCTTTATAATCTCCTGCTGTTTTAACCATTCCTGTTCGGCTCGGTTTTGCTCATATAATCTTTTGATTTTCTCCTCGTATTGAAGCTGATTGCGCCGATTATATGTAATCACGTTCTCCAAAAAGTCGTTTTTGTTCACGTCTTCTCCAACAAGACTGCTGTACAAGCCGTATAACGCCGGGTTATACGACCTTATTTGCGATGACATTGTAATATTTTGATTTTTCCCGTATATCCAGCTGTAAAACCATGTCCAGTGCTGAGACTTATGAAATAAAAACGCCTCCTGAGACACCTGAAAAGCTGTTTTTCCGTTAAATTCAGCAAGCGGTGAATCTATATCGAGCTTTATCGGATTTTCGTCATATAAATGAACATATATTTTTTGGGGGACATAATTTATCTCCTCGCTTTCACAAGCGTCGATAAAGGATTTTACGCTGAGCATATGAGTCCCGTGACCGTATTCGCCGTCAAAATCGTGAAGAACCGCTACTAAAGGACGGTATTTTTCAATCAGACTTCTTTGGTATTCAACCATACTGTCGTATGAAAAACCGCTTGATTCATAATAGTTCAGCGCACTTTCCAAACTCTCAGAATACAAATCAGGATACGGACCTATATCCGGATAGGTTTTCAGTCCGCAATGCCATAAGCCGTCGAGAAGCTCATGAGTTCGGTTATAGGTGTCAAAGTGATTTACAAAATACGCCACTCTCACGCGGGCTCCCGCATGTTTTGCATAATGCGGAATTACTCCGGCAAAAAACAGCTGGTCATCATCAGAATGAGCGACGCACAAAAGCAAATCAGTTTCTTGAGGTCCCTCTTCCCATATCTGAACATCGTCAGGAAGCTGACCTAAGGAATAAACCGCTATATCGCAAATATCCGCCTGCTGATACCATAATTCAGCCTCGGTTTCACCGCTTAGAGGTATATATTCATGCAAAAAACCTTTATCGGCAATTATAACAGAATCATTGATAGTTCCGCTCAATTCCGGAGGCTTATTATATTTAACATAAATTCCTCCGATAGGAATATCTGATCTAATCTGTATTATAGTATTGTCAACAGCGCTGTGTGTATAAATATTATTGTCTGAAAAATTCAGCACATTTATGCTGTCAGATATAATTTGAACATCATCTGTTATATCTTCAGCAATATTTGTTTCATATGCGCTTCCTCTAAAAGCTGTCGTAAACATCAAAAAAACAAACGCCAAACACATGAAAATCTTCATTAAA
>CALWZA010000011.1 GCA_944385905.1 uncultured Clostridia bacterium
CTTGAAGTGGTGCACATCCGAAACTGTTTCCAGATACTTATGAGCATACGCTTCGTCAATCGTCAAATCGGCAACTTTGAGAAAGGAACAATTACTTGTTTCCCTGCTCCTTAATAGCAGCCTGTGCCGCGGCAAGTCTTGCTATCGGGACCCTGAACGGTGAACATGAAACATAGGTAAGACCAATGTTGTGGCAGAACTCAACTGTTGAAGGATCTCCGCCGTGCTCTCCGCAAATACCGAGTGTGATGTCAGGACGAGTCTTTCTTCCCAGCTCGCAAGCCATCTTTACAAGCCTTCCTACGCCAACCTGGTCAAGCTTTGCAAACGGATCAAACTCGTAGATCTTCTTGTCATAGTAAGCTCCGAGGAACTTTCCGGCGTCGTCTCTTGAGAAGCCGAATGTCATCTGTGTGAGGTCGTTTGTACCGAATGAGAAGAACTCAGCTTCCTTAGCGATTTCATCAGCCGTGAGAGCAGCTCTTGGAATCTCAATCATTGTTCCGACCTTGTATTCAAGCTTAACGCCGCTTTCAGCGATAATAGCGTCAGCAGTTGATGTTACTACATTCTTGACATACTTAAGCTCCTTGACTTCGCCTACAAGCGGAATCATAATTTCAGGAACAATCTTCCACTCGCTGTGAGCCTTCTGAACATTAAGAGCAGCCTTGATTACAGCTCTTGTCTGCATTGCAGCGATTTCAGGATATGTTACTGCAAGACGGCATCCGCGGTGGCCCATCATCGGGTTGAACTCGTGGAGTGAGGCGATGATTGCCTTGATGTCAGCAACTGTTTTGCCCTGAGTCTTAGCAAGAGCTTCGATATCCTTTTCCTCTGTCGGAACGAATTCGTGAAGCGGCGGGTCAAGGAATCTGATGTTTACGTGCTTGCCCTCCATAGCCTCATAGAGCTTTTCAAAGTCGCCCTGCTGCATAGGCTCAAGCTTAGCAAGAGCGGCTTCTCTCTGCTCAACTGTATCTGAGCAGATCATTTCTCTGATAGCTGAAATTCTGTCAGGTTCAAAGAACATGTGCTCTGTACGGCAGAGACCAATTCCCTGAGCGCCGAACTTAGCAGCCTGCTGAGCGTCCTTAGGAGTATCAGCGTTTGTTCTTACTTCAAGTGTTCTGTATTGGTCAGCCCAAGCCATAATTCTTCCGAACTCGCCGCCGATTGAAGCGGGAACTGTCGGGATAGCTTCGCCGTAAATGTTACCGGTTGAACCGTCAAGAGAAATATAATCGCCCTCAACATATGTTCTTCCTGCAAGCTCGAACTTCTTGTTTTCCTCGTCCATTTTAATTTCGCCGCATCCGGATACGCAGCATGTTCCCATACCGCGCGCAACAACCGCAGCGTGTGAAGTCATACCGCCGCGGACTGTGAGGATACCCTGTGAATAGTGCATACCCTCGATGTCCTCAGGAGATGTTTCAAGTCTTACAAGGATAACCTTTTCGCCGTTTTTGCCCTGCTCAACAGCGTCTTCAGCGGTGAATACAACCTTACCGCAGGCAGCTCCCGGTGATGCAGCAAGAGCAGTCGCAACAGGCTTAGCGGCCTTGAGAGCGGCAGCGTCAAACTGCGGGTGGAGAAGAGCGTCAAGCTGCTTGGGATCGATCATGAGAACTGCTTCCTTCTCGGAAATCATTCCCTCGTCAACGAGGTCGCAGGCAATCTTAAGAGCTGCGGCAGCTGTTCTCTTACCGTTTCTTGTCTGAAGCATGTAAAGCTTCTTGTCTTCAATTGTAAACTCCATATCCTGCATGTCACGGTAGTGATTTTCAAGAGTGGAGCAGATATTTACGAACTGGTTGTAAGCTTCTTCCGAAACTTCCTTGAGCTGGTCAATAGGCTGCGGTGTTCTTACACCCGCAACTACGTCCTCGCCCTGAGCGTTCATAAGGAACTCACCGAAGAGCTTCTTTTCGCCTGTTGCCGGGTTTCTTGTAAACGCAACGCCTGTTCCCGATGTGTCGCCCATGTTTCCGAATACCATTGCCTGTACGTTGACAGCGGTTCCCCATGAGCCCGGAATGTCGTTCATTCTTCTGTAGTAAATAGCTCTTGGATTATTCCATGAACGGAAAACAGCCTTGATTGCTCCCATGAGCTGTTCCTTAGGATCAGACGGGAAATCTGTTCCGATTTTTGATTTATATTCAGCCTTAAACTGTGAGGCAAGTTCCTTGAGGTCGTCAGCGGTAAGCTCTGTATCGAATGTAACGCCCTTCTTTTCCTTCATCTCGTCGATGAGCTGCTCAAAATACTTCTTGCCGACTTCCATAACAACATCGGAATACATCTGGATAAATCTTCTGTAGCAGTCCCAAGCCCATCTCGGATTTCCGGACTTCTTAGCGATTACCTCTACTACAGTCTCGTTAAGACCGAGGTTGAGGATTGTGTCCATCATTCCCGGCATGGAAGCTCTTGCGCCTGAACGTACGGAAACAAGAAGAGGATTTTCTCTGTCGCCGAATTTCTTGCCTGTGATTTCTTCCATCTTAACGATGTACTCCATAATCTCAGCCTGAATTTCGTCGTTAATCTTTTCTCCGTCCTCATAATACTGTGTGCAGGCCTCTGTTGTGATTGTGAAGCCCTGAGGAACAGGGAGACCGAGATTTGTCATCTCAGCGAGGTTCGCACCCTTGCCGCCGAGGAGTTCTCTCATTTTACCGTTACCCTCTTTGAACAAATAAACGAATTTTTTGCTCATTGGTTTTCTACCTCCAATAAATTTTTGTTTCCGTGAAAAGCCGGTCTCATTAGGTGTAAAAAGCTTTGCATCGGCAAAGCTTCGACCGTCCGTTAAAAACGCGCTCACGGACTTAATGTAATTATAACAGATTTATTTTTGTATTTCCATACACTTTTAATAAAAAATATTCACAAAGCTGAGCCTTAAAAATAGTGCAAATAGATAAAAAATGCTGATTTTATTTCATTTTACTTCCTGACTGATAATCAGAAGTATAATCCCGACTCCTTTTCGCAAAATAATAGGTTTTGCGCATTTAATACATTATAAGCCTCATAATCACTCATTATCCTGTATAAACCTTTGATACTCCTCATATGAGACTTCCTTTTGAGAGTATTCCTCAACAAGCTTTGAGATTTTATCAAACAAAGCGTAATCGGCAGGCTTTCCCTCATCAAGGTTTGAACATATCGCAAGAATATACGGTTTATCGGCTTCAATAACCGCTATGTCATGAAAAGCATAGTCTGTCCAGCCGTATTTTCTGTAAAAAGGATAGCTTGAGGTTATCATCCTGTTGACGGTATTCATGAGGTTATCCTTAAATTCTTGTGCCGACTCGCTGTCCTCTGAAATATAGTCATATACGATTTTTCCGTATGCTATTGCGTCCTGCGCGCAGATTTTCGTTCCGTACTGCCTTCGGCATTCAGAGTGAATCACTCCGTTTTGGAGCAAAAATTCTTCAAAATCCGAATAATCGCACAAATCCTTAAGCATTTGAAAAGCCGCATTGTCGCTCTTGACGATCGCGAGCTTCAAAAGTTCCCTTATTGTAAACTCAGTTCCGAAATCGCTGTCCTTAACAACCCCTGTTCCGTGAAAATAGTGTCTCTCCTCATAAGTCATTTTATCGTCCAAATCAAACTTGCCTGCCTCAGCCAAACGGTAAATATATGTGCAGAACGGAAGCTTGATTACACTTGCGACAGGATACATAGGATAGGGATTATAAAAATATGAAAGCCCTGTTTCAATGTCATAGTAGCCGATTGAAAGCACTTTTTCATATGATTCCGGATAGTCGCCGTTGTCCTCTTCTTCAGCTTCATTTTCCGTCTCATCGGGTATCGGCTTACAGCCGCATGAGCCCTCGGGCATATCCTCGCTTACATTTGCGCAGTTTAAATTAATTTCATAGCTTTCTGAAAGCTCATTAAGCTTTGTCTCAAATTCCTCGCTGAAAATTGCCGGAACACTGCTTTGAGTCTCATCAGGCTCAGCCGAATCGGTTTCGGACGTTGTTTCGGAAGAAAGCGTCGGCTCGGTTTCGGAAAAAGACGGAGCGGTCGTCTGAGAGACCGTTTCGGATGAAGGAAGCTCTAAATCGGGAATTTCGGCAATCGCGTTACATGACGAAAACAGCAGACACAAGGCTGCTGTTAAAAAAATATTAATATATTTGTTTTTTAAATGAATCATTTGTTTTCCTTAAACATGAATATAAACACGGATTTCACATTCCGGCTTCAACAATTTCTCCCTGCTTTATGGCTGTAATGCAGTAGCTGTCCCCTCGCTTTAAAACGGTATAAAACATATACTTGTCCGGCTTTGCCTCTCTCGACGGAAGCCACGTTGACATCGGGGAATAATATCCCACCTTGAGAGTATACAGCTCGTTGACTCTGTCTATTTCCTCTACTTTCGGAACATAGGAAAGATAATGAGGAGAAACAGGCAGTTTATAGGTTTTTGTAGCCTCGTCATAAGGAAAAGACAGCTCAATGTCTCCGAGAGTCTGATGAACAAAGCTAAGCCCCGTTCCGAAAAGCTTTGCCGCCCTTGCCTCAACGTCGATTGCAGGAACGGTTATATAGCCGAACTCCTCTGTATACTTGTCATTAGGATATAAAATTATGTCCCAAGCCGCCGCAGTGAGCATTATCTCGCTTGAAAGGTTGTGCTGGTTATCAAATGCCGGAGCGTCCGTGACGACGAGCGGAAAAACATAGCTTTCAAACATTGCTTTTTCGGCTGAATTGTTTCTTATATCGTTGATTTTTCCCTTGAAAAAGAAAAATGTAGACAAAACCCCCACAACCGCCATGAGAAGAACAAACCCTCCGAATACAGTAGTCATGGTTTGCTTGAGCTTTGAAATGTCGTTGTGAACCGGTGCCGGCTCATCTGAGCTGTTCCCGGTCATTTTTTCAATCTCATCGGTGTTTTCGTCAAGCGCGCCGTCAATAGCTTTTTTTATTCCGTTTTCTATTTTTTCCGCGCTTTCTTCAAAAGAGTTTTTCTCACCCTTTTCGCGGACTTTTAAATACTTCATCGCGGAATGTCTCCTTTAAACATCCTGAAAGATTATCTTATCTGTCCGTTTCCGTTTATCAGATATTTTATTGTGGTAAGTTCGTGCAGCCCCATCGGTCCTCTGGCGTGAAGCTTTTGAGTGGATATTCCTATCTCCGCTCCGAGTCCGAACTCCTCCCCGTCGGTGAATCTTGTAGAGGCGTTTACATAAACCGCCGCGGCGTCGATTCTTTTCTGAAACTCCTCAGCCGCAAAAAGGCTTTCGGTTACTATGCATTCAGAGTGACCCGTCGAATACTTTGAAATATGCTCGATAGCCTGCGCAAGGTCGTCAACAACCCTAACGGCGATAATATAGTCAAGAAATTCGGTCGCGTAGTCGTCAACGGATACAGGTGTGATTTCGTTTCCGAGAATCATTCGGGTTATTTCGCATCCTCTGATTTCAACATTATGCTCGTCAAGCTTTGCTTTAAGCTTCGGCAAAAAGTCCTCTGCAATGTTTTTGTGAACCAGACAGGTTTCAACGGCGTTGCAAACCGACGGACGTGAAGTCTTTCCGTTGTCAACGATATTTACAGCCATATCAATATCCGCCGAAGCGTCAACATAAACATGACAGTTTCCGCTTCCCGTTTCGATAACGGGAACGGTTGCGTTTTCAACTACGGCCCTTATAAGCCCCGCTCCTCCTCTCGGAATCAAAACGTCGATATAGTCATTCGCTTTCATCATATCCGAAGCGGTTTCACGTGCGGTATCGGATACAAGCTGAATAACGTCCTTCGGAAGCCCGACAGAGCGAATAGCTTCTCTCATGATTTCAGAGAGGCATTTGTTTGAGTTTATTGCTTCTTTTCCGCCTCGGAGAATGACGGCGTTTCCCGATTTAAGGCACAAAGCGGCGGCGTCCACAGTTACGTTCGGACGGGCTTCGTATATAATTCCTATAACTCCGAGAGGAACTCTTGTTTTGGTTATTCTGATGCCGTTTGGGCGCACAGTCCCGCCGTCAATCAAGCCGACAGGGTCTTCAAGCGCCGCAAGCTTTAAGCATGCGTTCGCCATAGAAGTTATTCTCGCATCGGTGAGCAAAAGTCTGTCGATAAGCGCCTCGGAAAGTCCGTGAATCTTAGCAAAGCCTATATCCTCGGCGTTTGCGGCGATAATCTCTTCTTTGCTGTCCAAAAGAGCCTTTGATATAGCGCAGAGCGCCTCGTTTTTCAGCATAGTTCCGGCGCAGCCGATTTCAGCCTTTGCCCTTTTCGCGTTTTCGCCCAAAAAAGTAATCTCGTTTGATGTAACCGACATAATCATTCCTCTCCCTTCTCATGCGCCTTAAATACGGTTCCTACCGGCTTTCCGTCAAACAAATCGTAAAGCCTCCCAGGCTTTTCTCCGTTCATGATAACCATGTCTATTCCGGCGTCGTTTGCGATTTTCGCGGCGTTTATTTTTGTTTTCATTCCGCCTGTTCCTCTTGATGTTCCGGCTCCTCCCGCCATTTCAACAATATGCTCGTCAATCTGTTCGACAACAGGGATAAGCTTTGCTCCCGGATTCGTTCTCGGGTCGCTGTCGTAAAGCCCGTCGATATCGGACAGGATAACCAAAAGCTCCGCCTTTGCGATTTCAGCCACAATCGCGGCAAGCGAGTCGTTTTCTCCGACTTCAAGCTCAAGCTCGTCGATAGCTACCGTGTCGTTTTCGTTGACGATAGGTATCACGCCCATGTCAAGAAGCTTTCTTAAAGAATTTTCAACGTTGCGTCTTCTGTCCTCCAAAAGTATATACTTTGTAAGCAAAAGCTGAGCAACGGTAAGGTTATAGTCCGAAAACTGCTTGTCATACATATACATCAGCTCGCACTGCCCAACTGCGGCGCACGCCTGCTTTGACGGAGTATCCGAAGGCCTTTCTGCCATGCCGAGCTTTGCGACTCCGAGACCGATAGCTCCCGACGTCACGAGAATAATCTGTTTTCCCGCGTTTTGCAAATCAGCGAGAGTTTTTACAAGCGCTTCTACCCTTCTTATATTCAAACGTCCTGTTTTATGAGTAAGAGTGGAGGTCCCGACTTTTACTACCACCCTTTTTTTATCTTTGAAATTATTCAAAACAAAGACCCCTTTTAGCTACCTTGCAACATTATTTTCAGGCTTTCCCTCAAGCCAGCATCTGAAATTTTCCGCGACAACCCCCACAAGCCTGTCTCTTGTTTCCTTTGGCGCCCACGCGACATGAGGAGTTATTACAATATTTTTTGCGCTTCTAAGAGGATTGTCCTCTCTCATGGGCTCAACGCTTACAACGTCGAGTCCCGCAAAAGCGAGCCTGCCGCTGTTTAACGCATTCGCAAGCGCTTCCTCGTTTACAAGTCCGCCTCTTGCAGTATTTATCAGTGCCGCACCCCGCTTTATTTTTGAAAGACTTTTTTCGTTTATGATTTCAGCCGTTGCGCTGTTAAGCGGACAGTGCAGGGATACGATATCCGACTTTTCCAAAAGCTCATTGAGCGAAACAAACTCAGCGCCGCAGTCTTCCAAAGGCTTTGTGCGTGTATAAGCCAAAACTTTCATGTTAAACGCGAGAGCGATTTTCGCAACCGCCCTGCCTATGTTTCCGAAACCGATTATGCCGATTGTTTTTCCCGAAAGCTCATATAAAGGGAAATCAAAATATGTAAACATTTTAGCCTTGCACCACTCGCCGTCAGAAACCGTTTTCGCGTATTCTGAGACTTTGCTGTAATAGCTTAAAATCAGCGCGAAAACATGCTGAGCGACAGCGTCGGTCGAATATCCCGGAACATTGCATACCGGACAGTTTCTCTCTTTTGCGGCTTTTAGGTCAACGTTGTTAAAGCCCGTTGAAAACAGCCCGACATACCTAAGGTTCGGACATCTTTCAAACACCTCTGAGGTTATCAGGCACTTGTTTGTAAAAACAGCGTCGGCGTCGGCAATTCTATCAATTATTTCATCGCTTTCACTGAAATCGTAAATATCAAAGGAATCGGCAAGAGCGGTTATTCTTTCAAGAGAAACATTTCCGCCTGTAACAGTCTGCGAATCAAGAATTACAATTTTCATTGATTTTCTCCGTTATTTTAAAATATCGCCGTCGTCAAAGGCGTCGCCTATGATATCCGGCTTTTTCTCAATAGTAGCCTCTCTCTCGGCTTTTTCAACCCTTTCTATATCCGAAAGAGCCTTTTGAGTGTCATAGTCGTTTCCAGAGCTGTCCGAGCCGTTTTTCTCATCCTTCTTTTTCCCCAAATGGCTTCTGCCGACCGCATCATAAACCAAAAATCCGATGAGAATGATTTCCGCAACGGCAACGGCGGTTATCGAGACTTTATCCGAAAACCACTGGGTGAGAATCGTCAGATCGCTTGCTAAAAGAAGATATAAAAATCTGACCTGCTTTTTTGAAACAAACTGGTATCCGAAAACCAGCGTTGCGGCTATGCAGAAAGCAACGTGCCAGCTCATGGGAAGAGGCGCGTATATGTTTCTCAAAACCCCGCTTTGCCCGGCAAGAGCAATTAAATCAAACATATAATATATCTCCGTTCCGCCGTTTTTACGGCAATTGTATTTAAACAGCTTAATTAATTAAGTATATCATACCTAAAAAGCGTTTTCAAGCAAAAAGTTATGTTAAGCAGGATAGCCTGTACTAAAGGCTAAGAGTTTACTTTTTTCTTACTATAGAGTACTTGGGGAAACTCATTCCCGCCTCAATCGGCATTGAAAACTTCATTGTCGCGTGGTTCGCGCTTTCAACGCTTTCTCCAAACTCGTTAATAAGCTGTGTGACCTTAAGCAAAACAGGCTCTTTTCCCGGAGACATAACCTCAACCTCGTCTCCGACGCTGAATTTATTGCGCTGGGAAGCATACATCATCCCGTCCCTGCACTCGTCAATGACGGCAACAACGTCGTATTCACGGATATATCCTCCGTTTTCATAATACTGGCAGTCTTTAGGATGCCCGAAATAAAATCCCGTGCAGTATTTTCTGTGGGATACCTTGAAAACTTCGTCCTTCACCCACTGCGGAAGCTCGAAATTATCGGGATTTTTCTTATATATATCCATCGCAGTGCGGTACGCGTTTGTGACAACCGAAACATAGTAAGCCGACTTTGCCCTGCCCTCGATTTTAAAGCTGTTTATTCCTGCCGAAGCGAGCTTGTCTATATGGTTAATCATGCACATATCCTTGGCGTTTAATATATATGTTCCCTTTTCGTCCTCAAAAACAGGATAAAACTCGTCGGTGCGCTTTTCCTCCATAAGATGGTATCCCCATCGGCAGGGCTGAGCGCACTCTCCCCTGTTCGCGTCCCTGTTCACAAGATAGCTTGAGAGAAGGCATCTTCCCGAAAACGATACGCACATCGCTCCGTGGACAAAGCATTCGATATCAAGCTCGTTAGGGGTTTTTGCCCTTATTTCGGCAATTTCCTCAAGCGAAAGCTCCCTTGCAAGCACCACTCTCTTTGCGCCCATATTGTAAAACTCTCTTGCGGTTACAAAATTCACTATTCCCGCCTGAGTCGAAATATGGATTTCCATATCGGGAGCGTATTTCTTTATAAGCGACAGCACTCCTATGTCATTAGCGATAACAGCGTCGGCTCCCGCCTCGGTCACGTCGTTTATAAACTCCTCAAAATGAATTATCTCGTCGTTTCTCGGCAAAGTGTTACAGGTTACATACACCCTTACCCCACGCTCATGCGACATCGCAACAGCCTTTTTAAGCTGGTCTTTGTCAAAATTCTGGGGCGCGGAACGCATCCCGAACATTTTTCCGCCCAGATATACCGCGTCGGCTCCGTATTCAAGCGCCGCCTCAAGCCTTTCCATATCTCCCGCCGGCGAAAGCACCTCAAGTCTGTTTAAATCCGCCAAAATAGTCCTCCTGATTATTAGTCCGCAAGCCCTGCGAGCTTTAAGTTTTCTTCATGCTCCGCAAGAGTTTTCGCATAGAAAAACTCTTTTGTCTCAAGATTTGAGCAGAAGTAAAAATAGTCTGTTTCGGCAGGGTAAAGCACTGCGTTTATAGCGTCGATTCCGGGGTTGCATACCGCTCCCGGCGGCAGTCCTATTCCGACATATGTGTCATACGCGTCATACATTTCCTGATTATCGCCGTCGTCGTTTGGCTTAATAACCTGCTCGACATAGTTGTCGGTCGTGTCCGACTGAAGCTTCGGGAACTCGTCGCTGTTTCTAAGCCTGTTTGTAAATACCGAAGCAACCTTTTTCATTTCTGCGGGGTCTCCCGCCTCTTTCTGAACAATTGAGGCAAACGCCATAAGCTCATCGAGGGTATATCCCATATCCTCCATTCTGCCGAGCATATTAGCGTTTACCATTTCGGCAAAACGCGCTTTAATTCTCTTTGCGACGGTGTCAGCCGATTCGTCCTCATAAAACTCATAGGTGTCGGGGAAGCAATACCCCTCCATTTTATAAAACTTAAGCTCAGAATCCTCAACAAGCTCTTCAAAGTCATATCCGTAAACCTTTGTATTGAAGACCTCGATAAATTCGTCGGCTGAGCATACTCCGCTTTCTTCAAGGATATTCGCGGCGTCAACAAGAGTTATTCCCTCCGGGAAAGTTACTTTAACCGCTTCCTCTTCTTCTCTTACTTCAAGGAGCTTATTGATTATAGCTTCATAGCTCATGTTTGAAGACAGCTCGATTTCTCCCGGATACATATTTCCGTCTGCGCCCTTAAGCTTTGAAACCGCTCTGAAAACACTTGTAAACTGAATAATGTTCTCATCTTTGAGTATCTGAGCTATTTCCTTTGTGGTCGCTCCCTGAGGAATACTAATGCTGATAATCGCCTTTGAGTCGCCTATTCCGAGAACGTCGCGTCCGACTACGATTACCGTTATCGCCATAACTGCTGAAACCGCAAGAATGAAAACTGTCAAAACCAATCCGCCGAAAACAGAGTAATTCTTCTTTTTTCTCTTTTTCGGACGATACTCTTCCTGTTCGGGTTCATCGTCCTCCTCGGATTCGTCATCCTCAGCCTCGTCTTCATCGGAATAATAGTCTTCAAATTTGTCATAGTCAACGTTCATTACAAATTTGCCTTTTTTGCTTTTGCTTTCGTCACTATCGTTTTTATTCTGAGTTTCCTCAATAATTTTGTCTATCTCGTTTTCTTTTTCGTCTCTGCCGACTTCATTTTCATTGTTTTTATTGTTATCCAAAGCTTTTCCTCCCGGCTCAGACTTTTATTTTTCACACATTAATGAGTCCGCGATTTTATCTCTCTGCTGTTTTGAAACCATTACCTCAACCAGCTTTAAGGCAAAGTCAAGAGCTGTTCCGGCGCTTCTCGCGGTAATAATTTTTCCGTCTGCCTCAACCGGCGACGATGTGCACTCGGCTTTTCCGAGCTGCTGTTCATATCCCGCAAAACAGGTGGCTTTTTTGCCGTCCAAAAGTCCCTTATGTCCCAAAATGGACGGAGCTGCGCATATAGCGGCGATATATCTGCCGTTTTCAGCGCAGAAATCAATTGCCTCCTGAACCTTTTTGCTGTGCTCAAGATTCAGCGTTCCCGGCATTCCTCCGGGAAGAATAATCATTTTAATACTGTCGTCAATAACCATTTCCCCGTCGTCGATATCGGTCATAATCCTTATCCCGTGCGAGCCTTTTATTATGCACGAGCCTATGCCCACTGTTTTTACCTCAAGTCCGCATCTTCTGAGCAGGTCAACAGGCGTAAGCGCCTCAACCTCCTCAAATCCGTCCGCAATAAAGCAATATATCATTATTTAGTTTCTCCTTTCAGCTTAGCGCAGTATTCTCTTACCTCATCAGGCTTTCGGCAGGACATTTTGCCCTCTGTACACACTCCTCTGACGCATGACGGCCCGGCGTTTCTGAAAAGGGTGGGAGCAACCTCGCTTACAAGCCTGAGCATTTCCCACGCCACCTCTCTGATTTCCCACTGCGCTCTGTTGCAGCACCTGAGCCTGAAAAAGTTCAAAAGGCTTCTTGCGTTCATTGTAACCATCATTTTTGTTTCGCATGAGTTAGGAAGCACATATCTGGCATCCTCAATCGCCTTTTTCTGAGCCTTTGAGCGTGAGGTCTTTTCATCAAAGCCCTCGTTTAAAAACTCCTTAAAGTGCTTTTCCTTTAATATATCAGCAAGCTTATTATAGCTGTCGATTGCGCTTTGCATCTGAGCGTTATAGATTTCCGTTGCCGTCTCATCGCAGGCAATTTGAGGCGGTGTCACAAACCGAAAATCCTTTTCCTCAACATACCTCTGGCTCTGAACCGAAAACGAGGCGATTCTGTGTCTGGTTATCTGAGCGAGAAGGGAGCGTGAAACGCCCTCTATTCCGAAAGTAAACGAAACGTGCTCAATCGGGCTTTCGTGACCCATTTCGGTGAGAAACGTCAGAAAGTCCCTTGTTTTTTCACCTGTAAGACCGTCCAGCAAAGTGTCTATACTGCTTGCCGAATAGCAAAGCTTTGCCGCTGCGGCGACTATTTTTTCCGCATCGGGAGTATATGCCAAAAGCGATACTCTCATTTTAAATACCCCCTTCAATTCTCAATGTTGCTATTTTAATTATGATACCATTTTTAAAACACCGAGTCAACCGAAATATCGAAAAAGTTTCGAGGTTATCCGTATCTTTGTCAGCACATCTCTCCAAGATTGAATATTGACTTTTTCGTGTCTTTATGCTATAATTTGCTAAAACAATGAAAGGGTGTTCAGAATGGACGAAAATAA